>CAXTCV010000005.1:0-65868 GCA_964242725.1 uncultured Methylobacterium sp.
ACGACCTCGTCTTCCAGTCAGATTGGGAGGAGGCCTCGCGCAACCTCCACTCCACCAACAACTTCCCGGAATTTACCGGCCGTATCTGCCCCGCGCCCTGCGAGGAGGCCTGTACGCTCAACCTCGAGAACCAGCCGGTGGCGATCAAGACGATCGAGCAGGCGATCGCCGACCGCGCCTGGAACATGGGCTGGGTGAAGCCCGAGCCGGCGGAGACCCGGACCGGCAAGCGCGTCGCGGTCGTGGGCTCCGGCCCGGCCGGCCTGGCCGCCGCCCAGCAGCTCGCCCGGGTCGGGCACGACGTCCACGTCTTCGAGCGCGAGCCCAAGGCCGGCGGCCTGCTGCGCTACGGCATCCCGGACTTCAAGATGGAGAAGCGCCATATCGACCGGCGCGTGCGCCAGATGGAGGCTGAGGGGGTCGTCTTCCACTACAATCAGAATATCGGCGTGACGAAGCCGGTCGACGAGCTGAAGGCCGAGTTCGACGCGGTGATGTTCTGCGGCGGTGCCGAGGATCCGCGCAATCCGCAGCTGCCCGGCCAGGACCTCGACGGCGTCCACTACGCGATGCCCTATCTGATCCAGTCCAACCGGCGGGTGAGCCAGGAGCCGATGCCCGGCAACGGCGAACCGCCGATCCTCGCCGCCGGCAAGAACGTGGTCGTCATCGGCGGCGGCGACACGGCCTCCGACTGCGTCGGCACTGCGTTCCGGCAGGGCGCCCTGTCGGTGACGCAGCTCGACATCCGCCAGCGACCGCCGGAGCGGGAGGACAAGCTCACCGTCTGGCCCTACTGGCCGACGAAGATGCGCACCTCCTCCAGCCAGGCCGAGGGCGCGGAGCGCGAGTTCCAGGCCGCAACGCTGCGGCTCGATGGAAACAAGAAGGGTCAGCTCACGGGTGTCGTCTGCGCCCGGGTCGATGCCAAGCGCCAACCCATGCCCGGCTCGGAATTCGTGCTCCCGGCTGACCTCGTCTTCATGGCGATCGGCTTCGCGGGTTCCGTCCAGAGGGGTCTCCTGGAGCAGTCCGGGATCGGCGTGAGCAAGCGCGGCAACGTCGAGGCCAACGAGGAGGATTACCGCACCTCGGACGGGAAGATCTGGGCAGCGGGCGACATGCGCCGGGGCCAGTCCCTGGTGGTCTGGGCGATCCGCGAGGGCCGCCAGGCCGCCCGCGCCATCGACGAAACGTTGATGGGTGCCAGCGTCCTGCCGCGATAGGCGCGATCGGTTCGACGCCCGCGCGCTCAGGCCGCAGACAGCTCCGGCCTCATCCGGGCGGCCAGCGGAAATCGTCGGCCCGGCCGGGCTGCGGCATCGGGGCGTTCCCGCGCAGCAGGGTCCGCTCCACGGTGCCGAGGTTGTCGGTGTCCCGGGGGCGGCCGCTCAACAGGGTGCCGCCGGGTGAGACCTCCATCCGGCTCAACGGCACGACGGGACCCGCCGCCGGCTTCACCGGAAGGGCGGGCACGCCGGGGGGCTCGGGCAGGCTCGGCAGCATCGCGGTGATCTGCCGGTCGATCGCCGCCGTATCGGTGGGCTGCCCGGTTCCGTCGAGGCTCGGGCCGGAGACCGAGGGCGTGGTGCTCGGTGCCACGGCGGCGGGCGGCTGGTCGGGCTGCGCCGGCGCCGTACCCATCAGGCGCTTGAGCTCGACATCGGCGAAATGCGCCAGCTTCCGATCGCCCGCCTTGGTGAAGTGGACGCCGTCCGCGGTGCGGAGCTTGGCGATCTGACCCTCCGGGTCCGGCCCCGAGGCGGCGTACCTGTCCCGATCGTCCACGAAGCCGGGCCAGATGTCCACGAAGGTCGCGCCGGCCTTGGTGACGCTGTCACGGACGATGTCGTTGACGGCGGCCAGGTCGCGGCTCAACCCCTCGCTCTGCATGGGCGGGAGCCCGACCCAGATCAGCGGCAGCTTCCGGTCGCCGAACACCTTGATCAGCGCATCGATGCGGGCCCGGTACAGGGCGCGCCAGCGGTCGGTCATGGGATCGGCGGTTTCGTCGCCCTCGCGGATGGGCTGCCGGTCATTGGCCCCCATCATGACCAGGGCATAGCGGACCTTCGGATTTGACTGCAGATAATCCTGCACCGCCTTCGGCCAGTCGACCACGTCCTTCCGCACGAGCCCGCTGTCGCCTTTCGCGCGGTCGATGATGGCAACGTCGGCATTGTCCTCGAACACGTCGTCGAGGCCCTTGGCGAGGTGGTCGGCGAGCGAGTCGCCGAATACCGCGATCTGAACGTGCGGTTCGGTCTTGGCGACGGCGGGCTTCGGCGGCGTCGGGGTCCGGGCTTGGCGCACCCGGCGCTTCAGGGCGGGCGCCGGCCGCTGCGCCTCGGTGGGGCCGTAGCTGTTGCGCGGGCGTGGTGCCCGATTGGTTCGCTCCGGCGGCGGTGCGACCGGCTGCGGCCGGTCCTCCCAGGGCCAGTAGAATTGTCGCGGCGCCTCCTGCGGCGGCGCGTAGCGGGGTGGTTGCCGCCCGTAGTTGGCGTCATCCCGGTAATAGGCGTCCCGGGGGCGCCGACGCGGCGGTGCCTCGTAATAGGCACCGTTGCCGGGCTGCTGGTAGCCGTCGCCCCACTGCGCCAGCGCCTGGGCGCCGCCGAGCAGCGGCAAGCCGACGAGCCACAGCGCGCCGGCCAGGGCCAGCTGAACAGGGCGTATCGCGCCACCTGGGCGTCCGACTTTCATGCTCATCCTGTAGTCTTCTTCGCGAACGCCGCCGTCCTTATCACACGCACTATAGGGCGAAGGCTTCGGACGGTCTAAACCGTGATCGCGGTGAGGGTCAGGGTCAGGGTCCGGGCGCCGCACGGCCCGCGACATGGGCGAGGAGCGTGGCGGTCGCGTATCCGTCGGCCGGCAGGCCCGCACCGATCTGATAGCGGCGCACCGCCTCGCGCAGCTTGGGCCCGGCGCGGCCGTCGCTGGGCCCGTCATAGTAGCCAGCCGTCGCGAGTCCGGCCTGGAGTGCCCGCAGGCTTGGCCCGTCGAGGGCCGCCGTTGCGGGCCAGGCTGCGGCCAATGGCGGCCCGCCGCCGAGCCGGTCCGCGAAATGGCCCACCGCCAGCGCGTAGGAATCGGATGTGTTGTAGCCTCGGATCACCTCGAAATTGTCGGTGATCAGGAAGGACGGTGCGCCACGGCCTCCGGGCAGGAACAGGCTGGCCCGGCCGCGGGGGGGGAGGGGGCGGCCGTCGGCCCGCCGGACGCCCCGCTCGGCGAAGGCGGACAGGTCGCCGGTGTAGCGCGCCAGATCGAAGTCCTGGGGCAACAGCACCTCGTAGCCCCACGCGAGCGCCGGATCCCAGCCGAGATCCTTCAGAAAGGCCGCGATGGAGGCCAGCGAATCGGTTGCGCTGGTCCAGATGTCCCGCCGGCCGTCGCCGTCGAAATCGACTGCATGTGCCAGATAAGTCGAGGGCAGGAACTGGACCTGGCCCATGGCGCCCGCCCAGCTGCCGCTCATCCGCGCCGGGGCGATGTCGCCGCGTTGCAGGATGGTAAGCGCCGCGAGCAACTCGTCGCGAAACAGGCTGCCCCGGTGACCGGCCGCGGCCAGGGTCGCCAGGGCCCGGATGGTCGAGATCCCCCCCGCGCTGGCGCCGAAATCGGACTCGACCCCCCAGACGGCCAGGGCCAGCGGGCCCGGCACTCCGTAGCGGCGCTCGATCGTTTCGAGCGTCCCGGCGAGCGCGGCGGCGCGTGCGCGACCCTTGGCAATCCGGCCGGCCGAGACCGTGCCGACGAGGTAGTCCCAGACCGGGCGCACGAACTCGCTCTGGCGGCGGGTCCGGGCCAGGATGCCGGGATCCGGAGCCGTCACGCCACGGAACGCCGCGTCGAAGGTCTCCGCGGAGATGCCCCGCGCCGCAGCGTCGGGGCGTAGGCCGTCGATGAAGGACCGGAAGGCGCCGTCAGGGCGGGCTTCCGCTCCGGCACCCGTTGTTGCAGCCGCGAGGCCCAGGACGGCCGCGAGCAACACTCTGCGCGACGGCATCCGGTCAGATCCGGTTGCGCTTGGACAGACGATCCTCCCAGGCGAGGGCCTGCGCCACGATGGCGTCGAGGTCGTCGTGGCGAGGCTGCCAGCCGAGCCGCGCGCGGATCTGCCCCGCCTCGGCCACGATCTGCGCCGGATCGCCGGCGCGGCGGGGACAGAGCCGCACGGGAAAGTCGCTGCCGGACTGTCGCTTCACCACCGCGATCACGTCGAGCACCGAGTAGCCGCGCCCGTAGCCGCAATTCAGCGTCAGGCTCTCGCCCCCCGACCGCAGGTGATCGAGCGCCATGCGGTGTGCCTCGGCGAGGTCCGAGACCTGGATGTAGTCGCGCAGGCACGAGCCGTCCGGCGTCGGGTAATCGGTCCCATAGACGTCGAGCCGCTCGCGCTGGCCCAGGGCCGCCTGCGTCGCGACCTTGATCAGG
This sequence comes from uncultured Methylobacterium sp., assembly GCA_964242725.1. Lineage (GTDB taxonomy): Bacteria > Pseudomonadota > Alphaproteobacteria > Rhizobiales > Beijerinckiaceae > Methylobacterium. Next base: position 4,441 of record CAXTCV010000005.1, read on the forward strand.
TGCGTGGCGTTCGGTGTGGACTGGCCGGACCGCCCGCCCGGGTCGGCGCCCGCGACGTTGAAGTAGCGCAGGATCACGTAGGAGAAGCCGTGAGCCGCCGCCGCGTCGGCGATCATCCACTCGCTCATAAGCTTCGAGCGGCCGTAGGGGTTGATCGGCCTGAGCGGCAGGTCCTCCGGGACCGGCACGATCTCAGGCTCGCCGTAGACGGCCGCCGTCGAGGAGAAGATCACGTGCCGCACGCCCGCCCGGACCGCGGCCTCGATCAGGGAACGGGTCTTCACCGTATTGGCGAGATAATAGCCGAGCGGGTCCGCGACGGATTCGGGCACCACGATCTTGGCGGCGAAATGGGCGAGGGCGTCGATCCGGTGCTGCAGGATCGTCTGGGTGACGAGGGCCTGATCGGCGACGTCACCCTGCACGAGCTTGACGCCCTCCGGAACCGCCCAGTCGAACCCGGTGGAGAGATCGTCCAGAACGACGACCTCTTCGTGGCCGGCGTCGAGCAGGGCCAGAACCATGTGGCTGCCGATGTAGCCGGCGCCGCCCGTTACAAGGACCGCCATGTCATCCCCTCAAAAGCCGTCGCCAGTAAGCCTGCTTACGTGGTTGCAGACGGTATATTTACGGCAGGCTAACCCATACTATCCACATTCAGCCCTTGCGACGCGCCGCGTTCGCCTGTCTCACTGGCGCATCGGCCACCGGCGTGGGCGATCGGTTCGGCGCGGAGCGTGTCGAACCGGTCCCTTAGAATTGTTGACCACGCCGTTCCATTCTGTCCTTGGGGTTACCGATCGATGAAACCGATCCGCAAGGCCGTCCTGCCCGTCGCGGGCCTGGGCACGCGCTTCCTGCCTGCCACCAAGGCGGTCCCGAAGGAGATGCTCACCGTCGTGGACAGGCCGGTGGTGCAGCATGTCGTCGACGAGGCCCGGGAAGCCGGCATCGAACACTTCGTGTTCGTGACCGGTCGCGGCAAGGCGGTCATCGAGGACCATTTCGACATCGCGTTCGAACTCGATCATACCTTGCAGGAACGCGGCAAGACCGCCGTCTATGAGGAGTTGAAGAAGGATCTGCCCCGGGCTGGGCAGACGAGCTTCACCCGCCAGCAGGCCCCCCTCGGACTCGGCCACGCGGTGTGGTGCGCCCGGGAGATCATCGGTGACGAGCCCTTCGCCGTCCTGCTTCCGGACATGCTGAGCCGGGGCTGCATGCAGCAGATGCTGGCGACCTACGAGCGCCATGGCGGCAACGTCATCGCGGTCGAGGAGGTGGCACCCGAGGAGACCCATCAGTACGGGATCGTGAACGTCGGCGAGACCTACGGCCAGTCGTTCCAGATCACCGGCATGGTGGAGAAGCCCAAGCAGGGCACGGCCCCCTCGAACTTCATCATTTCCGGCCGTTACATCCTGCAACCCGAGATCTTCGGGATCCTGGAGCACGGCAAGAAGGGCGCGGGCGGCGAGATCCAGCTGACCGACGCCATGATCGACCTGATGGAGTCGCAGGATTTCTTCGGCATGCATTACGAGGGCCGGACCTACGACACCGGCTCCAAGCTCGGCTTCCTCACGGCGAACCTCGCCTATGCGCTGGAGCGCAAGGATCTGGCGGGTCCGCTGAAGGCGGAGATCGCCAAGCTCCTCAAGGAACACGGTTGAGCGGGGTTATCGCCCCCTAAAGGCTTCCTGCCGATCGGTCCGGCCACGGTTCCCAGAACGGCTGCTCGTTGGCTGCCATGCAGGTATGCGCCGGATGCAGCGGCCGCTGCGATTTAGCTCTTGCGTCTTGTGCGACGCACTTTACTTTGTGCGTTGCGGGATCGCGATGGCGTCGTGGTTCCGCAGCCCTTCTTGGGCGTTTCCTCCCTAGACTTCGGGCCGCTCCTTCGGGAGTGGCCTTTTTTGTTTCGGGACCGGCTGCCCGAGGGGCCGTCGCTATTCCGCGGCCATCCGGCGCGGTGCGAGGTCACCCAGCCCGGTCGCCACTTCTGCGATCACGGCTCGCAGCGAATCCACGAGCCCGGGAAACCCGGAATGCATCGCGAGGCTCGTCTCGTTCATGTAGAGCGCGCGATTGACCTCGATCTGGAGGGCGTGGCGTCCAAGGTTCGGCTCGCCGTAATGCTCGGTGATGAATCCGCCCGCGTAGGGCTTGTTGCGCACCACGTTGAAGCCGCGCGCCCGGAAGGCGCTGTCGAACCCGTCGATCAGCGCGGGCGCACACGCGGTCCCGAACCGGTCGCCGAGCACGAGATCGGCTTTCATCTCCGCATCGCGTCCCAGGCTCGATGACGGCATGGAATGGCAGTCGATGAGCACACAATGGCCATGGTGCTGGGTGGTGCGCTGGATAAGGCCGCGCAAGACCCGGTGATACGGCTTGTAGAGCTCCTCGATCCGCGCGATCGCCTCCTCGACCGGTAGCCTTCGGGCGTAGATCTCCTGTCCGTCGGCGACGACGCGCGGAACGGTCCCGAGCCCGCCGGCGACCCGCATCGAGCGCGTGTTGGCGAAGGGTGGCAGCCGCCCGTCGAACATGCGTGGGTCGAGTTCGAACGGCTCGCGATTCACGTCGAGGAAGGCCCGGGGAAAGTTCGCCCGGAGCAGCGGCGCGCCGAGCCCGACCACGGGCGCGAACAGGCGCTCCACATGCGCATCCTCCGAACGACGCAGGGTCAGGGCATCCAGGCGCGAGGCGGCGATGAAATGCGGGGGGTAGACGGACCCGGAATGACCGGTATTGAACACGAACGGCAGGGTGTGCGCCGCGGGTTCATCGACCGCATAGGGCGGGGCGAAGCCGAAGGCGTCTGGCTTTACCGAATCGGGAGCGCTCATCGATGCGTGGACAACCCGGCGACGGAACAGGCACGGCAAGCGCACACTGTGGTGTGCGTTCGCTCGCCTGTCCACTGCGCGGCCGCGTCCGAACGTGCCGTTCGGGCGATTCCAGGCGGGCCCTGTAGCGGTGATCCTAACACCTTGTTTACCAACGCGTCCCTTTATGGGATCAACACCCTGACACGAAGGCGCGGATCCGGCCGATGAAAATCCTGCTGGCGGAAGACGACAACGACATGCGCCGGTTCTTGGCCAAGGCGCTCCAGAACGCGGGCTACGATGTCCTGTCCTTCGACAACGGCCTGTCTGCGTATAATCGCCTGCGCGAGGAGCCGTTCGAGCTCCTGCTCACCGATATCGTGATGCCGGAAATGGACGGGATCGAGCTGGCACGGCGCGCCACCGAACTGGATCCCGATATCAAGGTGATGTTCATCACCGGCTTCGCGGCGGTCGCGCTCAACCCCGATTCCAAGGCGCCGAAGGACGCGAAGGTCCTCTCGAAGCCGTTCCACCTGCGCGATCTCGTCAACGAGGTCGAGAAGCTCCTCGCTGCCTGAGCGCCGTCGCGCGGCGACCCGGGGTCCGGCGGCTGCGGATGAGCCTGTGACCCCGCGGGCATAGGCATTTCGTTCGTCGCGCCCCACTATAGTGGGGGATCACGCGCGGAACGTCGAAGGCCATGCAGCCGGTCACCATCTACACCACGGCGTGGTGCCCCTATTGTTCGGCGGCCAAGAGCCTGCTGAAGGAGAAGGGCGCTGCCTTCCAGGAAATCGATGTCGAGCGCGTGCAGGGCTCCCGCGCCGCCATGGTCGAGAAGGCGGGCGGGCGCACCAGCGTCCCGCAGATCTTCGTGGGCGCCACGCATGTCGGCGGATGCGATGACCTCTACGCGCTGGAACGGGCCGGCACGCTCGACCGCCTCCTGAAAGACACCGCCGATGCCTGAGGTTCGCTTCACGGCCGCCTGCGTGCAGATGCGCTCGGGCCGGGACCCGGCCGCAAACCGCGACGCGGCCGTGGCGGGCGTGCGCGCGGCGGCGGCCCAGGGTGCAGCCTACGTGCAGACCCCGGAAATGACCTCGCTGGTGGAGCGCAACCGGGAGCGGTTGTTCGCGCATGTCACCTCTGAGGACCGCGACCCGACACTTGCGGCCCTGCGCGAGGCGGCCCGGGAGACCGGCGCAATGGTGCATGTCGGGTCCATCGCGGTGCGAGCCGGCGACCGGATCGCCAATCGGGCGTACCTGATCGACGCCGAGGGCAGCATCCTCGCCGCCTACGACAAGCTCCACCTGTTCGATGTCGACCTGCCGAGCGGCGAACGCTGGCGGGAATCGGCGACCTATACCGGCGGCACCTGCGCAGTGGTCGCCGCCACGCCCCTGGCCACGATCGGGCTGACGATCTGCTACGATATCCGCTTCCCCGGCCTGTACCGCGCGCTCGCCGAGGCGGGCGCCGAGGTGCTGACCGCACCGGCCTGCTTCACCCGCCAGACCGGTGCGGCGCATTGGCACATCCTTCAGCGGGCGCGGGCGATCGAGACGGGGACCTTCGTCATTTCGGCGGCGCAGGGTGGCGTCCACGAGGACGGACGCGAGACGTTCGGCCATTCGCTGATCGTCGATCCCTGGGGCCGAGTCCTGGCCGATGCCGGCGGCGACGAACCCGGGATCATCCTGGCCGAGATCGACTTGGCTCAGGTGGCAGATGCCCGGGCCCGCATACCGTCCCTGCAGCACGGACGCGCTTTCACCGTCGAACGGATCGGCCGTCCGGTCGTGCCGCCCCAATAGGCACCGCAAAAAGCGTCAGCATGATCCGGTACAGTCTCCTCTGCGAGGCCGGGCACGGCTTCGAGAGCTGGTTCCCGTCCTCCGATTCCTTCGACACGCAGGTGGCCCGCGGGCTCGTGTCCTGCCCGGTCTGTGACACCGTCTCGGTCGGCAAGGCGCTGATGGTGCCGAGCATCGCACGCAGCGATCGCGGCGCCGCGGTGCCACCGGCGCCGGTCGTCGAGGCGCCGACGACCCTGATCGCCGAACCCGAACGGCAGGTGCGGGCGATGTTGCGGGCCCTGCGAGATCATGTCGTCGCGAACTCCGAGCATGTCGGATCACGCTTCCCCGAGGAGGCGCGCAGGATCCATTACGGTGAGGCGGAGGGCCGCTCGATCTACGGGGAGGCGAGCCCCGCCGAGGCGCGCGCCCTCATCGACGAGGGGATCGAGGTGGCCGCACTTCCGATCCTGCCAGACGACCGCAATTAGGCACTCATCCCGAGGCGGGCCCGGCATGCGGCACAAGGCTCGACGGCTGACCCGAATGCGCCGCGCGGTTCAGGGCCGCGCTGCGGCCGTTCCGGCCAGCGAGGCCAGCGCGAAGGCCACCAGGGCGTTCCAGCCGGCCAAAGAGAGCCCGAACACGCGCAGGGCCGCCACCGAGCAATCCACCACCTTGGTCGATTGCAGGGTATTGAGAAAATCGCCGACCTGACCCGGATTGGCCCCCGTGCCGCCCCCGCAATCGGTCGGTCCGGGCCAGAACCCCCATTCCGCGCCCGCATGATAGACGCCGATTCCGGCCCCGTAGAGCAGGCCGAGGGCCGCGAGCCCGAGGGCGATCCGCGCGAGCCGCTCCGGCAGGAACAGCGCGATCACGCCCAACGGCAGGGCCGCATAGTAGGGCAGTCGCTCCGTCAGGCAGAGCTTGCACGGCGCGTAACCGTATCCGTACTGCATCACCAGCACGGCACCGAGGGTCAGGGCGGAGAGGATCGCCAGCCACAGTCCGGCGGTCTTGAGACGAAGCGCAGCGGCCGTGTTCATCGCTACAGGATCACCTTGAACAGCAGGAAACCGAGGACGATCACCGCCACGGAGATCGCCACCACGACGTTGAGGTGCCGGTCGAGGACGCCGCGGATCTGGACCCCGTAACGCCCGAGCAGGCCGGCCAGGATGAAGAACCGGGCGCCGCGGGTGACGATCGACAGCACGGTGAACCAGAACAGGCTGTAATGGGCGAAGCCCGACGTGATCGTGACGAGCTTGTAGGGGATCGGCGTCAGCCCCTTCAGCAGGATCACCCAGTGGCCGTACCGGGCATAGGATTCCTGAAAGGTCGCTGCCGAGTTCTGCAATCCGTAGAGCCGGATCAACCATCCCCCGATCGAGTCGAACAGAAGCGCCCCGATGGCGTAGCCGACGAGGCCCCCGAGGACAGACGCGACGGTCGCGATGGTCGCGTAAAGCCAGACACGGTCCGGGCGGCTCACCGCCATCGGGACCAGCATCGCGTCCGGCGGCACGGGAAAGAACGAACTTTCCGCGAAGGCCACCGCGCCGAGCGCGTAGGGCGCGGACGGCCTGACACTGAGGGCCAGGATCCACGCATAGAGCCGGCGGAGCATTCGGTGTCCCGGATCGAGCTGTCGGCGGCCCTTTGAGCATAGGCGCCGCGACTTGGCCAGATCGCGGCGGCGCGCGAAAAATACGCTTGGCCGCCGGCGCCGACCTGTGCGAAGAGCGCCGGGCAGGCGGGTATGGCGGAATTGGTAGACGCGGGCGACTCAAAATCGCCAGCCGCAAGGCGTGGGGGTTCGATTCCCTCTACCCGCACCAAGCCGCGGCCGGCGCCAGCTTCATGACCAGCGAGCGAGATGCCGTGACACGCGATCGTGCGGCGGGCAACGCGCCCCCCGCGCTCTGAAGCGATCGGCCTGATAGCCATAAGGGCAGACGGTCGCGCTGACGCCGGCCGGGGCTTCCCCTATCTTGACCGGGACGCGGCTCGGCGGGCCGCTTCTCGGACAGGGCGATGCCGTGAGTGAGCCTCGGAGCGTGGCGATCCTGGGCGCCGGCATGGCCGGCGCGGCGGTGGCGCGCGGCCTCGCGGAGGCCGGGCTGAGCGTCGCGGTGTTCGACAAGGGGCGCGCGGTCGGAGGCCGGATGGCGACCCGGCGGTGCGGGTCGATGCAGTTCGACCATGGTGCCCAGTTCATGCGGGCCCACGGGCCCGCCTTCGCGGCGCGGCTCGCGGAGTGGGAGCAACGGGGAGTCGTCGCGCCCTGGGCGGGTGCCGCGCGCTGGGTCGGGATCCCCGATATGACCGCTCCGGTCCGCGCGCTCCTGGCGGGGCTTCCCGTGGCGATCGGCGTCACGATCACGCGGATCCGCCGGACCGGAGCCGGCTGGCACCTCGACACTGCCGCGGGCGCAACCCACGGCCCGTTCGCCGCCGTCGCGCTCACCTGTCCCGCGCCGCAGGTGAAGCTCCTCCTCGACGCGTCCGGCTTCGCGCTTCCGACCGTCGAGGCCGCAACCTACGCCCCGTGCTGGTCGCTGATGGTCGCCGCCCCGGGCGCGACGTCCGAGGGGCTGATCGAACCGCGGGAAGATCCGGTCGGTCTCATCGCCCTCGACGCGTCGAAGCCGGGCCGACCTGGGGGGCTCCGCCTCACAATCCACGCGACGGCGGCTTGGTCGCGGGCCCATCTCGAGGAACCGCACGAGACGATCGTCGCCGCGTTGCTGGCCGGCGCCGAGCGTCACCTCGGCGCCGTCCTGCATCCGACCCATGCGGAGGCCCACCGCTGGCGCTACGCGCAGGTGGACCATCCCCTGGGGGTGCCGAGCCTGTACGATCCGGCCCTGCGGCTCGGTGCGGCCGGCGACTGGTGCCTCGGGGGGCGGATCGAGGCGGCCTACGACAGCGGCACGGCGCTCGCCAATTCCATCCTGGTCGATCTCGGCACGGCCGCATGATCCCGCCGATCGCGTTCCATCCCGCCTATGAGGCGAGCCTGCCCGCCGGCCATCGCTTTCCCATGCGGAAATACGGTCTGCTCGCCGAAACGCTGATCGCCCGGGGACTCGCGCCGCTCGGCTTCGTCACGCCAGAGCCGGCCTCTGCCGATATCCTCGTCCGCGCCCACGACCCCGCCTATGTGGAGGCGGTCCTGACCTGCACCGTGACCCGGGACGTCGAGCGGGCGATCGGCCTGCCCATCGACGCCGCGGTGGTCCGGCGCTCGCTCAGTTCCGTGGGCGGGACCCTGCTGGCGGCCCGCCTCGCCCTCGCCGAGGGTCTCGCCGGGAGTGCCGCCGGCGGCAGCCACCACGCCCGCCGCGAGCAGGGGGCGGGCTTCTGCGTGCTGAACGACGTCGCGGTGGCGGCGCGCACGCTCCAGGCCGAGGGGCTGGTGCGGCGCGCCCTGGTCGTCGATCTCGACGTGCATCAGGGCGACGGCACCGCGGATTGCCTCGCCCTGTGTCCGGACCTGTTCACGCTCTCGATCCACTGCGAGAACAATTATCCGTCCCGGAAGATCGCCGGGGATCTCGATATCGGCCTCCCGGACCGGTTGGGCGATGAGGGCTACCTCGACGTGCTGCGCGCGCGCCTCCCGCAACTCCTCGATGCGCTCGCGCCGGATCTCGTGTTCTACAACGCCGGCGTCGATCCGCACCGGGACGACCGTCTGGGGCGGCTCTGCCTCACGGATGCGGGCCTATTCGCGCGGGACCGCTTCGTCGTGGCGCAGGCCCGTGCCCGCGGGATCCCGCTCGTGGCGGTGATCGGCGGCGGATACGCCACCGACGTGGACGCCCTGGCGCAGCGGCACAGCCTGGTCTTCGAGGCGCTGGCCGCGGAGGCCGCGACGGAGCCGGCACCCGCCCCGGCCCGGGGCCCCACCGGCGGATGATGCACCGCCGCATCAGCGGCCGTCGAACGTGACCGATGCGGTGCCCTGGTAAGGTTTGCGCAAGCCCCACGTCCCAGGTTTCGAGGCGCGCGGATGTCTCCTGCGAGGCGTCCCCGACTCGTATCCTGTCGCCGTTGAGGTTGAGCCATGCTGGCGCGGGTCTGGGATATCGTGAAGGCGACGCTGGCGGCCGCGGCCCTGATCGCCGCCGCGCTCGTCTCGGCCGACAAGCTCGACCGGCAGCGGGCGCAGTCGATCGTCGGCGTGGCGGCGGTGGATCCCGTGGCCACGGGCGCGATCACGTCGGCGCTGCGCCCGTGAGCGGCAGGTCCCGATCCGGACCGCGGCTCACCAGCCGTTGATGCGCGGCCAGACCGCGCCCGTGAGACGGCCGTCCGCGATCACGTGGTAGCGATCATGCTGGGCGCCGGTGGCGCAGGCGTGGTTCGGCAGGATGCGCAGGCGCGCGCCGACCGGCAGATCGGGCAGGGCGGCCGCGGAGCCCTTCCGCACGGCCAGGATGCCGTGCTCCTGGTTGGCGTCCTGGACGATCAGATCCGGATAGGGGCGGCCGGCGCGGTCGCACGCGACGCCGTAGCCCTGGTCGACCGCCTGCCGGGCCGTGCCCCGGTCCCGCGACAGCGCCATCCAGCCGGCATCGGTGATGATCCAGCCCTTCTCCCGCTGGTGGCCGATCACCGTCGCCAGGACGGTGAGGGCGATGTCGTCCACCCTGCAGGAGCCGACGCCGGCCTGGAACAGATCGCCGATCATGAAGACGCCGGCGCGGATTTCGGTGATCCCGTCCAGGCGATCCGCGTAGCGCGCGGTCGGCGTGGAGCCGACACTGACCATCGGGCAGGGAAGGCCGGCGTCCCGGAGCGCGGCGGCCGCGGTCACCGCGGCCCTGCGCTCGGCCTCCGCGGCCGCCCGCAGGGCGCCGGGATCGCTCAACCCGTAGCTGTCGCCCGCGTGCAGCAGCACCCCGCGGAGGCTGGCGCCCTCGGCGAGGACGCGTCCGATCGCGACGAGCCGCGCGGAATCCTGCGGCGGCACGCCGGAGCGATGGCCGTCCGCGTCGACCTCGATCAGCACTGGCAGCCGGTCCCCGGTGCGGCGGCTCCAGGCTGCCACGGCCTGCGCCTGCTCCACCGAATCGAGGATGATCGACAGATCGGTCCGCCACCCCTGGCGGATGCGGCCGACGCGGTCCAGTTTCTGCGGAGCGATCCCCACCGCGTAGATCATGTCCCGGACACCGCCCTCGGCGAAGTGCTCCGCCTCGCGCAGGGTCGAGACCGTCGCGGGACCGGCCTCGGACGCCATGGCGATCCGGGCCACGTCGCGGGATTTGGCGGTCTTGAGGTGCGGGCGCAGGACCACGCCGAGGCCGTCGAGCCGCGCGCGCATGGCGGCCACGTTGGCTTTCAGCCGGTCGGAATCCAGCAGCAGGCAGGGGGTCTCCAGGGCGTCGAGCCCGTCGCTCCCGGATGACACCGCGCTCTCATCCACCATCGGCCGGATCCCTGTCCTTGATGAAGCACGCGTCGCGTTTGGGATTATCGCCCGGTTGACGGAAGTGACAGTCCAAAGCTGCCAGGCGTCTTCCCCCCCGCGGAGGGGCGAGGGTGAGCGCGCGGCAGGTCTGCACAGCCATACCCGTCGGCTGAGCGAGGAATCAAACGGGCGCGGTGCGCGCCCAGCGCCCCGAAAGCCGGGAGCCGCTCCTCGGACGGAGACGCCGCTAACCGCCTCTCCGCAGGGCATTCACGAAGGCCGCCGCGTCGCGCGCGATGTCGGCCGCTCCCTTGCTGGGGCGATAGAGATTCGAGCCGAGACCGAAGCCGTCGGCGCCGGCCGCGCGCCATCCGGCGATCCCGTCCGGCGTGACGCCGCCCACGGCGAGCACCCGCGTCCCGGGGGGAAGCACGGCCCGGTGCGCCCGGAGCGCCGCCGGAGAGGCGACGTCGGCCGGGAACAGCTTGAGCGCGGTCGCGCCGGCGGCGAGCGCCGCGAAGGCCTCGGTGGGTGTCTGGTAGCCGGGCAGGGAGACGAGCCCCAGGGCACGGGTCGCGCCGATCACCGCCGCATCCGTGTTGGGCGAGACGACGAGGCCCCCGCCCGCCGCGCCGATCGCCGCGACCTGCGCCGGTTCCAGGACGGTGCCGGCGCCAACGAGGGCGCGCCCGGAGAGGCGCTCGGCGAGGATCGCGATGCTGCGCAGCGGATCCGGGGAGTTGAGCGGCACCTCGATCAGGGTGAACCCGGCCCCCACGAGGGCCTCGCCCACCGCCGGCGCCTCCGCGGGCGTGAGCCCGCGCAGGATCGCCACCAGTGGGCAGGCCGCGAAGGCCGCCTCGAAGCGGTCGAGGATGGTCATGCGCTCAGGCTCCAGATGGCGTGGATGCCGGCCGTGATCGAACCCTCCGGCACGATGACGGGGGTCCCGCCCATCTCGGTCACCGCAACCGCGTAGAGGGCGCCCAGGCTGCCGCCGCAAAGCAGGTGGACGGGGCGGCGCCCCAGATCGTCCCGGGTCGCCACGTCCGCCCCGATCAGCACGCCGCTGGCATAGGCGGCGGCGTCGGACGGGGGAAGCCGGTCGAGAAGCACACCGGCCCGGACCTCGAACAGGGTGGCGGCGATGTTGGAGGACGCGATCCCGCGCCGCAAACCGCGCCGGAACGGGGCGCCGTCCGAGACCACCCCGTCGAGAAGTCCCGCCATGATGCCATGGGACCGCAGCAGCGCGAAAAACTCGCCGGTCATCACCGTGGTGAAGGCCGTGATCGCGCCGTCCACGGTCTCGACCCATTTGTTGTGCGTGCCCGGCTGGCAGAACAGCGCCGTCGGTGGCGCAGCGCCGGCGCGGATCGCGCCGAGGACCTGGATCTCTTCGCCGCGCATCACGTCAGGCCTCCGGCCGTCCCGCAGGGCGATTCCGGGCACGATGCGCACGCCGGGCGCCGCCTCCCGGCAGGCGCCGGCGAGGCGCTCCAGGGTGGCGGGGGCATCGACATAGGGGGCCTCGCACCAGCCCCGGCTGGACCCCACCATCCCGACCGCGATGATCGGCCCGGCGCCGAAACGCTCCCGCATAGCGGCGATCTCGGCCGGATAATCCTCCGGCCCCAAAGCGAGGACACCGCGGTCATCCTGCGCCGACGCGATCACCGCGCCGTCGGACGCGATCGCGTAGGTGCGCCGGTTGGTCGTGCCCCAGTCAACGGCGATGTAGGCCGCGCGATCGGCCATGCTTCCTCCCCGGCGGCGGACTTGTCTGAGTTAAGACGGGGCCTGCGAGCGGTCAAGCGAGGGCGGATTCCGAGGCCGGCGATGAATAACGGATATCACCGGCCGGGGATTGTCCCGTCGCGCCGAGCGTTTGCAATGGACGGACGCCGGACGGTTCGGCGATATGACGGCAAGAATCGAAAACCGGGAGGGATGCGCTTGGCACGGGACGTGATCCTGGCGACCGATGGCCTGACGATGGAATTCCGCGGGTTCCGGGCCGTCAACGGCGTGGCGCTGCAGGTCGAGCGCGGGACGATTCACGCCCTCATCGGGCCGAACGGGGCCGGCAAGACCACCTGCTTCAATCTCCTGACCAAGTTCCTCATCCCGACCGCCGGCACGATCCGCTACAAGGACCGCGACATCACCGGCATGAAGGCCGCCGATGTCGCCCGCCTCGGCCTCGTCCGCTCGTTCCAGATCTCCGCGGTCTTCCCCCACCTGACCGTGATGGAGAATGTCCGCATCGCCCTGCAGCGGCGGCGGCGCGGCGATTCCTTCGACTTCTGGCGGCCCGAGCGGGTGCTGCGGGCGCTCAACGGCGAGGCGCTGGCCCTGGTCGAGGCCGTGGGCCTCTCGGAGTTTGCCGACGTGCTGGCGGTGGAACTGTCCTACGGCCGCAAGCGTGCCCTGGAGATCGCCACCACGCTCGCCCTCGACCCCGAAATGCTGCTCCTCGACGAGCCCATGGCCGGCATGGGCCACGAGGACGTGGACCGGACGGCCCAGCTGATCCGCCGGGTCTCCAAGGACCGGACCATCCTGATGGTGGAGCACAACCTGTCGGTGGTGGCGTCCCTGTCGGACCGGATCACCGTCCTGGCCCGCGGCCAGGTCCTGGCGGAGGGCGATTACGCCACCGTCTCGAAGGATCCGCGCGTGATCGAAGCCTATATCGGGGCCGGACATGCCTGAGGCTGCGCTGAAGACATCCGTCCCGGCCCCGGCGACGGACGCCCTCCTCACCGTGCGCGGTCTGGAGGGCTGGTACGGCGAGAGCCACGTGCTCCACGGCATCGACCTCGATGTCCGGGCGGGCGAGGTGATCACGCTGCTCGGCCGCAACGGTGCCGGCAAGACCACGACGCTCCGGGCGATCATCGGCATCCTCGGCAAGCGCGCGGGCTCGATCGTCTACGACGGCGTCGAGACCATCCGGATGGCCTCGCGCAACATCGCCCGGCTGGGCCTCGGCTACGTCCCGGAGGAGCGCGGAATCTTCGCGAGCCTCACGGTGCACGAGAACCTGATGCTGCCGCCCCGGGTGAAGCCGGGCGGTATGACGGTGGCCGAGATCCACACCCTGTTCCCGAACCTGAAGGAGCGCGCCGGCAGCCAGGGCACCAAGCTCTCGGGGGGCGAGCAGCAGATGCTGGCGATCGGGCGCATCCTGCGCACCGGCGCCAAGCTGATCCTGCTGGACGAGCCCACGGAGGGCCTCGCGCCGGTCATCATCCAGCAGATCGGCCGGACCATCCAGCATTTGAAAGCGCAGGGCTACACGATCGTGCTGGTGGAGCAGAACTTCCGGTTCGCCCAGACCCTGGCGGACCGTCATTTCGTGATCGAGCAGGGCCGGGTGATCGACATGATCCCCAATGCCGAGCTTGACGCCAATATCGACAAGCTTCACGCCTATCTGGGCGTCTGACGCCTGCAAGCAAAACCGTGGATGCGCCGGTCTGCGGCGCTCCGAATACTCGGCCGGCACAGAAGCGTGCCGCGCCGCTGGAGGATGGAAACGCCATGTTCGGACGCATCGCCCGGCCCGTGAGCCTCGCCGCCCTCGCCGGTGCCCTGACGCTGGGGAGCGCCGCCGCCCAGACGCCGGTGAAGATCGGCATCCTCGGCGACCGCTCGGGCGCGTATTCGGACATCAGCGGCGAGGGCTCGGTCGTGGCGGCGAAGCTCGCCGTCGAGGACTTCAAGCCTGAGCAGCACGGGCTCAAGGTCGAGATCGTCTCGGCCGACCACCAGAACAAGCCGGATGTCGGCGCCGGCATCGCCCGGCAATGGTACGACCGCGACGGCGTCGACATGATCACCGACGGGGTGACCTCCTCGGTGGCGCTGGCCATCAGCCAGGTCACCAAGGAGAAGAACAAGGTCTTCATCGACACCGGCGCCGGCACCGCCGACCTCACCGGCCCGCAATGCACGCCGAACACGATCCACTGGGTCTACGACACCGTGGCGCTCGCCAACGGCACCGGCGGCGCCATGGTCAAGCGCGGCGGCAACACGTGGTTCTTCCTCACCGCCGACTATGTCTTCGGCCAGACCCTCCAGCGCGACACCAGCGCGGTGGTCAACAAGAGCGGCGGCAAGGTCGTCGGCTCGGTGAAGACCCCGTTCCCGACCTCCGACTTTTCGTCGTTCCTGCTCCAGGCCCAGGGCTCGGGCGCCAAAGTGATCGGGTTGGCCAATGCCGGCACCGACACGATCAACTCGATCAAGCAGGCCGGCGAGTTCGGCATCACCGAGGGCGGGCAGGCTCTGGCCGGCCTCCTGGTCTTCTCCTCCGACGTGCACTCGCTCGGCACCAAGGTCGCGCAGGGGCTGGTGCTCACCGAGCCGTTCTACTGGGACCTCAACGACCAGACCCGCGCCTTCTCCGACCGCTTCGCCAAGCAGATGAAGGGCGGCTCGAAGCCCACGGCCAACCACGCCGGCGTCTACTCGGACGTGCTTCATTACCTGAAGGCGGTGGCCGAGCTGAAGTCGACCGCCGACGGCGCCGCCACGGTCGCCAAGATGAAGGCGCTGCCCACCGACGACCCGCTGTTCGGCAAGGGCATCGTCCGGGCGGACGGGCGCAAGATCCACGATATGTACCTCTTCGAGGTCAAGAAGCCCGCCGAGTCGAAGGGCGAGTGGGACCTCTACAAGACGCTCGAGACCATCCCCGGCGATCAGGTCTTCCGGCCGCTGAACGAGGGCAACTGCCCCCTCGTGAAGGGTTGAGCACGGTCGCGGCGCGGAGGGGAGCCCATGACGACGATCTTCGGCGTTCCGATGCAGGCCCTGTTCGGGCAATTGCTCCTCGGCCTGATCAACGGCTCGTTCTACGCGATCCTGTCGCTCGGGCTGGCGATCATCTTCGGGCTCTTGAACATCATCAACTTCGCCCACGGCGCGCTCTACATGATGGGCGCGTTCGTGGCCTGGATGCTGCTCACCTATGGCGGCCTCGGCTACTGGTGGGCGCTGGGGCTGGCGCCGCTGGTGGTGGGGGCCTTCGGGATCGTGCTGGAGCGGGTGCTGATCGCCCGGCTCTACAAGCTCGACCATCTCTACGGGCTGCTCCTCACCTTCGGCCTGGCGCTGATCATCCAGGGCCTGTTCCGCAACCAGTACGGCGTCTCGGGGCTCCCCTACGCGATCCCCCCGGAACTCTCGGGCGGCCAGCGCCTGCCGTTCATGTTCCTGCCGAACTACCGGGCCTGGGTGGTGGTCGCCTCGCTCATCGTCTGCATCGCGACGTGGCTCGTCATCGAGAAAACCAAGCTCGGAGCCTATCTCCGCGCCGCCACCGAGAATCCGACGCTGGTCCAGGCCTTCGGGGTCAACGTGCCCCTGTTCCTGACCCTGACCTACGGGTTCGGCGTCGCCCTTGCCGGCTTCGCCGGGGTACTCGCGGCACCGATCTACTCGGTCAATCCCAATATGGGCGCCGACATCATCATCGTGGTCTTCGCCGTGGTGGTGATCGGCGGCATGGGCTCGATCATCGGCTCGGTGATCACCGGCTTCGCCCTCGGTCTGGTCGAGGGCTTGACCAAGGTGTTCTATCCGGAGGCGTCGGCCACCGTGATCTTCGTGATCATGGTGCTGGTGCTGCTCGTCAAACCCGCCGGCCTGTTCGGGCGCACGGCCTGACCGCGAACCGAGGTTCCACACATGGCCGACACCGCCGCCATCGACGCCGCCCCGATCGCCGCCGCGCCGCCGGTGCGCCGGGACGACAAGGCGCTGCACCGCCTGATCTTCGTGGGCATCGCCCTGCTGCTGATCGCGGCGCCGCTCCTGCTCTATCCCGTCTACCTGATGAAGGTGCTGTGCTTCGCGCTGTTCGCGCTGGCCTTCAACCTGCTGCTCGGCTACGGCGGCCTGCTCTCCTTCGGCCACGCCGCCTATTTCGGCATGGCGAGCTATCTCTGCGCCTACACGGCCAAGAGCCTCGGCTTCACGCCGGAACTGGCGATCCTCAGCGGGACTGCCACGGCGGCGCTGCTCGGGCTCGTCTTCGGTTCGCTGGCGATCCGGCGGCAGGGCATCTACTTCTCGATGATCACCCTGGCGCTCGCCCAGATGGCGTTCTTCTTCTCGCTCCAGGCGAAGTTCACCGGCGGCGAGGACGGCATCCAGGCGGTGCCCCGGGGCAACCTGTTCGGGGTGATCAGCCTCGCGGACGACCGGGCGATGTACGGCCTCGTCTGCGTGATCTTCATGGCCGGGATGCTGCTGATCTACCGCATCGTCCACTCGCCCTTCGGCCAGGTGCTGAAGGCGATCCGCGACAACGAGCCCAGGGCGATCTCCCTGGGCTACCGGGCGAGCCAGTACAAGCTCGCGGTGTTCGTGCTCTCGGCGACGCTGGCGGGGCTCGCGGGCTCCACCAAGGCGATCGTCTTCCAGCTCGCGTCGCTGACCGACATCCACTGGTCGATGTCGGGCGAGGTGGTGCTGATGACCCTGGTGGGCGGCATGGGCACGGTGTTCGGGCCGATCGTCGGCGCCTTGGTGATCGTCACGATGGAGACGTATCTCGCCCAGTTCGGCGCCTGGGTGACGATCATCCAGGGCTGCGTCTTCGTGCTGTGCGTGCTGCTGTTCCGGGAGGGGATCGTCGGCCTGATCGCCCGGGTGACGCGCAAGCCGCTCTGACCGGGTGTAAGGTGACGGTTCGTTAACCAAGAACGGCTCAACCTGCGGTTCCAAAGCTGTCAGGTTCGCCATCATGAAGGCCCGCTCCCTGAGCATCGACGATCCGGCGCTTGATTGCCCGATCCCGCCTGAGACGGTCGGACGCCTGATCAAGGCGGATCCGGACGGCGCCGCCTCCCTCCTGGACGGGATCCCCGAAGCGACCCGGGCGCGTCTGGCGGTCTGGCTCTACGGCCGCAGCCACACGCACGAGATCGGCGTCCGGGTGGCGGCGACCTGCGACGGGGCGACCCTGCGCCGGGCGGCCGGGATCGTCGGCAACGCCCTCTACGACCTGTCCCGACGCCCCTACGCGGCGCCGAGCCACGGGACGCGCGCCGGCACGGGCCGCATCACCCTGGGCGGGGCACAAAGGCGCGCCTGAGCGGCGCCGTCACGGATCCGGGCGGCCTCTCTTCGAAAGCCGGCTGCCGGCTTCCGGGACGACGCACCAGGGTCTATCCTTGCGGTTGATGTCCACCCCCGCACAAACCGTCCGCCGCCTCGACCCCGTGCTCGTCGACCGCATCGCGGCGGGCGAGGTGGTGGAACGCCCGGCCTCGGCCGTGAAGGAACTGATCGAGAACGCCATCGACGCCGGCGCCCGCGCCATCGAGGTGACCGTGGAGGCGGGGGGGCGCCGCCTGATCCGGGTGGTCGACGACGGCCGGGGCATGAGCCCGGACGACCTCGAACTCGCCGTCGAGCGCCACGCCACCTCCAAGCTCCCCGGCGGGGATCTCACCGCGATCGACACGCTGGGCTTCCGCGGCGAGGCGCTGCCGTCGATCGGCGCGGTGTCGCGGCTGACCCTCGTCACCCGAGCTCCGGAGGCCGAGGCGGGGGCGAGCCTGACCGTGGCGGCGGGGCTCAAGGGTCCGGTCCGCCCGGCGCCGGCGCAGCGCGGCACGCGGATCGAGGTGACCGAGCTGTTCGCCGCGACCCCGGCCCGGCTGAAATTCCTGAAATCCGACCGGGCCGAGAACGCCGCCATCGCCGAGAGCCTGCGGCGGCTCGCGGTGACGCAGCCCGGAATCCGCTTCACCCTCCGGGCCGATGCCGGCCAGCCCCTGGTGCTGCCGGCGGAGACCGGGCCGGAGGCGGGGCTGCGCCGCCTCGCCGCCGTGCTGGGGCCGGATTTCGCCGCCAACGCCCTGCCGGTCTCGCTGGCCCGGGAGGGTTTTGCGGTGATCGGTCATGTCGGCCTGCCGACCTATCACCGGGGGGCGGCCAACCACATCCACCTCGCGGTCAACGGCCGTCCGGTCCGCGACCGGCTGCTGCTCGGGGCGGTGCGCGGCGCCTACGCCGACACCCTGGCGTCCGATCGCCACCCGGTGCTGGGCCTCACCATCCTGTGCGATCCCGAGCATGTCGACGTGAACGTCCACCCGGCGAAGACCGAGGTCCGCTTCCGCGAGCCGGGCCTCGTACGGGCCCTGGTGGTGAGCGCGATCCACGACGCCCTGCGCCGCGGCGGTGTCCGCTCGGCCACGACCGGTGCGGCCCGGACCCTCGACGCCCTGCGCCCGGCCGGGCCGGGCCTGGCGATCCATACGGGCGCGGCCGTGCCGAGCCTGTTCCAGCCGTCGCGTCCGAGCCCCTTCGCGGTCGGCGTACCCTCGGTGGCGGCGCCGCCGGGCTATCGGCGATCGGATTCCTGGAGGCCGGCGCCGGTTCCGGACCCGGCGGCCTTCGACCCGATGGGGGAGGGCGGCTTCGGCGAGGCGGCCCAGGCCGTCTTCGAGCGGCCCGGATCCTCGCCCGACGCGGCGGCCCCGCCGCAGGCGGATATCCGCCCCCTCGCCGAGCCCGCGGAGGCGCGCGACCATCCGCTGGGGGCGGCGCGGGCGCAGATCCACGAGACCTACATCCTCGCCCAGACCCGCGACGGCCTCGTGATCGTCGATCAGCACGCGGCCCACGAACGCCTCGTCTACGAGCGGATGAAGGCCGAGCGCGCCGCCGGCGGCATCGCCCGCCAGGGCCTGCTCATCCCCGACGTGGTCGAGATGAGCCCGGAGGAGGCCGACCGGCTGGTCGCCGCCGCGCCGGACCTCGACCGGCTCGGCCTCGCCGTCGAGGCGTTCGGGCCCGGCGCCGTGCTGGTGCGCGAGGTGCCGGCCGCGCTCGTCGGCGCCTCGGTGCGCGATCTCGTGACCGACATCCTCGATGCCCTCGCATCGAGCGGCGACGAGGAGGGGGGCGCCCCCGCCGCGGAGGGCGGTCCGTTGGGCCGCCGGCTCGACGCGGTGCTATCGCGGATGAGCTGCCACGGCTCGGTCCGCGCCGGCCGCCGCCTGCGGCCCGAGGAGATGAACGCCCTCCTGCGCGCCATGGAGGCGACGCCGAATTCCGGCCAGTGCAACCACGGTCGCCCGACCTCGATCGAGTTGAAACTCTCCGACATCGAGCGGCTGTTCGGCCGCCGGTGACGTTCAGCCGCCCCGCGCGGACGGCTTCCAGACCTGCGCCGCCAGCTCCGCGGCCGCGCTCAGGGCGGCGTGGAGATCGGGTTCGGCATCGCGGGCACCGGCGCGGATCGCCCGGACCAGGGCGTCGACCGGCTCGCCGGCCAGGACGTTTTCGCCGGTCGCGTGCAGGCGGTCGGCCTCGGCGATCTCGCGCGCGGCGATGCCGATCGCGTTGGCCACCATCAGGGCGACGTAGCGCGGGCGCCCGGTCAGGCCGGGGACCACCTCCTCGGTCAGGGCGCGGCGGGCGGCGTCGAGGAGGGCGGCGCCGGAGGGATCGTCCCGCATGCTCATCTCCACGCCCCGGGGGCCGTGGCCCGCAGGATCGCCCGTTCGAGATCGGGCACCATCCGGCCGGTCAGCGCCAGTTCCAGGGAGAATTCCCGGCCGGAGACGTGCCGCGCGCCCTGCTCGAGGGCGATCACCGCCCAGCGCAGATGCGCCATCACCTCCCAGTAGGCGATGCGCGCCGGCTCGATGGCGCGCCCGCCGGCCGCCCTGTAGCCCCGGTAGAAGGCCGCGCGGGACCCGATGCCGCCGGCCTCCAGATCGGGGCGACCGAAGCGCCAGCAGGCGGCGCAGAACCAGCCGAGATCCTGGGCCGGATCGCCCCAGCCGGCGAACTCCCAGTCCAGCACCGCGGTGAGCCCGGCGGCGTCGACCATGTAGTTGCCGGTGCGGAAGTCCCGGTGCACGAGGGTCGGCGCGGCGCAGGCCGGCGCGCGGACTTCGCCCCAGCGCAGGCCCCACTCGATCGCCGGCCTCGAGGCGCCGATCCCGTCGAGGCTGGCCCGCAGCCGCCCGATCTCGGCCCGTGCCGGGTCCGGTTCGGGCGCGCCCAGGAAGGCCAGCGTCGCGGGGAGCGCCCGCGGGTCGAGGGCCGCGTGGATCCGGGCGAGTTCGCGGCCCAGGGTCTCGGCGAGGCGTTCGCGGTCGCCGCCCAGGGTCAGGTCCTTGGCGATGCGCGGCCCCAGCCCGATCCCCTCGACCAGTCCCATCAGCGCGAAGGGCGCGCCGATCACCCGGGGATCGTCGCAGACCCCGACCGGCTCGGGAACCTTCACCCCGGCGGCCCAGACCGCCTCCAGGATGCGGAACTCCTCGGCGCGGGACCGGCTCGACGCGATCGTCGCGGGGGCGTCCATCCGGAGCACGAAGGCGCGCGTCCCGCCATCGAGCCGGCAGCGGACCAGGCGGTTCTCCTGGATCGAACCGCCGCCGAGGGGGCGGATGTCCTCGATCACCAGGTCCGGGCAGCCGAGATGCCCGGCGATCCAGGCGCGCAGCCGATCCTGATCCATCGGCTACAGGCCCGAGACGAGATGGCCGCCGTCGACCGCGACGACGCTGCCGGTCATGTAGGCGCCAGCCTCGGAGGCGAGGAGCAGGAGCGGGCCGTCGAGCTCGGCCGCTTCGCCGAGCCGGCGCTGCGGCACGCGTTTGATCAGCGCCTTCCCGGCGTCGGACTCGAAGAACGCGTCGTTCAGCTCGGTCTTGATGTAGCCGGGCGCCAGGGCGTTCACCCGGATCCCGTGGCGCGCCCATTCCAGCGCCAGGCTCTTGGTGAGCTGCACCACCCCGGCCTTCGAGGCCGCGTAGGGCGTGAGACCGCCGGTCACGCGCAAGCCGAGGATCGACGCGATGTTGACGATGCTCCCGCCGCTGCCGTGCCGGACCATGCGCCGGCCCGTCGCCTGCGCCACCAGCCAGACGCCCTTCAGGTTCGTGTCGAGCACCGCGTCCCAATCGGCCTCGTCGAGGTCGAGGGCGGGCTTCGTCGCGGTGATCCCGGCATTGTTGACGAGCACCCGGACCGGGCCGAACCGCGCCTCGGCGGCGTCCAGCGCCCGCTCGATGCTGCCGGCGTCGGTCACGTCCATGACGACGGCGTGCGCCTGACCGCCCGCGGCGGCGACCCGCGCGACGGTGTCGGCGAGGGCGTCCGCCCGCCGGGCGCAGAGGGTCAGCTGCGCCCCGGCGCGGGCGAGCGTCCCGGCGAAATGGCGGCCGAGGCCGCTGGAGGCGCCGGTCACCAGGACGTGCCGGCCGGCGAGATCGAACAGGCCGGACATCTCAGTGCACCCGCTCAAGGGCGAGGGCGATGCCCTGGCCACCGCCGATGCACATGGTCACGAGTCCGTAGCGGCCGCCCGTGCGGGCCAGCTCGTAGAGGGCCTTCACCGTGATGATCGCCCCCGAAGCGCCGATCGGGTGGCCCAGCGCGATGGCGCCGCCGTTCGGATTGACCTTGGCGGGGTCGAGATCGAGGGCGCGCGCGACCGCGCAGGCCTGCGCCGCGAAGGCCTCGTTCGACTCGATCACGTCGAAATCGGCGGCGCGCAGGCCGGTCCGGTCGAGCAGGCGGCGCACCGCGGGGACCGGGCCCATGCCCATCTCGGACGGATCGACCCCCGCATGGGCATAGCCGACGATCCGCGCCAGCGGCCTCGCGCCGGTGCGCTCGGCCTGCGCGGCGCTCGACAGGACCAGGGCGGCGGCGCCGTCATTCAGCCCCGAGGCGTTGCCGGCGGTGACGCTGCCGGTCTTGGAGAAGGCCGGACGCAGCTTGGCGAGGTCCTCGACGCCGGTGAGCTTGGGGTGCTCGTCGGTGTCGAACGCCACGGTCTCGCGCTTGCGTTGGACGGGGATGGCCAGGATCTGGTCGCGGAACCGGCCCTCGCGGATCGCCCGGGCCGCCCGCGCCTGGCTCTCCGCGGCGAACGCATCCTGCTCGCCCCGGGAAACGGCGTAACGCTCGGCCACGTTCTCGGCGGTGACACCCATATGGCCGTGGCCGAACGGGTCGCTCAGCACGCCGACCATGTAGTCCACGAGGGCGATGTCGCCCATGCGCTGGCCGGTGCGGCCGGATGTCAGGAGATGCGGGGCCCGGCTCATGCTCTCGGCGCCCCCGGCCAATGCCGTGTCGGCGTCGCCGAGCAGGATGGATTGCGCCGCCGAGACGATCGCCTGCAGGCCGCTGCCGCAGAGGCGGTTGACGGTGAGCGCCGGCACCTCCTTCGGCACGCCGCCCTCGATGGCGGCGACGCGGGCGATGTAGGCGTCCCGCGGCTCGGTGGGGATGACGTTGCCGAACACCACGTGGCCGACGGTCTCCGGCGCCGTACCGGAGCGCTTCAACGCCGCCGCCACGCAGAGCGCCGCCAGCGCGGAGGGCGGCGTGCCCGCGAGGCTACCCCCGAAGGTGCCGATCGCCGTCCGCACCGCGCCTGTGATCACGACATCGGTCATCGTTTCGCTTCCCGGCTCACGCCTCGACCGCCCAGCTCCAGAAGGCATCGCCCTCGGAGTCCAGGCTGCGGTTGAGCACCATTTTGTGGACCTCGTCGGCCCCGTCCACCAGCCGGGCCTGCCTGGCGTAGCGGTAGATCCATTCCAGCGGCGTATCGGTCGAATAACCCCGGGCGCCGTTGATCTGAATCGCGACATCGGCGGCCGCGTGCAGGAGGTTGGCCACGTGCACCTTGGCCATCGAGACCTCCTTGCGGGCGAAGCTCCCCTGATCCAGCGCCCAGGCGGCCTTCATCACCAGCAGGCGGCCGATCTCGATCTTCATGGCGAGGTCGCCGAGCATCAGCTGGATGCTCTCGCGGTCGGCGAGCCGGATCCCGAACCCGTGGCGCTCGGCCGCGTAGGCCCGGGCGACCTCGACGCAGCGCTTCGACAGGCCGAGCCAGCGCATGCAGTGGGTCAGCCGCGCCGGGCCCAGGCGGATCTGCGTCAGCTTCAGCCCGTCGCCCTCGTTCATCAAAACGTTCTCGGCCGGGATCTCGAGCCCGTCGAAGAGCAATTCGCAATGGCCGCCATGCTCCTCCGGGCCCATGATCGGGATGCGGCGCAGGATCTCCCAGCCGGGCTGGTCCCGGTGGAACAGGAAGGCGGTCAGGCCCTTGCGCGCGTCGTCGGAGGTCCGGGCCATCAGGATGACGTGCGCCGCGTCCTCGGCGCCGGTGATGTACCATTTGCGCCCGGTGACCACGTAGGTGTCGCCCCGCCGCTCCGCCCGGGTCTGGATCATGCCCGGATCGGAGCCGCCGCCGGGATGCGGCTCGGTCATGGCGAAGGCCGAGCGGACGGCGCCGCGCACGATCGGGGCGAGCCAGCGTTCCTTCTGCGCGGGCGTGGCGACCTTCTCCAGCACCATCATGTTGCCGTCGTCCGGCGCCGCCGAATTGAACACCACCGGCCCGAAGATCGAGCGGTTCATGGCCTCGTAGCAGACCGCCATGCCGACCTTGTCCAGGCCGGCGCCCCCGGTCTCGGGCCGGAGCTGGAGGCACCAGAGCCCCTCGGCCTGCGCCAGGCCGCGCAGCCGGGCGAGGTCCGGCAGGCCGATATTGCCGTGGCCGTCATAGGCGGAGGGGTCGGATTCCAGGGGCAGGATGTGGGTGTCCACGAAGGCCGCGATCCGGGCGCGGTAATCCTCCACGCGGGGGGAGATGGTGAAATCCATGTCGGGTCGCGGCCTCCGGCCGATGCCTCTAGCGCCGTGCGGACCGGTATTCTGACAGGATCGGCCGCCGTTATCTGCACCGCGACGAACACGAAGCGGGTCGGTGAAACGTATCCATTCGACGCGGCTCCCGCGGGGTTCATCCCGGACCCGGCCGGCTCGGTTCGGGCGCGGATCGATCCTGCGGGCTGGCGGCCGGGGCCGCGCCGGGCGGGTTGTGGGTCCAGCCGGCCGACATGTCGAGGCCGCAGCGGAGAGGCGGTCTGCGGTCATGACCACCCCGGTACGGCCGAGCGGCAGGCGGGCCATCGCCGGCGTCCGACGCGGCGACGTTGCGGCTCCGGTCAGAAATCCCGCGCCCGGTCCCGGAGAACGAATTTCTGGATCTTCCCGGTCGAGGTCTTGGGCAGGGGACCGAACACCACGGTCTTGGGCACCTTGAACCGCGCCATCCGCCCGCGGCAGAAGGCGATCACGTCCTGCGCGCTCGGCGCTTCCGTGCCGGGCTTCACCTCCAGGAACGCGCAGGGGCTCTCGCCCCAGGTCGGGTCCGGCCGTGCCACCACGGCCGCCAGCATCACCGCGGGATGGCGCATCAGCACCTCCTCCACCTCCAGGCTGGAGATGTTCTCGCCCCCGGAGATGATGATGTCCTTCGCCCGGTCCTTGATCTCCACGGACCCGTCCGGATGCCAGACCGCGAGGTCTCCGGTCCGGTACCACCCGCCCGCGAGCGCCTGCGCGGTGGCCTCGGGATTGCCGAGATAGCCCTTCATGATGGTGTTGCCGCGCAGGCAGATCTCGCCCACCGCCGTTCCGTCCCGCGGCACCGGCCGGTCGGTGGCCGGGTCGACGACGGCCACGTCGTCGAGGGTCGCGAGCGGCACGCCCTGGCGCGCCATGCGGGCGTAGCGGTCGTCCTCGGACAGGTCCGCCCAGTCCGGCTGTGCCAGGCAGACGGTCGCCGGTCCGTAGCTCTCGGTGGCGCCGTAGAGGTGCAGCACCTCGAAGCCGAGTTCCTCCATGGTGCGGATGATCGTCGAGGAGGGGGCCGCCCCGCCGACCGCGCACCGGACCCGCTGCGGGAAGGCGCGCCGGTCCGCAGCCGGGGCGTGCGCGATCATCGAGAGCACGATCGGGGCGCCGCAGAGATGCGTCACCCCGTGCCCGGCGATCAGGCGGAAGATCGCGGCCGGCTCGACCTTCCGCAGGCAGATCTGGGTCGCGCAGGCGGCGACGCTGGCCCAGGGATAGGACCAGCCGCTGCAATGGAACATCGGCAGCGTCCAGAGATAGACGCTGTCGGCGGTCAGCCCGAAGGTGACGGCGTTGCCGAGCGCCTGCAGATAGGCGCCGCGGTGGCTGTAGACCGCGCCCTTCGGATCCCCGGTCGTGCCGGAGGTGTAGAGGAGGCAGAGGGATTGCCATTCGTCGGCGGGTCCGATCCAGGCATGGTCCGGATCGCCGGCGGTGAGCAGGGCTTCGTAGGGGATCGCACCGGGTATGCCGGTGTCGCCGATCGCCACCACCAGGATCGGCTGCGTGCAGGCGGCCAGCGCCTGGGCGGCCAGCGGGGCGCAGTCGGCCTCGACGATCAGCACCCGGGCGCCGCCATGGGCCAGGGAGAACGCGATCGTCGCCGGATCGAGGCGGGTGTTCAGCGGGTTCAGCACGGCGCCGAGCATCGGCACGGCGAAATGGGCCTCGATCATCTCCGGGACGTTCGGGGCGAGGATCGCCACGGTGTCGAGGCGCCCGATCCCGTGCCCGGCCAGGCCCGAGGCCAGGCGGCGGCAGCGCGCGTAGAGCGCGGCGTAGGTCAGGCGCCGGTCGCCGTCGATCACCGCGATCCGCCCGCCCGCCGCCGCCGCGGCGCGCGCCAGGAGGCTCACCGGGGTCAGGGGGACGTGATTGGCCGGAGTCCGGCCGAGGTCGCTCTCGAACGGGTGGCGGCCTGCGTCGCGGGACGGTGCAGGGCGCGGATGGGACTCCGTCATCGTTCTGCCTTCTGGTCGGGCGCGACATCATCGTGGCGCGTGGCGTTCGCGCCGACGGAGGATGATTTCCCGCGCGCCCTTGCTGTCAATTGCCGCCGCGTCCCGGGCCGGTGCCCCCGTCCGGTTCTGTCACCCCGCATGGTTGACGGCGGGGCGGCCCTGGCCGATGCCCGTAACCCGGGCCCGGGCCGATCCGGGCCGCCGATGGAGGGAAGGCGACCGTGGGGAACGACAACGGGCCGATGGTCTCCACGCAGGCGGGACGGGCCATGGCCGAGGGCGGCGTGGCGCGGGCGCGCGAAGCCTACGAGCGCTTCGCCGAGGCCGGCGAGATGGCGTTGAACGCCTTCGAGGCCTCGATGGCCCAGACCTTCGAGGGGTGGCGCTCGGTGATGGGCTCCAGCCGCGAGACCGCCAACCACCTCAGCGAGAGCAACGCGGCGGGCGCCCGGCGGATGCGCGAGCAGTGGGAGGCCACCGGCGCGCGGCTCTACAGCTCGTTCGAGGACAACACCGTGCACACCCTGGCGGCGATGCGCGAGATCGGGCATCGCGTGCTCGTTGCCTCGGACACGAACGTCCGCGCCACCCTGGACTATGCCGAGCGTGTCGCGCGGGCGGCCGATGCCCGGGAGGCGGCGGCCCTGAATGTGGCCTTCCTGCAGGAGCAGGCGCGCCGGCTGACGGACCAGATGGTCGACATCCACCAGACCACCAGCCGGCTCGCCCGCGAGGCTGCGGCGCGCACGGAAAAACCGTGACCGCCGACCCGGCGGCGCGCGCGCTTCCGGTAGGGGCGATGCCGCGGCTCGACGATCTCAGCCGGGCCGACGTGCCGTTCCGGACCGGCGATTTCCTCGCCTACGCGCCCCACGATTTCCACCGCATCGCCTATGTCGAGTGGGGCGACCCGGACAGTGCCCGCGTGGTCGTGTGCGTCCACGGGTTGAGCCGCCAGGGCCGGGATTTCGATCCCCTGGGCTACAGGCTGGCGAAGATGGGCTACCGGGTCGTCTGCCCGGACCTGCCGGGGCGCGGCCTCAGCGGCTGGCTCAAGGACCCGGAACTCTACGGCCTGCCGCAATACGCCGCCGACATGGCGGCGCTCATCGCGCATCTGCGGATCCGCGGACCGATCGACTGGGTCGGCACATCCCTCGGCGGCCTGACCGGCATGGTCCTGGCCGCGTCGACCAACACGCCGATCCGCCGCATGGTGATCAACGACATCGGCCCGTTCCTGCCCTGGGCGCCGATCCGCCATATCGGCTCGCGCCTGCGTGACGCGCCGCGGTTGCACCACAACCTCGCCTCGGGCGAGTCGCGCCTGCGCACCGTCCTCGGATCCTTCGGGCCGCTGACCGACGAGCAGTGGCGCCACATCGCCAAATACAGCTTCTTCCGGGAGCCGAACGGCGGCTGGCGGCCCCATTACGATCCGGGCATCGGCGACGCCTTCCGGCCCGGACGGGTCTACAGCGTCAGCATGTGGCGCGACTGGGACGCGATCACCTGTCCGGTCCTGCTGCTGCGCGGGGCGCATTCCGAACTCCTCCTCGCCGCCACTGCCGACGAGATGACCCGGCGGGGGCCGCCGACCGAGCGCGTCGAGATTCCGGATTGCGGCCACGCCCCCGCCCTCCTGGACGACCGCCAGCTCACGATCGTGACGGACTGGCTCGGCCCGGCATCCTAGCACGGCGCCGACGGCGAGGATCGATGCGGCGGGGTCCGCGCCCAGCGGAGTCGCGTCAGTCGAACGCTTCGTCGGTGCCGGCGCGAATGTGCATATCCGTCGCCGCTTCAAATATTCCCACGACGATCCCTGCGTAGTTTAATCGGTGCACAATAAGTCCAATACAATGCGCGCCCCGAGGCGCGGACGGGCATTGCACAGATCGCTCAGCCATCTTCGGTATCTCAGATGTCGCCGCCGCGACCTTTCGTTGCGTGCTGGGCTTGGCTGTGGCATCTACTGATCGCAGGCCAGATTCCCGGCCGCACGATATGGCAGCTCTTGTTGTGGTCGGCGGTTCGGGTTGCGGTCCTGCATGCCCGCCAACAGAGACGACGTTCGGACCCCGATCCATGGCCAAGCCCAGTCCCAAGCCGAAGCAGACGACGGCGATCGATCATGGCGTCGGCAGCCGCATCGCGTTCCTGCGCGCGGCGAACGGGCTGAGCCAGTCCGCCCTGGCGAGCGCGCTCGGGGTGAGCTTCCAGCAGGTCCAGAAATACGAGACGGGCAAGAACCGGGTCGGGGCCGGCCGCCTGCAGGCGATCGCCGAGCGGCTGGGCGTCCCGGTGTCGAGCTTCTTCGAGCCGGAGGCCGAGGGCGCGGCGGACAATGGTCCGGCCTTGCTCCGCGTGTCCGGCGCCGTGGAACTCCTGCGCGCCTACAATCAGATCGCCGACGGCCAGATGCGCCGCGA
This sequence comes from uncultured Methylobacterium sp., assembly GCA_964242725.1. Lineage (GTDB taxonomy): Bacteria > Pseudomonadota > Alphaproteobacteria > Rhizobiales > Beijerinckiaceae > Methylobacterium. The sequence continues at coordinate 32,608 of CAXTCV010000005.1, forward strand.
TGTTCTGAGCCTCGTGAAATCCGCGGCGCGGATCGGCCACCACCGGGCCGTCGAGGCCGTCGCGGAGGACGCCGCCGCCCGCAATGCGGCGCCCGGCGCCTGAGGTCGACCGGCGCGCCCGGCCGATGGGGCCGCGCGGACGCGATGGGCCCGGGTCGGGTCATCGCGAAGCCGCACCAGCGGCGGCTGCGGGGAAAGGTCCCTGAAACCGATCGGTCCGTTGACCGTCCGCCTCCGGCATCGCCTGCGCCCGAAAACCGGGGGTCATCCTCCGGGAGGATGTCGGCCCGGTCCGGCGGACGCGCTGCCTGACGGGTCGGATCGCGCGGTCAGGCGGCGAACCGCGCCAGGGCGATGGCGGTCTCGCCGTAGGCGCGCCGCTCCAGTTCGGCGAACCCGTCCGGCCAGTCGAAGCGCACGGTCTCGGCCTCCTCGACCACCACGAGGGCGCCCGGCGTGAGCCACCCACCCGCGGCGGCGCTCGCCAGAGCCCGGGGCGCGAGATCGCGGTTGTAGGGCGGATCGCAGAACATCAGCGAGAACTGACCCGCCGTTCCCGACAGGCCGAGCCGGGTCGCATCGCGTCGGAACAGGCGTGTCACGCCCTCGGCCCCGAGGGCCTCGATGTTGGCGCGGATCACCGCCCGGGCCTCGGTGCCGTCATCGACCAGGAGCGCGTAGGCCGCACCCCGCGAGAGGGCCTCGAAGCCGAGCGCCCCGGTGCCGGCGAACAGGTCGAGCACCCGGGCTCCCGTGAAGGCGTCGTCATAGGCGTGGGCCAGCACGTTGAAGAGCGACTCCCGGAGGCGGTCCGAGGTCGGCCGGATGGCGGAGGTGCGCGGCACCGCGAGCCTGCGGCCGCGCCAGGCACCTCCGACAATCCTCATCGCGTCCCGCGCGGCGGCCGCCCGCCGCCGGGCTTGCTGCCGAACCCGCCGGGCTTGCCGCCGCCCGGTCGTCCGCCGGGTCGCGCACCCGCGCCGGACCCGCCTCGGCCGGGCCCCTTGCCGGCGAATCCACCGGGCTTGCCACCGAACCCGCCGGGCTTGCCGCCGAATCCACCGGGCTTGCCGCCGAACCCGCCCGGCTTGCCGCCGGGCCGGGCACCACCCGGTTTCGCGCCGCCAAAGGCCGGCTTGCCGCCGTCCTGACCGCGCTCCCGGGTCCGAAAACCGCCCTTGCCCGCACCCGCGCCCTCGGCCGAGCCGGCGTCGAAGGGGCGCTCGCGCCGCTCGGCCGTCCTGGGTCCCCGCCGGTCATCCGGCCTGGCATCGCCCCAGGGGCGCTCGGCGGCACGCGCCGGTGGCCGGTTCGGCCGCTCGCCGCCACCGCGCTCGCCGCGGGACGCCGGGGCCCGCTCGCCATACGGTGCGGGGCCGCGCGCACCCCCGGATCCAGTCTCGCGGCCGGAACGCCCGCCGGTCTCCCGCTGCGGCCGCTCGGAGGGGCCGTCATCGGCATAGCGGCGACGCGGTTTCTCCTGGGGCGCGGGCTCGACCGGGGTCGCGGCGAGGCGCTCCACGACGACCCGGCGGTCCCCGGCCCGGATCGAGCCGACGCGCTCGCGTCCGCGCTCCGCCGCGGCGGCCTGCGCGGCCCGCGGATCGGCGCCGCGGCGGGGAATGCGCGTCCCGCGCGGCTTGGAATCGTCGTCGTCGCGCCATGCGGCGTTGCGCGGTCCGGACCCGGATCCGCCCGTCGAAACGCGCGGTGCGGGGGCGGGGCGCGCGGCGTTGCGCCGGGTCGCGGCGCCCGCCTGGGCGGCCCGCGTACCGCCGCTCTCGACCCTGGAGCCGCCGAACGGCACGATCGGCTCACGCACCGGGCTGTCGAAATCGACGCCGGCCTGCTCGGCGAGCGACTTGCCGAGCTGGTCCTTCAGGACCCGCGTGCGGATCTCCTCCACGAGGCCGACCTCCAGGTCGCCGAGCTGGAACGGCCCGAAGGACAGGCGGATCAGCCGGTTCACCGAGAGGCCGAGATGCTCGAGGATGCGCTTGACCTCGCGGTTCTTGCCCTCGCGCAATCCCAGCGTCAGCCAGACATTGTCGCCCTGCACGCGGTCGAGCATGGCCTCGATCGGGCCGTACTCCATCCCGTCGATCGTCACGCCCTTGGCGAGCTTGTCGAGCTGGGCCTGATCGGTATCGCCATGGGCGCGGACCCGGTAGCGGCGCAGCCAGCCGGTGTCCGGATGGGCGATCACCTTGGCGAGGCCACCGTCGTTCGTGAGGAGCAGCAGCCCCTCGGTGTTGATGTCGAGGCGTCCGACCGCGACGACCCGGGGCAGATCCTCGGGGAGGACGTCGAAGACGGTCTGGCGGCCCTCCGGATCGCGGGCGGTGGTCACGAGGCCCCGGGGCTTGTGGAAGATCCACAGGCGGCTGCGCTCCCGCAACGGCATCGGCTCGCCGTCGATCAGGATGCGATCGTCCTCGGTGACATTGCGCGCCGGCGACGTCAGTGTCTCGCCGTTGACGCTCACCCGGCCGGCCAGGATCATCGCCTCGGCATCGCGCCGCGACGCGATCCCGGCGCGCGCCATCGCCTTGGCGATGCGCTCCCCGGGGGGCGTCGGCGCGTCGGCGGGATCGGCCGACGCATCCTCGGCCGCCGGCTCGGATGGGGGCCGCACGGGGCGTCGCTTTTCCGGACGCGGCTTGGCGGCGGATTCGGCCGGCGCCGGCTCGGCCGCGCTGCCGGCGTCGGTCGCCGGCGTCCATCCCGCCATCCGCGAGGTCTCGGGGTCCGGACGGGCAGGACCCTCCGGCGTGTCGTCTTTCGGCATGTCGCTCATGCCCGGGCCTTATCAGAGCCGATACCGACAGGCGAGACGGGTCTTCGAGTCTCGACCGCCGTCAGGTTCCCACGCGAAAGGGCCGCTCCCCGGGGAACGGCCCTGAAATCCGTCGATGGGGCGCCGCGGGAGCGGAACCGGCGGCGGCCGCATCACAGCGGCATTCCCGGCCGACCCGGATCCTGTCCCGGATCCCTCGGCCGTTCAGAGCCTGGGGGAGCGGCCGCGCATCACGCCGAACACCGCGGAGATGAGGAAGAGGGCGATCGCCACGAAGAAGATCACCTTGGCCGCCTCCATGGCCGTCCCGGCGATGCCGCCGAAGCCGAGCAGCGCCGCAACGAGCGCGACGACGAGAAACGTGACAGCCCAACCGATCATGGCATCCTCGCGTTGTTCGAGCTTGTCCCTGGTGGGAACCCGCCCGCGGCGGGTCCCGTTCCGATCATCCCGTGGCGATCAGAGCTTGTCGGTCACCGACTTCACCGTGTCCTTCGCGTCCCCGACAGTGCTCTGGGTCTTGCCCTTGAGCTCCTGGGCCGCACCCTCGGTCTTGAGCTTGTCGTTGCCGGTGACATCGCCGATGCCCTGCTTGGCCTTGCCGAGGGCCTCGTTGGCGACGCCCTTGATCTTGTCGGTGGTGCTGCTCATGGCGTTACCCTTCCTGTCTTCCTGCGGCGGCGCCGCACGAGATGCTAAGAACGGTCACGGTCGCGCGTATGTTCCAGGCCTTAACATTGCTCTGGATCAATCCGCCGGGCCGCCGGGCCGCCCGCTCCAGGGCAACGGAACGGCGACACCATGGCGGATGATTCCTCCAACCGCGCCGCGGCGCCGGCCGCGAGCGCGTTCGATCAGGCTTTCGCCGCGGCCCGGCGCGCGGAGTCGGCCGGCGAGGTGCCGGTGGGGGCTGTCGTGGTCCGGGACGGGGCCGTGCTGGCCGTCGCCCACAACCTGCCGCGAACGCTGCATGATCCGACCGCGCATGCGGAGATCCTGGCCATCCGGGCGGCCTGCGCGGCGATCGGCGACGAACGGCTCACCGGCTGCGACCTCTACGTGACGCTCGAACCCTGCCCGATGTGCGCGGGGGCGATCTCCTTCGCGCGGATCCGGCGGCTCTATTACGGGGCGTCGGATCCGAAGGGCGGCGGCGTCGAACAGGGGCCGCGGGTCTTCAATCAGCCGACCTGCCATCACGCCCCGGAGGTCTATGGCGGTTTCCGCGAACGCGAGGCGGCGGCGCTCCTGCGGGACTTCTTCGCGCCGAAGCGGGTCTGACCACGGAGACGGCAGGGACGCGGAACACCGAGCGGCGCCGGCGCCGTTCCGGGCCCGATCTACGGATTGACCCGCAGACCGACCAGGAAGGTGTTGTCCTGGAAGCTCGCCCCGGTCACCGTGCTGTTGATCTGCTGGTAGATGTAGGTGCCCCGCAGGGTCAGCCACCGGGTCAGGTGATAGTCGAGCCGCGCGGTCGCCGAGACCCCGTTCTCCCGGATCGTGCTGCCCTGATAGTCGTTCCGCAGGAGGGAGCCGCCGACCACGATCGACAGGTTGCGCAGCAGGTCGTGCTGGATCTCGAGGGTGGCGACGTCGGTGAGGATGCCGCTGGACCCGACGATGGTTGTCTCGGTGACGCCCGTGGCCGCGGTGAGGCGAACGGTCGTGAGCGGGCTCATCGACCAGACCAGGGCGGCGTTGACCAGGGGGGCGTCGATGGCGCGCAGCGTCGGATCGACGTAGGTGCGGTGCTGGATGCCCGCCGAGATCTCGCCGGTGAGGGTGCGCAGCAGGCCGAAGCTGGCCCCGACCATGAGAGCGATCCCGTCCGAATCGCGTCGGATGCCGTTCTGATCCTGCCGCAGATCGTAGACGCGCGTATCGGCCAGGATGTCCACGAAGGGGCTGAAGTCCGGATTGACTTCGTAGGCGGTGCGCAACTGGAGACTGTACTGGTTCAGGTTCCGGTCGGCCTGATTGATGATCGTGCCGTCGGACAGCCGGGCGTTGTCGAATTCGGAGCGATCGATCGACCCGCGCAGCGTCACGGACAGCCGGTTGAAGGTCTCGGTCGCGCCGAGGGACGCCCCGTAGACGGCGAGCAACGGCCGACTCGTGGTCGCGGCGACCTGCAGCCCGAGGTTGGCGGCCTGAAGGTTGGGGTTCGACGTGCGCTGCGTGTCGACGAGGAAGCGCCCTTCCGCGTCGATGTGCAGATCGCGGTCCGCGTCGATGCGCAGGCGCACGACGCCGTCGGCCGCGGGCCGGCTCGCAGGTTCGTTCTGCGGCGTCTCCAGATAGGCGCCGCGCAGGGAGCCCTGGAGGGAACTCGACGACCAGTTGCTCTGGAAATCGACCGCCGCATCGGTGCGCAGGGCCACGGAGCCCTTGGCGATCTGCCGGCTGGTCTGATCGGGGTTCGAATCGTAACCGAGGCTCTGGGCGAAGCTCGGCAGCACCGTGAACGAGCCGACCTGATGGCCGAGTGGCGCGTAGGCGGGATCCATGGGGATCGGCCGGGCGAGATCGGTGCCCAGGATGAAGCCCGGGGTCAGGAGCCCGAGGGCGGCTGAACCGGGGAGGAGCGGCAGGATCGGCCGAAGCTGCGTCGGCGCCTGCGGTAGCGGCACGCCGACCACGGGCTGCTGGATGACCGGTGTGAGCTTCAGGGACGGGCTCGGAACCTGGGTGATGTCCTGGGTGAACCTGCGGGTCGCGGTGCCGAGCCGGCGCGGCGGCGCGGCCCGCGACCTGAGCAGGGCCGAGGGCGCCAGATTGGCCGGTGCCGTCGAACTGCCGCCGGTGCGCTGGCCGCTCCTGGTCGTGCGGGTGTCGAGCTGAGACTGGCCCGGCTGGACCTGCCCCTGCGTCGGGAGCGCGGGCGAGAGCGGCGAGCCCAGGCTGTCGCCGCCGATCTGGTCGCCCCCCGTCGTGGCCCCACCCGGCGAGCCCCGGCCGTCATCGCGCGACAGCCCGTCCGGGAGGCGCCGCCTCAGGGACGGGAGGCCGTTCGGGGCCGTGTCCAGTCCGGTGCCGGGATTGTCGGGCTGCCCGGTGACGGGGCTGATGGCATCGAAGCGCTGCGCGGAAGTCGGCGACGCCGCGAGCGCGAGCGTCAGGGCCGCATACGCGAGCCGAATCTCGTGCCGGTCTCGCCGGTCAGACCGCGCCGTACGCACTTGATCTCGGTCTCCACCAATATCCCGAGTCCTGAACGCCGGGATTCACCGTCCACGCCGCGACCAAACGGGTCATCGGTATGGTTAATTGAGGCTAGCTCTACGTGGTTAATGTCGCGTCAACGGCGCGCTGGGCCCGCATTTGGAAATCGCGAGGGCCTGTTTTCATATCGAGCTCGATCCGATTGAGATTTGCATCGAGATCCGTTAAGATCATAAAGTTTTCGATCGCATCCGATATGGATTGGTCGATCCGGATATTTTGAATAACGGGGGTCGATCATGAACGAGAGCATAGCTAGCAATCAGTCCGAGCGAATCGAACTGGCTGTCGATATCGTCGCGGCCTATGTGTCGAATAATTCGGTGCCTTCGACCGATCTTCCGGGCTTGATCGACATCGTTCACGGCGCTTTGAGCCATCTCGCGACTGCGGGCGAGGGCTCGACCGGGCCGGCCGAAAAGTTGACGCCGGCGCAGATCCGCAAGTCGATTACGAATGACCACATCGTCAGCTTCGAGGACGGAAAGCCCTACAAGACTCTCCGCCGGCATCTGACGCTGCGTGGGCTGTCGCCCGAGGCGTACCGGGCGAAATGGGGCCTGCCGCTGGATTATCCGATGACCGCGGCCAGCTATTCGGCCCAGCGATCCGAGCTGGCGCGGGCCCTGGGGCTGGGGCAGCAGCGCCGCAAATATAACGGCCCCGTGCCGCCGATCGTGACGGAGGCACCGCCCGCGGCATCGCCGAAGCCGCGCAGCCGGAAGAACGCCCCAGTGGAGTGATCCGCGCGGCCAATCCCGTCACACGGTGAGCGGCGCGGTCCCTGCACGCGTGGAAACCGGCTGCCGCCGATCCGCCACCCCAGCGGCGATCGCCGGGCGATCCGGACCCGCCGCGCAGGCCGCGCGGCCGGAAGCGGATGTCGCGCGATCTCGGGCGGGACGGCGCGCTTGCGCGCCGCGCAACCGTGCGCCGCGTGTCCGCGGCTAGGCAGGCCGCACGTCGCTGCCATCTTGCGCACGCTGCTTCGCACAATCGAGCGAACACCCCGCGCCGGAGAGCCCCGCCGTGCCGCCCTTGCCGATCCTTGCCCTCGCCGTCGCCTCCTTCGGGATCGGCACCACCGAATTCGTGATCATGGGGCTGCTTCCGGAGGTGGCCCAGAGCTTCGGCGTCACGATCCCGCAGGCGGGCTATCTGGTGTCGGGTTACGCCATGGGCGTGGTCGTGGGCGCACCGGTGGTAGCCATCGCCACCGCGCGCATGCCGCGCAAGGCGGCCCTGCTCGCCCTGATGGGCGTGTTCCTGGTCGGCAACCTCGGCTGCGCGGTGGCGCCGAGCTACGATCTGCTGATGGCCGCGCGGATCCTCACGGCCTTCGCGCACGGGGCCTTCTTCGGCATCGGCGCCGTGGTGGCGCGGGATCTGGTGCCGCGGGAGAAGCGGACGCAGGCCGTGGCCCTGATGTTTGCCGGATTGACGCTGGCCAACGTCCTCGGCGTGCCCCTCGGCACCGCCCTCGGTCAGGTTGCGGGATGGCGTTCGACCTTCTGGGCGGTGGTGGGGATCGGCCTCGCGGCGGGCTTGGCGATCCAGCTCTGCGTGCCCGCCGGGCTGCCCGGCACGCGCGGACGCCTCGTCAGCGAGTTTCGGGCGCTCGGCCGCTGGCCGGTGCTGCGGCCGATGCTGATCTCGACCCTGTCGTCGGTGAGCTTCTTCACGGTGTTCACCTACATCACGCCGTTCCTGACCGGGGTGACCGGGTTCTCGCCGCAGGGGGTGACCGGCGTGCTGTTCGCCGCCGGAACCGGACTGACCGTCGGCAATCTCGCGGGCGGACACCTCGCCGACCGCGGCCAGATGGCGACGATCGTCGGCAGCTTCCTGGGAATCGTGGTGTCGCTGCTGCTCCTGGCCGTCGTGGCGCACCATCCGGCGTTGACGGTGGCTGTGCTGGTCCTGTGGTCGGGCCTGGTCTTCGCCCTGGTCTCGCCGCTCCAGATCTGGGTGGTCGAGGCCGCCAGCGACGCGCCGAACCTCGCCTCCACGCTGAACCAGGGCGCCTTCAACCTCGGCAACGCCACGGGGGCCTGGATCGGCGGCGCCGCCCTGACCTTCGGCGTCGGCTACGGCGAGTTGCCGCTCATCGCGGCGGCGGTGTCGCTCGTCGGCCTCCTTCTGACCCTGACGGCCGTGAGCCGCGCGATGCGGCGGGTGTTTTCGCCCTCAGCGCCACGGGCCTGAGCGCAGGGCGCCGTCGCCGGCGGCATCGTCCCGGTTCCGGTGTTCAGGACGATGCGCCCGGTGCCGGACTCTCAGTCCCCGCGCACGAGATCGCCGAGCAGGCTCGCCGCCACGGTCGCCTTGGAGACCGTCAGGCCCGATGCGCGGATCGCGTCGACCGCATCGCGGATCCGGGCGAGCGACGGACCGCGGGCCTTCGCCCAGGCCTCCACGGCCGCGGGCCCGGCGCCCAGATCGGACACGACCTCGGCGGTCAGCTTGCGATGGGCGGCGGCGATGCCGGCCACCGCGCGCTCCAGGGCGACGCGATCGAACGTGTCGGCGACCGGGACGGTGCGCGCGGCCGCGGCGAGCTCGTCGAGCCGGAAAGCGTGCTCCAGGGCGAAATGCGTGGCGGCGACCTCCTCCACCGGCCGCCCGCCCGCTTCGGCGACCCGGACGATGTCGGGGGCGGAGACCAGGGCGGTGAGGGAGGCGAGCCGCCGGGCCTGCGCCGGTCCCATGCCGAGCCCTTCGAGGTCCGTCGCGCGTGCGCCGATCGACGCCCGGGCCGTCGCGTCGAGCACCTTGGGCAGCGCCGCCTCCACCGCCGCGATGCCGTCCCGGTAGCGCGCGACAATCGGGGCGAGGCCGCCGGTCAGGTCGAGATTGCGGATGAACCAGACGATGCGGTTCATCAGCAGATCCTGGACCTCGGCATAGAGGCCGAGTTGACCGTCGCCGGTGATCCGGCCGGCGAGGCCGTCGATGGCGAGGTTGAGCTCCATCAGGCCGAAGGCGTCCCGGGTCGCCGCGTAGGCCTTGGCGATGGTCGCGGCGTCGGCGCCGGTGCCGTCGACCAGGCGCGTGATCAGGGACGGGCCGCCCCGGTTGACGATGATGTTGGCCAGCGCCGTTGCGATGATCTCGCGACGCAGCCGGTGTCCCTTCACGGCGTCCGGGAACTGCTCGCGCAGGGCCTTCGGGAAGTAGCGCTGCAATTCGCGGTCGAAATACGGGTCGTTCGGCACGGCGCTGTCCAGGATCGCGTCGTGCAGCGACAGCTTCGCGTAGGCGAGCAGCACCGCGTATTCCGGCCGGGTCAGCCCCTCGTTCCGGCGCAGGCGGTCGGTGAGCGCGGCATCGTCGGGCAGGAACTCCACCGCCCGGTCGAGGCGCCCCTCGGCCTCCAGCGCCTGCATGGTCCGCATGGCGAAGCCGGTCTCGCCGAGGCCGCCGCGCTGGGCGAGGGACAGGGCGAGCGTCTGCAGTTCGTTGTTGCGCAGGACGAGGTGGCCGACCTCCTCGGTCATGGTGGCGAGCAGGGCATTGCGCGCCGGGTAGTTCAGCCGCCCGTCACGCTCCGGCGTCATCAGGGCGATCTTGATGTTGACCTCGACGTCGGAGGTGTTCACGCCGGCTGAATTGTCGATGGCGTCGGTGTTCAGGCGGATGCCGGCGCGCGCGGCCTCGATCCGCCCGCGCTGGGTCAGGCCGAGATTGGCGCCCTCGGCGACGACCTTCGCCCGCAATTCCGGCCCGGTGATGCGCACGGCGTCGTTGGCCCGGTCGCCGGCATCGTCGTCGGTCTCGGTCGAGGCGCGGACATAGGTGCCGATGCCACCGAACCACAGCAGGTCGGCCGGCGCTTTCAGGATCGCCTGCATCAGCTCGGTGGGCGTGGCCTCCGCGCGGTCGAAGCCCAGGGCGGCCCGAACCGGTTCGGAGAGCGGCACGGTCTTCAGGCTGCGGGAGAACACGCCGCCGCCCGCCGAAATCAGGCTCCGGTCGTAATCCGCCCAGGACGAGCGCCCGAGATCGAACAGGCGGCGGCGCTCGGCGAAGCTCGCCGCCGCGTCCGGGTTCGGGTCGAGGAAGATGTCCCGGTGATCGAAGGCCGCGAGTAGCCGGATGCTCTGCGACAGCAGCATGCCGTTGCCGAACACGTCCCCCGACATGTCGCCGACGCCGACCACGGTGATCGGATCGGTCTGGACGTCGACATCGATCTCGCGGAAGTGGCGGCGCACCGCCTCCCAGGCGCCCCGGGCGGTGATGCCCATGCCCTTGTGGTCGTAGCCCTGGCTGCCGCCGGACGCGAAGGCGTCGCCCAGCCAATGGCCCTTCTCGAGCGAGAGCGCGTTGGCAATGTCCGAGAAGGTGGCGGTGCCCTTGTCGGCGGCGACCACCAGATAGGCGTCGTCGGGATCGTGCCGGACCGTGTCGGGCGGGGGCACGATCGCGTCGCCGACGATGTTGTCGGTGAGTTCGAGCAGGGTGCGGATGAAGAGCTGGTAGCTCTCGGTGCCCTCCCGCATCCAGGCGGCGCGGTCGGAAGCCGGCGGCAGGCGCTTGGGGAAGAACCCGCCCTTGGCGCCCACCGGCACGATCACGGCATTCTTGACCTGCTGGGCCTTCACCAGCCCGAGGATCTCCGTGCGGAAATCCTCCGGCCGGTCGGACCAGCGCAGGCCGCCCCGGGCGACATAGCCGAAGCGCAGGTGCACGCCCTCGACCCGGGGCGCGTAGACGAAGATCTCGAACAGCGGCCGGGGCAGGGGCATGGCCGCCACCTTCGCGCAGGCGAACTTGAAGCTGATCGTCTCCCGCGGCTTCCCGTCGGCCCCCGTCTGGAAGAAGTTGGTCCGCACCGCCGCTTCGACGAGGTTGACGAACCGGCGCAGGATCCGGTCCTCGTCGAGGCTGGTGACGTCGGCCAGGGCATCCTCGATCCCGGCCCGGACGTCGGCCGCTCGCGCCGTGCGGTCGCCCTCGGTGGCGGGGTCGAACCGGACGCGGAACAGGCTCACGAGCGCCCGCGCGATCCCGGGATGCCGGCTCAGGGTCCCGGCGATGTAGTCCTGCCCGTAGCGGATGCGCAGCTGGCGCAGGTAGCGTCCGAGCGCCCGGAGCAGCGCCGCCTCGCGCCAGGCGAGGCCGGCCTCCAGGACGAGGCGGTTGTAGGCGTCCGATTCCGCCGTGCCCTCCGCGATGGCGAGCATCGCGGCTTCGAGGGGCTGCTCCAGGTCCGTGAGTTCGATGGCGGCGCCGCTGGCGCGTTCGAGCAGCATGTCGTGCAGCCAGACGCGGTCTGCCTCGGAGGAACCCGCCGGCGCGATCCGGTAGGTGCGCTCGTTGATGACGCGGAAGCCGAGATTCTCCAGGGCCGGCACGCGGTCGGACAGCGCGATCGCGGTCATGCGCGAGAACACCTTCAGGCGGACCTGCGCGGCCGGATCCGATCCGCGGCGGCCGAGATGCACGGCCCGCGGCTGTTCCGCGCTGAGGTTCTCGAGGATCGCGACATCGCCGACGGCGACCTCCGGCTGGAAATTGTCCCGGTAGGCGGCCGAGAACGCGTCCGCGTACCGGGCGGCGAGCCGGCGCGCCCGGTCACCGCCCCGGCTCTCGGCGAGGGCCGCCCGCAGGGCGTCGCCCCAGGTCCGGATCAGGGCGGCGATGCCGGATTCGAGGCCCGTGGGATCGATCTCGGGGGCGCCCTCGTCCGGCAGGCCGACGATGTAGTGGGTGCGGGCGAGCGGCCCCTCGGGGTAGTCCGGGTAGGCGGCGCTGAGCCGCCCGCCATAGGCGTCGGCGAGGTAGGCGCCGATCCGGCCCCGTATGGTCGAATCGTAGCGCTCCTTGGGGACATAGACGAGGAGCGAGACGAAGCGGCCGAAGCGGTCCGGCCGCGACAGGACCCGGATCCGCGGCCGGTCGGCGAGGTTGGCGATGGCCAGGGTGAACCGGTAGAGCCGCTCGACGTCGATCTGGAACAGCTCGTCGCGCGGGTAGCTCTCCAGCACCGCCAGGAGGCTGCGCCCGGCATGGCTCGTCGGGTCGAGGCCGGCGCGGGCGACGACGGCCTCGACCTTGCGGCGCAGGACCGGAACGTCGCGGGCCGGGCTGGTGTAGGCGGTGGCGGTGAACAGGCCGACGATCCGCACCTCGCCCGAGAGCTTGCCGAGGCCGGAGAACAGCTTGACCCCGATATAGTCCAGATAGGCGGACCGGTGGACGCGGGACTTCACGCTCGCCTTGGTGATGATCAGCGCCTGAGGTTCCTCCAGGAAGGTCAGGATCTCGGGGGTGTAATCCACCGGCGTCCGGCCCCGGCGCAGCGGCGTGGCGCCGGGATCGCGCAGCACGCCGAGGCTCGACCCCTCGACCAGGGGATGCGCCTCGCCGTCGATGCCGTGCTGCTGCATCCCCACGAGGAGGAACTGCCCCTCCGTCAGCCAGTCCAGGAAGGCCCGCGCCTCGGCGATCTCGCTCTCCGGCATGGGGGTCGGTGCCCGGCCGAGATTCGCGGCGAGGTCGGTGAGCCGCGCCAGCATCGCGTCGTGATCCTCGCTCGCCAGGGCGACGTCGCGGTAGACGGCCGCCAGCGCCTCCCGCAGCCGCCCGCCGGCCTCCGCCGCGAGGCGATCGAGATGGATGTGGATGAAGCTCTCGCGCGCCAGGCTGCCATGGGCGTCGGCGGTCGTCTCGCCGACCACGCGAATCAACGCTCCCCCGGCATCCCGCTCGACACCCAGGATCGGGTGGGCGACGAGGTCCGGCGACAAGCCCTGCTCGGTGAGTTCGGCCAGGGTCGAATCCAGCAGGAACGGGCGGTTGTCGTTGATGACTTCCAGGATCGTCATCTCGCGGCGGCGGCCGTCGCGGACCAGATCGACATCGCTCAGGCGCATCCGGGCCGGATCGCCGGGCCGACGCGGGTCGGCCAGGAACGCCCGGGCCCGGGCGGCGAGATCGGCCAGGGCATCGGCCTGGTAGGAGGCCAGATCCTCCGGGGTCACCCGCCCGAGCAGATCGCGCACGAAACCGCCCGGACCGCCCTGCTCGGTCACGAGGTCGGCGGCCGCCTCGATCAGCCCGGCACGGGCCGTCTTCTGCTCGGAGGAGGACAACGCCGTCGCGGTCTCGAGTGTCATCGCGCTTCTCCCGAACCGGGTTGTTCGGCCCGGGGCCGATCCCGTCCGCGCGGGGATCGGGGGCGGCTCGCAGCCTTCGTCGTGATGCGCCCTCGTCCGCCGGAACCGGTGTCTCCTCCGGCGGTGCGCGTCCTAGGGATAGCAGCGTGGCCTGCCGTGTCGATGACACGTCCCGGCGGTTTGGGCACCGGTGCATGTCGAACGGCGCCAACCGTCAGGATCCGCTTGAGCGGGCGCAAAAATGTGCATATACACGCATTGTGACCGATCACCCTTCGACCGAGCCCTGCACCTGCTCCGCCCTGCGACGCGCCACGCGCGCCGTGACCACGGCCTATGACGCGGCCCTGCGGCCCTCCGGGCTGCGGGTGACGCAGTTCGCGATCCTGCGCCTCCTGGACCGCCTGGGGCCGACCCCGGTGACGCGGCTCGCCGCCGAGGCGGCGCTGGAGCGGACCACGATGGCGCGCAACCTCGACCCGCTGGAACGGCGGGGCCTCGTGCGGATCGCCGCCGGCGAGGCGGATGCGCGCGAGCGGGTGGTGGTGCTGACCGAGCCCGGCCGGGACGCCATCGCGGCCGCGATGCCCCATTGGCGCGCGGCGCAGGCCCGCATCGCCGCCCGGGTCGAGCCCGGGGCCGTCGCCGCCCTGGCCGAAGCCCTGCTCGACGCCTCCTGACCGACCTGCCTTCGCCCCGGAGCCCGACCATGCCATCCCTCGCCGAGACGCGCCCCGCGCCGCGCCTGCACTACGCCTGGATCGTCGCCGCGGTGACCTTCCTGGTCCTGCTCGTGGGCGCCGGCGTCCGCGCCACGCCGAGCGTGCTGATCGTGCCCTGGGAGCGGGAATTCGGCTGGACCGCGTCCATGATCGGGGTCGGGATCGCGCTCAACATCTTCCTGTACGGGATGATCGGCCCCTTCGCGGTGGCGATCATCGAGCGGTTCGGCCTGCGCCGCTCCGTCTGCACGGCGCTCCTCATCCTGGCGATCGGCACGGCCGCGACCAGCCTCATGACCGCGCCCTGGCAGATGGTGCTGCTCTGGGGCGTGGTGGTCGGCTCCGGCTCCGGCATGGTCGCCAACGTGCTCGGGGCCACCGTGGCCGGGCGCTGGTTCGGCAAGCGTCGCGGGCTGGTGCTGGGGATGCTCACGGCGAGCAGCGCCACCGGGCAGCTCGTCTTCCTGCCGGTGCTGGCCTCCCTGGCCGTGGGCCAGGGCTGGCGCTCGGTCTCGCTGGTGGTCGCTGTCGCGACCCTTGCGCTCATCCCGCTGGCCGCCCTGCTGCTGCGCGACCGCCCGGCGGATCTCGGCCTCCCCCGCTACGGCGAGGCCACGGTGACGCCGACGCCGATCCTCACCGAGAACCCGGCGATGCGCGCCCTGCGCGGCCTGCGGGTGGGCCTGCGCTCCAAGGATTTCTGGCTGCTCGCCGGCACGTTCTTCATCTGCGGCGCCTCGACCAACGGGCTGGTCGGCACGCACCTGATCCCCGCCTGCATCGACCACGGCATCGCCGAGGTGACGGCGGCGGGGCTGCTCGCGCTGATGGGGATCTGCGACCTGATCGGCACCACGGCCTCGGGCTGGCTCACGGACCGGTTCGATTCGCGCAAGCTCCTGGCCTGGTATTACGGCCTGCGCGGCCTGTCCCTGATCTTCCTGCCCTATTCCTTCGACCTCAGCTTCTACGGCCTCTCGCTGTTCGCCGTGTTCTACGGGCTCGACTGGATCGCCACGGTGCCGCCCACCGTGCAGCTCGCGGGGAAATCCTTCGGCGAGGAGAACGCCGCGCTGATGTTCGGCTGGATCGCGGCCGCCCACCAGATCGGCGCCGCCTCGGCGGCCTGGCTCGCCGGCATGGTCCGGACCGATACCGGCACTTACTTCGGCGCCTTCGTGTCGGCGGGACTGCTCTGCCTCGTCGCGGCGCTGATGGCCGGCTTCGTCGGGCGCAGGCCCGCCGAGCCGGCCCTGCGCCCGCTGCCGGCCTGAGCTGCGCCGGGCGGGCGGGATCGTCATAAGTGTGCCGCGATGGGCGAGCCCTGATCGGCCCGTCCCCGCGCATCCCGTGAGCCCGCTTTGACAGTCGTGATCCGGCCCGTGCCGCCGGTCCAGGAGACCCGCGCCCCAGGCCCCTGGTCCGGCCCGGGCTTCGTCGAATTCGTCGCCCTCATCGCGCTGATGATGGCGGTGACCGCGATCTCGATCGACAACCTGCTGCCGGCCTTCCCGGCGATCGAGGCGCGCTTCGCCGTGCCGGATCCCAACCGGCTGCAGCTCCTCGTCTACGTCTACATGATCGGCTTCGGCTTCGCGCAGATCGTCTACGGGCCGGTCTCGGACGCCGTCGGGCGCCGGCCGGTGCTGCTGGTCAGCCTCGCGATCTACGTGGTCGGCTGCGGGCTGGCCATGATCGCCCCCAGCTTCGGCTGGCTGCTCGCGGCCCGGATCATCCAGGGCATCGGCGCGGCCGGCGGGCGTGTCCTCTCGGTGGCGATCGTGCGCGACCGCTTCTCGGGGCGCGAGATGGCGAGCGTGATGTCGCTCACCATGATGGTGTTCCTGATCGTTCCGATGGTCGCGCCGGCGATCGGCGGCATGATGCTGGCGCTGGGCTCCTGGGTCTATGTCTTCGTCTCGATGCTGGTGCTGGCCTTCTGGCTGACGCTCTGGTTCTGGATGCGCATGCCCGAGACGCTGCACCCGGAATACCGCCGGCCGCTCTCGCCGGCCTCCACCTGGGAGGCGATCCGCCTGACGCTGCGGACCCGCGTCGCCGTGGGCTACGCCACCGCCCTCGGGCTGATGACCGGCTGCATCATGGGTTATGTCGGCTCGGCCCAGCAGGTGTTCGATACCGGCCTGTACCACCTCGGCCCGCTCTTTCCCCTGGCCTTCGGGCTGGTGGCGGGCGCCATGGGGACGGCGACGCTGATCAACGCCCGGGTCGTCCGGCGGCTCGGGATGCGGGCGCTGTCCCATGGCGGCGTCATCGCCTTCACGGCGGTCGGCCTCGCGCAGGTGGGCGTCGGACTCGCCTATCACGGGCAGCCGCCGCTGGCGCTGTTCCTGTCGATCCTGGCGCTGAACCAGTTCCTGATCAGCTTCGCCATGCCGAACTTCAACGCGCTCGCCCTGGAGCCGCTGGGTGCGATCGCCGGCACCGCCTCCTCGTTCCTCGGCTTCTACACCACCCTCCTCGGCGCCCTCTGCGGCTTCCTGATCGGACAGTCCTTCGACGGGACGGTGGTGCCGGTGGGCCTCGGCTATGCGGGCCTCGGCGGGCTGGCGCTGGTCGTCGTCGCCTGGACCGAGCGCGGGCGCCTGTTCCGCGGCGGCGTCTCGGGCTGAGGCGGCGGCTTAACCCGGTCTTCAGCGACCCGGGCCAAGCTCCGGTCAGCTTCGCCGCCGACCGGACCCCCCAATGATCGACCGCGCCCAGGACGGAACGCTTCTCGCCGCGCGGCTGCTGCTGGCCGCCGCGCTCCTGCCCACGGGGATCGCCCGGGCCCTCAACGTCTCGGGCTTCGCGCTGACGCTCGCCGGGTCCGGCGTGCCGTTCCCGAACGCCGTCGCCACGGCCGCGGTGGTCGTGCAGGTCTTCGGGCCGCTCGCGCTGATCCTGGGCGTGCTGCCGCGGCTCACGGGGCTGGCGCTCGCCGTCTTCGCGGCCCTGACGGCCTTCGTGCTCCACGGCTTCTGGCACTATGTCGGCCCGGCCGCGGTCGCGGAGCGCACGCTGCTCCTGGCCGATCTCGGCCTCGCCGGCGGTTTTCTGATGTATGCCCTGACGGGCCCCGGCGCCTGGAGCTGGCAGGGCTGGCGCGCCGGTGCGGTGTCGCAGAGCGCGAAGCCCACCGGGAGGACCGCTGGCAAGGCACCCGCGGCCAGGGGCGCCAAGCGGTCGCCCGGCCGTTCCCCCGCCCGCGCGGCGGCCTGATCGGCACCCCACACCCGGGCCGCGATGCTAGCCGTGCCGCGGCTGCATCGCGGCGGCGGCGGTCGGAGGGAGAGCGGCGGCGGCGACCGCAGGGCGTCCCGAGATCTCCGATCCGGCATCCGGCGACAGGCGGCGGAAGGCGAGTACGGACACCGCCGAGATCACCGCCACGGCGAAGAAGGCCGGCCCGAAATCGCCCGCCTCGATCTGCGTACGGCCATGGAGACCCGCGGTCCCTTCGAGCGCCAGGGCGCCGAGGGTGACGCCGAGGCTCAGCGACAGCTGCTGGCAGACGCTGGCGAAGCTCGTGGCCGCGCTCATCTCGCGGGATTCGAGGTCGGCATACGCGATGGCGTTGACGCAGGTGAACTGGATCGAGCGCGCGCAGCCGCCGACGAACAGCAGCGCCACCATGATCCAATGGGATGTCTGCGCGGTGTAGAGCCCGTTCACCGCCAGGAAGGCCGAGGCGAGGAGCGCGTTCCACGTCATCAGGGTCCGGAAGCCGGTCCGGCGCAGGATCTTCGGCGCGAGGGTCTTCACGAACATGGCGCCGGCCGCCGCCGCGAAGGTGATCAGACCGGATTGCAGGGCGTCGAGCCCGAAGCCGACCTGCAGCATCAGCGGCAGCAGGAACGGGATCGCCCCGGTTCCGATCCGGAACAGGCTGCCGCCGAGCACCGCGACCCGGAAGGTCGAGCGGCGCATCAGGTCGAGCCGGACGATCGGGTGGGCGACCCGCCTCGCATGGGACCAGTAGAGCGGCAGCAGGATCGCGCCCCCGGCGAGGCAGCCCCAGGAGACGGCGGGCGGCAGCAGGTGGCGTCCCATAGAGGCGAGGCCGAGCATCAGCGCGGCGAGCCCCGTGCCGAGCAGCAGGAAACCGAGGACGTCGAGGGGCGGCCGCTCTGGCTCACGGACATCCTCGAAGAACAGGGTCGCCAGCACGATCCCGGCGCAGCCGATCGGCAGGTTGATGAAGAAGATCCAGCGCCAGTCGAACCAGGTGGTGATCAGGCCCCCGACCGGCGGCCCGAGCACCGGGCCGACGAGGGCCGGGAAGGTCAGGTAGGCCAGCGCCGTGACGAGCTGCGATTTCGGCACGCTGCGCAGCACGACCAGTCGGCCGACCGGGACCATCATGGCCCCGCCCATGCCCTGGAGGAACCGCGCCGCGACGAACCACGCCAGCCCGTTGGCGGCCGCGCAGGCGAGCGAGCCGGCCATGAACACCACGAGCGCCGCGCGGAAGACGGTGCGTGAGCCGTAGCGGTCGGCCATCCAGCCGCTCACCGGGATGAAGATCGCCAAGCTGACCAGGTAGGAGGTCAGGGCGAGCTTCAGCGCGATCGGGTCCTCGCTGAGGCTCGCGGCGATGCTCGGCAGCGCCGTGGCGATCACCGTCGAATCGGTGTTCTCCATGAACAGCGCGGTGGCGACCGTCAGGGGGACGATCCAGGGCGGTTTTTGGGAGGCGGAGGGCATCGGGGGGCAGACGCGCGGCACGCCGCGCCGGTTGCACGGCAGGGCGGCCACCTCGCATCCTCGTGTTTCGCTGATGTATCCATCGTGCAACAGGCATGGCGCAGCCGGGCGCCGTCACCTGTTCTGCGCGGGGCTCGATGGCTATGTCTCGATCACGCGGCCGTGATGCCGGTGCGCTCCGGCACGGCGCCGGGTCACGAGGAGTTCGATGCAGCCCAGCTCCAGCCCGGCCCGCACCCTGCCGCGGATCGCCGCCGGCGTCGCCCTTCTCTCGATGGTGGCGGCCTGCGGCACCGTCCTTCTGAACGATCGCGGCTCGCTGACCCGCTACGATCGCCTCACGGCGAGCGACCAGGTCGCGTCCGCCGCCCGGATCTACGTGGACCGGCCGGCGCTGGCCAAAGCCCGCACCGTGCGCATCATCCCGACGGCGTTCCACGCCGATGTGGCGGGTGCCGCGCCGCTGACGCCGGCCGAGCGCCGCCTGATCGCCAACGCCGCTGACCGGGCGCTCTGCTACGACCTGTCGCTGAAATACGATGTCGTGACGGGCCGCGACGCGGACCTGACCGTGCGGGCCCAGGTCACCCGCGTCGACCCCACGGACCTCCTCGGCGCCGGCGCGACCATCGCGGGTTCGGCCGGGGTCACGGTCGCCGCCCAGTTCGGGCTCAGCGCCGCCGAGGGCATCGGGCGCGTGCCGATCCCGCGGGTGCCGATCGGGCTGGGCAGCCTCACCGTCGAGGCCGAGGCTTTGGACCGGAGGCGCGAGCAGCGCGCCGCCATGGTCTGGGGCGGGGCCGCGAACGCCTTCACCAGCCAGCCGCGCTTCTCCCGGGCGAGCGACGCCTACGACCTCGCGGGGGATTTCGGCCAGGATTTCGGCTTCCTGATGGCCACCGGCACGGACCCGTTCACGGCCCCCAACACCCTGCCGACCTGGGACCGTATCCGCATCACCACCCTGGGTGAGGCGCCCCTGGACCCGGATTGCGAGGCCTACGGCCGGGCCCCCGGGATCGACGGCATCCTGGGCGACTATATCGGCCTGCCGCCCGAATACACCGATCCGGGACCCGCGAAGGCGATGCGCTGACGGCGCCGATCGGAGCGCGAAAAAGCGGGGGAGCCATGCGCGTTTTCCCGCTGCGGCGCGGCGACGGCGCATTGGCGCCGCCGCGGACCCCGTGATACTGCCACTTGCCAACCCGATCCCGCTGCGCGAGCCCACAGGCGCGGCCGTCCGAGGAAAGTTGGCACATGGCCCGAATAGACTCCGCATCGATCATCGAAGGGCTGACCTTCGACGATGTGCTCCTGCGGCCCGCCGCCTCCTCGGTGATGCCGACCGAGGTCAACGTCGCCTCGCGCCTCACACGCTCGATCCCCCTGAACCTGCCGATCCTCGCCTCCGCGATGGACACCGTGACCGAGGCGCCGATGGCCATCGCCATGGCGGCCAGCGGCGGCATGGGCGTGATCCACCGCAACCTCGAGCCGCACGAGCAGGCCGAGCAGGTCCGGCTCGTGAAGAAATACGAATCCGGCATGGTGATGAACCCGATCACCATCCACCCGGACGAGACCCTGGCCGACGCCTTCGAGGTGATGAAGCGCAACCGCATTTCCGGCATTCCGGTCGTGGAGCGGGGCCCGAACGGGTCGCGCGGCAAGCTCGTCGGCATCCTGACCAACCGGGACGTCCGCTTCGCCACGAATTCGGTGCAGCCGGTCGCCGAGCTGATGACCCGCGACCGCCTGATCACCGTCCGCGAGGGCGTGACCCAGGACGAGGCCAAGCGCCTGCTGCACCAGTTCCGCATCGAGAAGCTGCTGGTCGTCGACGACCATTACCGCTGCATCGGCCTGATCACCGTCAAGGACATCGAGAAGCGCATCACCTACCCGTTCGCCGTCAAGGACGAGCAGGGGCGCCTGCGGGTCGCGGCCGCCACCACCACCGGCGACAGCGGCTTCGAGCGGGCCGAGCGCCTGATCGATGCCGGCTGCGACGTGATCGTGGTCGATACGGCGCATGGCCACTCGATCAAGGTCCTCGACGCGGTCGCCCGGGTGAAGCAGCTCTCGAACGCCGTGCAGGTGGTCGCCGGCAACGTCGCCACCCGCGAGGGTGCGCAGGCGCTGATCGATGCCGGGGCGGACGCGATCAAGGTCGGCATCGGCCCGGGTTCGATCTGCACGACCCGGATCGTGGCGGGGGTGGGCGTGCCGCAGCTCACCGCGCTGATGGAGGCCGTGGAGGCCGCCGCCGAGGCCGACATCCCGGTGATCGCCGATGGCGGCATCAAGTATTCCGGCGACCTCGCCAAGGCGATCGCCGCGGGCGCCTCGGTGGCGATGCTGGGTTCCCTCCTCGCCGGCACCGATGAGGCCCCGGGCGAGGTTTTCTTGTATCAAGGTCGCTCGTACAAGTCGTATCGCGGCATGGGCTCGGTCGGCGCGATGGCCCGCGGCTCCGCCGACCGCTACTTCCAGGCCGAAGTCAACGACACCCACAAGCTCGTTCCCGAGGGGATTGAGGGGCAGGTGCCCTACAAGGGGCCGGTGGGCAACGTCCTGCACCAGCTCGCCGGGGGCCTGCGCGCCGCCATGGGCTATGTCGGCGGCGCGACCATCCCGGAGTTTCAGGAGCGGGCGCGCTTCATCCGCATCACCAATGCCGGCCTGCGCGAGAGCCACGTCCACGACGTGACGATCACCCGCGAGAGCCCGAACTATCCGTCGCGGACCTGAGGATCCCCATGCGCACGCTGATCGTCGGGGCCGGAGCGACCGGCGGCTATTATGGGGCGCGCCTCGCCGAGTCGGGCGCCGACGTGACCTTCCTGGTCCGGCCGGCCCGGGCGGACAAGCTCGCGGCGAACGGCCTCGTGCTGCACTCGCCGCTCGGGGACCTGCACATTCCGAACCCGCCGACGGTCACCGCCGACCGGCTGGCGGAGGCGGGCGCGTACGACCTGATCGTCCTGTCCTGCAAGGCCTACGATCTCGACAGCGCGCTCGCGGATCTCGCCCCTGCGGTGGGCGCCGAGACGGCGATTCTCCCCCTGCTGAACGGCCTGTCGCATCTCGACGCCCTCGATGCCCGTTTCGGCGCGGAGCGCGTGCTCGGCGGCTCCTGCGCCATCGCCGCGACCCTCGCGCCGGATGGCGCGATCCGCCACATGAGCGAGCTGTGCAGCATCACCTACGGCGAGCGGGACGGATCGCGCACGACCCGGATCGAAGCGGTCGACACCCTCATGCGCGGGCTGAAGTTCCAGCCGCGCCTGAGCGACGCGATCCTGCTGGAGATGTGGGAGAAGTGGGTGTTCCTCGCGACGCTCGCCGGGGCGACGACCCTGATGCGCGCCGCCGTCGGCGACATCGTGGCGGCACCCGGCGGCGCCGATTTCCTGGCGGCGCTGCATGGGGAATGCACGGTCGTGGCCGCCGCGAGCGGCTTCCCGCCGCGGACCGTGGTGGCCGAGCGGGCGCGGGCGCAGCTCACGGCCGCGGGTTCGACCTTCACGGCCTCGATGCTGCGCGACATCGAGAATGGCGGGCGGATCGAAGCGGATCACGTGATCGGCGACCTGCTCGGCCGCGGCCGGCGCCTCGCCCCGGAGGCGACCTTCCCGCTGCTCACGCAGGTCTATGCGGGATTGAAGGCCTACGAGGCGCGGCGGGGGCGGGAGGCGGCCTGAGCCGCCCCCGCTCAGTAGCGGCCCGGCGGGGGCGCTGGCGGCGCGCCGTATTCCAGCTGCGTCTTGGCGTCGACCGGCCGGCGCGGCGGCGGCGTCAGGTCCGGCTGGCCGGCCGGCGCGCTCGCGCAGGCGGCGAGGGAGGCGGCGACGAGGGCCGCGAGGGCGATGCGAACGGCTGACGACATGCGCTGAGAGACTCCCGGTGTCCGCCCGGTATCGGACCGCCCTGGTCCGCGACGGGTGGATGCCATACGACACGCGGCGATCCGCACGGCGGACCACCCGGGTGCGTTCTGGGCCGCGATCGTGCTCGAAGCTCGGCCGTATCGTGGCGGCATCGTGGGACAAGCGTGGCCGTTTCACGCCGTGTTCGACTCATTCTGAAGGAACAGGCCCCTGACCCCCGCCGCCCGCTGCTCCGCCGCCATCGAGGTGCTCACCGACATCGCAGACCGACGCCGTCCGGCCGCCGATGCCCTCAAGGATTGGGGGCTCGCCCACCGCTTCGCCGGCTCCGGTGACCGGGCCGGCATCGCCAGCTTGGTCTACGACGCCCTGCGCCGGCGGTCGTCCGCGGCCTGGATCATGGGCTCGGAGAGCCCGCGCGCGGTCCTGATCGGGGCGCTGCGGCTTCAGCAGGGTCTCGCCGCGGCCTCGGTGGCCGCCCTGTTCTCGGGGGAGCGCTTCGCGCCGGCGCCGCTGACCGCCGAGGAGCAGGCGCGCCTCGACAGCGGCACGCTGAACGACGCCCCGCCCGAGGTGGCGGGGGACGCCCCGGCCTTCGTGCTGCCGGACCTCACGGCGGCTATGGGGGACGACCTCATCCCGGAACTGAAGGCCCTGGCCCGGCGCGCACCCCTCGACATCCGGGTCAACGCCCTGCGCGGCCGCCGCGAGGACGTGCTGCCGGCGCTCGCCGCCTTCGACGCGGCCCCGACGCCGCACGCGCCCCAGGGCCTGCGCGTGCCGATCGGTGCCGACGGGCGCGGCCCGGCGCTCCATGTCGAGGCCGAGTTCCTCGACGGCTGGTACGAGATCCAGGACGAGGGTTCCCAACTCGCGGCGCTCCTGGCCGATCCGCGATCCGGTGAGACCATCGTCGACCTCTGCGCCGGCGGGGGCGGCAAGACCCTGGCGCTGGCGGCCGAGACCGGGAACGGCGCACGCCTGATCGCCACCGACGGCGATCCGCGCCGGCTCGCGCCGATCCACGAGCGCCTGCGCCGGTCCGGGGCCGCGGCGGAGATCCGGACGCCGCGGGGCGGCCGGGCGCGGGCCGACGTGCTGGAGGATCTCGACGGCACGGTCGACCGGGTTCTGGTCGATGCGCCCTGCACCGGCTCGGGCACGTGGCGGCGCAATCCGGACGCCAAGTGGCGCCTGCGCCCCGGCAGCCTCACCCTGCGGATCGCCGAGCAGGCCCAGGTGCTCGATCGGGCGGCGCGGCTGGTCAGGCCGGGCGGCCGCATCGTCTACGTGACCTGCTCGTTGCTGGCCGCCGAGAACGACGCGGCCGTGGACGGGTTGTTGTCGCGCTGGCGCGGACGCTTCGACGTGGTCGCGTCCGCCGATGTGCTCGCGGCGGGCCCGGCCTCGCTGCCGGCGGCGGTGCGGACCACGCTCCACGGCATCCAGATGAGCCCGCATCGCACCGGCACGGACGGGTTCTACGTCGCGGTGATCGCACGGCGCGGCTGAGGTACGGGACCCCCGCGGCCATCCGCGGCGTTGGACCGGCGCGCCTTCGGGAGCCGGCCGCATCGCGCACCGGTCCCGACCTGTAGCTTTTCCGGGAGACGCCCTTGCGCCTGGACCGCCGCCTGCTGCTCGCTGGATTCGGGACTGCCTTTGGTCTGCGCTCGGCCCGGGCCGCCATCGACGGGCCGCCGGAACCGGCTTCGCACGAGTCGATCCGGGCCCTGCCGCGCTCCCTGCCGGGGGCGGACCTGCAGGTGATCGATCTCTGGCCGGGCGAGGCGCCGGGGGGCGGCGGCGGGCCCGACGCGGACGATTACCGCTACGTCGAGGGTGTCGTCGGCGACATCACCCGGGTGGCGCGGCCCTGCCTGCTGGTCATGCGGCCGGCCAATGCCAACGGTGCCGCGATGATCGTCGCGGCCGGGGGCGGCTACGAGTTCATCGCCCTCGGCAACGAGGGTGTCCCGGTGGGGCGGGTCCTGAACGCGGCCGGCATCACCGTCTTCCTGCTGGTCTATCGGCTGCCGGCGGAGGGCTGGGGCTCGGGCCCCGACGCGCCGCGCCAGGACGCCCAGCGCGCCGTCCGGCTGGTCCGGGCCCGGGGGACGGAATTCGGCATCGACCCGGCCCGGGTCGGCGTCCTCGGCTTCTCGGCCGGCGGCCACCTGATGGGCGAGACCGCGGTCGGCAGCGCCCTGGATCTCTACGCCGCGGTGGACTCCGTCGACGCGCAGCCCGTGCGGCCGGCGCTGGCCGGATTGATCTACCCGGTCATCACGATGCGGAAACCCTTCGACCGGACCCATACCCGCCGGATCCTCGTGGGCGACGACGTGACCCCGGCCGAGATGAAGACCTATTCGGTCGATCTGCAGGTCGGCCCGGAGACGCCGCCGACCTTCCTGGTCCAGGCGATCGACGATCCCGTGGCGGTGGCCGATCATCCGCTGCTGATGTTCTCGGCCCTGCGCAAGGCGCGGGTGCCGGCCGAGCTGCACCTGTTCGAGCGCGGCGGCCACGGCTTCGGCCTCGGTGCGCCCGGCACGCCGGCGGCGGCCTGGCCCGGGCTGTTCCTGGCCTGGATCCGCCTCCACGGCTTCCTGCGGCGCTGACCCTCAGCCCTGGCCGGCGATCACGCGGTTCAGCTTGGCGACCTTCGGCCGATTGGTGCGGAACTGGCCCCGCTCCACGGACACGAACACCACACTGGCGATGGCGAGCGTCGTCAGCCACCAGATCGCCGTCAGCCCAACGCCGAGGCAGGCCACCGTGAAGGCCGCCGCGAAGCACCCCATCGCCCCGGGAACCAGGGCGGGACCTTCGCGCCCGGCCCGACGGATCGACGCGTAGAGTGCGAAGGCGGCGGCGAGCGCGCCGACGATCCCGAGCTCGTACCAGAACTCGAACAAAGCGGTGGTGGGCGCATTCAACGGCAGCAGCCCGACCAGGCGGCCGCGCAGGGCGGTCTCGAAGCCGTGGCCGGTGATCAGCCGCACCGGATCGGTGGTCACAACCTTCTGCCAGCTCTTCAACGACAGCACCGCCGGCGCCAGCGGACCCAGCACGGCACTGCCCACCGGCCGCGCGAGGAACGGCAGCAGCGGCGCCACGGCGAGCAGGACGGCGGACAGGGTCGCGGTGAGCGTCACGCCGAGCTTCGGCCGGTAGCTCGTCACCGCGAAGGCCACGGCCCCGACCGCCAGGGCGGCGATCTGGGTCGCATCCGGCTGGACGGTGAGCGCCAGGGCGACCAGCAGGGCGACCCCCAGGGCTTCGCGGTCGCGGCGCCGGGACCGGAGCCACGCCAGCGCCGGCCAGACCAGCAGGATGAGCAGCACGAGGCCGCGGTCGAGCGCGCCATCGTCCTCGGTCCCGGCCGGCGCCACGTGGGCGCCGAACAGCCCCAGCATGATCGCCACGATCGCCCCCGCGACGATTCCGAGGGGCAGCAGGTAGAGGTTCGCGGACCGCATCCGGTCGGGCAGGGCGAGATAGCCGAGGAGGGCGAGCCCGATCGTGGCCGCGAGGTTGACGAGGCGCTCCAGGGCCGGCCCGAGGAACGGCGTCCAGATCAGGGACAGCGCCGACCAGAGCACCACGAGCATCCCGGCCAGGAAGGCCGGCGCCGTCAGCAGCCGGTAGGCGGAGGGGCGCACCGGCCGCTGCCGCCGGTCGATCACGCTGGCGATGATCAGAAGGATGACGGCGATCGGCGCGAGGATCACCGAGGCGCGGCGGGCGACCTGCGCCAGGACGGGGAGCACCACGAAGAGGCCGAAGAAGCCGATGCGTCGCAGGAGTGCGGCCGCGTCGAGCGCCGGGTCGGTGGTGGGAGTCGACGCGCGCGGCATCATCCGCCTTCTCCCGGACCGGAACGGCCGGATCCCTGCTCGATACGCAAGCCTCGCGCAAGCCGCTGTAGACGCAGCGCCACACCTTCCGCCGCGCGCATCGCCTCAGGCCACCGTCGCGGGCTCGCGCGGGCGCCGCCGCACCGCGCGCCGACCGAGATCCGACACCACCCGCCAGCCGCCCCAGGCGGCGAAGAAGCCGATCAGTCCCGCGGCCAGGCCGTCCGCGCTGGTCGGGATCGCCGGGCTGAAGTCGCGATAGGCGGCCGCGGCGACCGGCATGTCGGGATCGCGCAGCATCGCGACGACGCGGCCGAGCGGGCTCGTGGCCGAGGCCAGGGCCTGCTGCTGGGCGCTCAGCCGGGCCAGTCGGGCGATATCGGCCTGTGCGGCGGCACCGCGGCGGGCCACGAGCGCATCGGGATTGCTGCGCAGCCGGTCGACGGCGCCCTCCCGGGTGGTGCCGGAGGCCTGGGCGTCGGATTCGAGCACCGCCACCTGCCGCCGCAATTCATCCGCGGCGCCGCCGATCCGCTGCGCATACTGCTGGGCGAATTCGGGAGCCTGCGCGGCGACCGCGCCCCCGAGGAGGCCGAGGGCGAGGCCGAGGGTGCGGAACACGCGGAACACGTCAGGCCTCCGGCGCGGGGAATCGACGCTCCACACAGAGCATGCCGGGCGTCACGCTGGAAGCGTCAGCAGACCGGCCTGCCCGTCGCCGCAGCCGAACAGCAATCGGCTCCCGCGCCCGTCCCAGGCGAGCGCCGTCACGCCGCTGCCCGGGACGGCAGGCCGCACCAGGAGCTCCGCGGCGTCGGTGAACCGGACCAGCAGGATGCAACCGTCCTCGTAGCCGACGGCCAGGACCGGCGCCTTCGGGTGGAACGAGACGCGCGACACCCGGGCGGGACGGACCCCGCATTCCCGGGGGGCCTTCCCGGTCGGCCCCTCCTTGGAGTCGAACGGCCACACGATCGCGGCCTCGGCGCCGCTGGTGGCGAGCCAGTGCCCGTCCGACGACCAGGCCACCGAGCGGACCTTTCCCGGATAGCCCGACATCCGCATGTGGCCGCGATCCGGCTGGAGCCGCCACCCGTGCAGGGCATTCTCCTGCATGGTCGTCACCACGAAACGGCCGTCCGGCGACCACGTCACGTCGATATGGGAGCCCTTCCAGTCGATCACCTCGGCCGGGGTTTCGAGGTTTGGGTACCAGAGGCTGACGCCGTTGTAGTGGGCGATCCCGAGGCGGTAGCCCTTCGGGGCGAAGACGAGGCCGCGGCCGGTCGAGGGCGCCTGGAAGCTGCGCGCACGGCCCTTGGCGTCCCGGGCCACGACGTTGCGCCCGGCCGACCACGCCACGGCGCCGTCGGGATGGAGCGCCAGCGCGTCGATCCAGGCGCCGCCCTTGGCGGACCCAACCTGTTCCAGGGCGCCGTCCGCCCGGACCTCGACGACCCGGCCGTCGTCACCGCCGGTAAGCAGGCGTGCGCCGATCCCGGCCGCCACCAGGATCCCCCCCTCGGGATGGGCGGCGAGGCGCGTCAGGCCGGCCGCCTGCGACAGCGCGACGGTGCCGTCGCTGAGCGCCAGGGCCGGCACGTCCTTCAGGAAATGGGCCGCGACCACGTGCGCGCCGGGCTCCAGCGCGGCCACGTGACTGGTGAGGGAGGGATTGCTGACGGGACTGCTCATGGTGCGGGGACCTTCGCGGCAGGCGGTGCCGTGCGCAAGACCAGGATCGCGGTCAGCAGCGCCAGGCCGCCGGAGAGGGCCGCCGGTGCGATCAGGGCATAGAGGGCGAACAGCCCGTAGGCCTGCGCACCGAGATACGCGCCGAACAACAGGGACAGCCAGACCAGTCCGTCGCCGATCCAGCCCAGCGGATCGCCGGTCCGGGTCAGGGCCTGGGCGATCTTCTGCCCCAGGCTGAAGAGGGCGCCGGTGACGAAGGTCGTGCCGGCGCGGAAGCCCTTGACCTGCGCCAGGACCGCGTTCTGCGAACCCATCGCCACGGCGACGAAGAAGGCGGCGAGCCCGAGCTCCGGCGATTCGAGGCCCAGCCCGAGGCCGCCGAGGATCAGGAGGGACTCGTAGGCGAGGACCACCGGCGTCGTCCAACGGGCCGGGACCAGGATCGCCAGACCGCTGCCGAGCACCGAGCCGATCAGGAAGGCGAAGATGAGTGTCGCGGGCAGCACCAGCCGGTGGAGTTCGGCCGCCGCGCCGAAGACCGCGAGCTGCGTGGTGTTGCCGCTCATGAACGAGGTGTAGAGCCCGCCCAGGCGCACGAAGCCGAGGGCATCCACGTATCCGGCCAGACCCGTGAGGAGCAGGCCGATGCCGAGTTGCAGGGGCCGGCTCACGCGTCGGCCCCCGGGTGCCGCCTCGGTAACCTTCCGTTAACCAATCGGATCGCTTCGTTCACCGCCGTGAGAGGTCGGTTAAGACGGCACTCACCAAACGCATGCAATTCGATGGAAACAGGGTGAACGCCGTGTCGAGAGGGGCCGTTGCCCCAGCGATCCGACCGGAGGCCACCGAGCCCCCGCCGGGTGAGTGGGAGTTGCGTCATGGTTCCGTTCGCTGCCGCTTTCGTCTGCCCGTCCATGCCTGTTCTGGACTCGGCCACCGCCACGATCCTCGTGGTCGAGGATGAGCCGAGCGTCTGCGAACTGGCCGCCGAAACACTCCTCGACGCGGGCTATCGGGTGCTCACCGCCGCGGATGCCTGGCAGGCCGAGGCGATCCTGGCCAGCCAGAGCGTGGACATGCTCTTCACCGATATCGATCTCGCTCGCAACACGAACGGTCTCGCGCTGGCCCGGCGCGCCCGCGGTCTCTGCCCGGACCTCCCGATCGTCTACACCTCCGGTGGCCGCGCCGACCTCTCGGCCCGCGACGCCGTCTCCGGCTCGGTCTTCGTGCCGAAACCCTATCGCCCCAGCCAGCTCGTGGCGCTGACCCGCGACGTGCTGAACGCCGCGCTCCCCCATCACGCCTGACCCGGACCTCCGAGGACACACGCCATGTGGCGCTCCCTTTCCGCACTCGGCCTCGCCCTGACGCTGGCAGCGACGCCGGCGAAAGCCGCCTGCGACGTGACCGGCGCGAAGATCGAGGAGGCGATCGCCGCCAAGGGCGAATTGCGCGCGGACGCCAATGCCCAGCTGGTACGCGACCTGCGGACCCTGCGCGACGCCGCCATCGTGCTGGACACGTACAAGTTTCCCGGTGAGTGCGAGATCCTCCTCGGGATCGCCAAGTCGTTGCTGTCCAATCCCAGCAAGACCATCGAGCAGGGCGGCGACACCGACGAGGACAAGGCCGAGAGCCTGAGCGAGGCCCGCGAGCCTAAGGATGCCGCCGGCTCGCCGAAGGCGAAGTGACCCCGGGGCACGGCGGCTCGCGCCTCCTGACCGGACCGGCCTTCCGAGCGTCCGGTCCGCCTCGCCGTCTTCCGAAGGGTACGGACCGCCTCTCGGCACGTGGCCGCCGCGGGGTTTAGCGCTCCTCCCCGTCGCTCGCTCCGATCTTCGCCCGGGCCATCGCCCGGCCGAGCTTCGCGGCGATCTGGTCGCGCAGCATGTCGGCCATCTCGATGTCGACCAGCCGCCAAGTCAGACCGCGCAGGCGCAACCGGATGCGGGTGCGCGCGCCGCGGGGCGCCTCGGGCGGGATCGGGATCACCACCGCGCGGAAGCCCCGCATTTCGAGGGCGGTGTAATAGGGCAGGAGCCGCCCGACGCTGCGGATCGCAAGACCCGCGGGCCGCGTGCCGGATGGCCGTTCGAGATCGAGCTTGTCGGGCCAGCCGTTGGCGAGCAGGTCGATCACCGTTTCCGGGGTGACCATCGACTCGGATAGGGCCAGGGCCAGCCCGTAGGCGGCGTCGCCGAGGCGCTGGCGATCACGGGCCTCCAGGTCCGGGTCGGCCTCCGCGGCAACCCGCATCGCCGCCGTGATCTGGCGCACCAGGGAGAGGCGCAGCGTCCGGAAGTTCACGTGGCTCTCGATATAGGCGGTGTCGTGCCGGCGCACCGCCTGCGAGAGATCGTAGAGCGACCAGAGCGGGCTCATCGTGAACGCGACCCAGGCCAGGGCCAGGCCGAGCGGGACTGCGAGCCAGCGCACGGTCTCAGACCCCCGGCCGCAGCGTCACGAAGCGTCCGCCCAGCGCTCGAGACCCGAGAAGGCCGCCACCACGCGCTCGTAGACCGGGCGCTTGAACGGCACGATCAGGTCCGGCAGCTCGGCGAACCGGGCCCAGCGCCACGCGTCGAACTCGGCCTTGTGGGCGCCGCCCCCCGGACGCAGCACGTCGATCGACGCCGCGTCGCCCAGGAATCCGTAGGCGAACCATCTCTGGGTCTGCCCCCGGTAGCGCCCCTGCCACGCCTGCTTCATCACCTCGGGCGGCAGATCGTAGGCGAGCCAGTCCGGGATCTCGGCGAGCAGGCGGAGCGCGTCCGACGGGACATTTGTCTCCTCGTAGAGCTCGCGGCGCGCTGCCGCCTCCGGATCCTCGCCCGGATCGACGCCGCCCTGCGGCATCTGCCACATGTACGGGCCGGCGACGTGCTCGGGGCCCGCATCCTTGGTCCGGCGCCCGACAAAGACGCCGCCTCCGGGCGCGATCAGCGCGACGCCCACGCAGGGGCGGTAGGGCAGGGCGCTGCCGGGATCCGAATCCGTCGTCATCGGCCGGACCATAGGTCAGGCCCGCGGGGCGCGGCAACGCCGATCGGAGACGGGGCCCTCGCGCTGCGCCCTGAGACTATCGGTGCGGGAGCGGTTCGCGAGCTCACTCAATCGGCCGTAGTGACCCGCTTCTCACGGGCGCCGCGCAGGGCGACGCTGGCCGGGACGAGCCGCAGCCCCCGGGCATCGAGATCCCGCGCCCAGCGGGCGATTCGGTCGACGCTGAGGGCCGCACCGCTGGCCGAGACCAGGGCGAAGCCGTTGGCCCGGGCCCGGGCCTCGGCCTGCGCCAGGGCGGCGTCGATGGCGTCGGCGCGCGGCGTGGCGTCGAGGACGATCTCGGCGCGGGCGATCGGCGTGCGGGCCTTGTTGGCCGGCGCGGCCGCGGGCTTCGGATTCGTGCCGTCGTCGAGGAAGCCGAGGCCGCGGGCGCCGATCTCGCGCAGGATCGGCTCGAAGGCGGCATCCGCCATCAGCTTGGAGCCCATGTAGTTCACAACGCCGACATAGCCCGGGAAGCGTGCGAGCGCCCAGGCGAGGCGGTCGGCATTCTCGGGACCCTTCAGGGCGGTGAGCAGGCCCTGGGGGCCCGGGTCGCTGTCGGGATAGTCGAACGGCTCCATGGGCAGCTGGAGCAAGACCTCGTGGCCGGCGTCGCGCGCCCGGGCGGCTGCGCGCTCGGCCTCGCCGCCATAGGGCAGGAAGGCGAGGCTGACGGCCGCGGGCAGGCGTGCGGTGGCACCCGCGGTGGCGGCCTGGCCGACACCGAGCCCGGTCACCACGATGGCGATGCGCGGACCCGTTCCGGGCTCCTCGGGCCGGGCGTAGACGTCGAGGGCACGCACCCGCCCCTCGCCGAGTCTCGGGATCAGGCCGTGCCGGCCCGACTCGCTGATGCGCGGATCCGGCGCGGGGGCGAGCCGCGGCGCGTTGGGGGGCGGGACCCGGATCACCACGGCATCGGTCGGCGCCGAGCCGAGCGGACGCACCACCGTGACGCCGGATGCGGACTCGATCTCCTCCGCGCTGCGCTGGAGCTGCGTCGGTCCGGGGGTTGTCATGGCGACCGGCGGCTCGGCGGCCACCGGCACCGGGGCGGCGGGCCGCGCCACGGGCTCGCGGAGCGCGATCATCGCTTCGGCGCGGGGCTCCCCGCCCTGGGGATCGCCGAGCACGACGACGAGGCCGACCGACAGGACGAGCGCGGTCGCGATGGCCCCCGCAGCGACCTTCGGCCGGCGCAGGACCGCGAGCGGCCGTCCGAACCGCCCGATGGGCGGCTCCGGCACCTGTGCCTCCGGCACGCCGAGGGGGCGCGTGAGGATATCGTCCGTGGATTCGGTCAAGCGGCTCTCGACACGGAATCGGTCCCGCCGCGCCGGACGCGGCACGGATCCCGGACATCATTGCCGGTCGGTATGGTTAACGATCCCCTAAGGATCGGTCCCGGATACGAAAATCCCGCCCGGCAAGCCTGCCGGGCGGGAGGGGATAGGACCGTTCGTAGTCCGGACGATCAGTTCGGCAGGCTCGGCTTCTGCTGCTGGGCGTTCGGCGTACCGTTGGCGGCGCCCTTCTGGATGCCGTGCAGGAAGTCGACCGCCGAGATCAGCTGCTTGTCCTTGGCCGGGTCCGAGGGCATGTAGGCGGAGGAGCCGCCGCGCTCGTCGGTGTCCTTCTGCTTCAGGTGGCCCTTCAGCCCGGCCTCGCCCTTCGTCTCGTCCTTGCCCTTCAATTCGTCCGGGACGTCCTGCAGGACCTCGACATCGGGCTCGATGCCCTTCGCCTGGATCGAGCGGCCCGACGGCGTGTAGTAGCGCGCCGTGGTCAACCGCAGGGCGCCGGACCCGCCGAGCGGGATGATCGACTGCACCGAGCCCTTGCCGAAGGAGCGCGTGCCCATGATGGTCGCGCGCTTGTGGTCCTGCAGGGCGCCGGCCACGATCTCGGAGGCCGAGGCCGAGCCGCCGTTGACCAGCACCACCACCGGCTTGCCCTTGGTCAGGTCGCCGGACTTGGCGGAGAAGCGCTGCGTCTCGTCCGGGTTGCGGCCGCGGGTCGAGACGATCTCGCCGCGGTCGAGGAAGGCGTCCGAGACCATCACCGCCTGGTCGAGCAAGCCGCCCGGGTTGTTGCGCAGGTCGATCACGTAGCCCTTGATCTTGTCGGGCCCGATGTCGCTCGACAGCTTGTCGATCGCGGCGCGCATGCCGTCGAAGGTCTGCTCGTTGA
>CAXTCV010000006.1:0-60560 GCA_964242725.1 uncultured Methylobacterium sp.
CCGGCAGGTCCTGGACCGCGATCTGGCGCGCCTCCGGCACCACCGGGTCGAGCAGGCCGGTATCCTGGACCGTGATATCGGCCGAGATCGTCAGCTGGCCGGGCGGCGCCAGGATGCGGTGGCAGGTGTTGTCGAAGACGTCCTGATACGCGCGCGCCGGGATCGGCGGATCGAAGGTGATCACGTGCGGCGTCAGCACGTCGGGCATCCGCGACGGGTGGACGCTCAGCATCAGGATCATCGGGGTCGGCTGGGACATCGTGAAGGCGATATCGAAACCGGTCTTGATCTTCATCGCGGCCTTCTCACTGTGTCGCCATCCGCGCGGGGTCGCCACGCACGCTCGTTCCGGGTCCGGCAGCTCAACGCGCCGGGGTGGGGCCGGGGCCCTGACAGTCGGGTTGGGTCGTCGCGGCCGTCGCCAGCTCCACCACGTCGACCTCGACGCGCATGCCGAGATCGTCGCTGGCCAGGCCGAAGAAGGAGCCGTGCAGCGGCACCGCCTGCGCCGGGTCGCGGGTGACCGCGACGCGGATCAGGTCGCGGTTGCCGACGATGCCGTTGGTCGGGTCGAACTCGATCCACCCGGCGCCGGGCAGGTAGACCTGCAGCCACGCATGGGTTGAGCCGCCGCCCACATGGCGCGCCCGGTCGTTGCGGGGATTGTACAGGTATCCGGACACGAACCGCGCGGCCATGCCGAGGGCCCGCACGCCCTCCATCATCAGCACCGCGAAGTCGCGGCACGAGCCGCGCTTGCCGCGCAGGGTGGTCAGCGGGTCCTGCACGCCCTTCTCGGACCGGGCCAGATAGGTGAAGTTGGCCCGGACGCTGCGGGTCATGGCGGCCAGCAATTCCTGCGTGGGGACGCGCCCCTGCTGCGGCAGGAAGCTGCGCGCCCAGGCATCGACCTCGTGGCGCGGGTCGGGCCATTGCCGCTCGATGGAGCGGGCGAGATCCGGCATGTCCTCGGCGCCGTAGCCGAACGGGTAGTGGGTGGCGTGCGGCGCCAGGGGGAAGACCGGCGCGTGCCCGGGCGTGTGCTCGAGGGTGATGCCGGACGCGAAGGTCAGGCGCTCCGACCGGGCGTCGAAGGTCGCGACCGCGACGCAATTGCCGAAGACGTCGAACATCCAGCGCAGCGAGGCCGGCTCGGGGGTGATGTCCAGGGTCGCCTCGATCAGCCGCTGGTCGTAACTGTCCCGGGGCCGGAACATGATCCGGTGCTCGCCGAAGGATACCGGCCGCCGGTACTGATAGACCGTTCGGTGATGGACGGACAGGATCGGCAAATCGGCATTCTCCGGGCTCGTGCCGACACGTCTTTCACCAAATCGAGGCATCCACCGATGCAAGAGCCGGGCCCATCGGGGCCCGATCCGCCGCGCCGTACACCGTGCCGGGCAGCCCGCTTCGCGATATCCAGCGCCGCCAGGGCGCTCAGACGACCGGCGGCGCCGGCTCGGTGGTGGCGCGCTCCGCCTCGACCAACACGTCGAGGGGGCGCCAAGGCTTGGGGATGAACACCGCCTCGGGCGGCAATTCGGGTCGGGGCAGGTCGTGGCCCGAGGTGACCACCAGCCGCGCCCGGGGCCAGAGGGTCGCCACCGCCCGGGCGAGCTGCAGCCCGTCCATGCGACCGGCGAGCCGGATATCGGCGAAGACCAGGGCGACGTCCCCGCCCCGCGCCTGAAGCACCGAGAGGGCCGCCTCGGCGCTGTCGCAGCCGATGACGTCGAGCTCGGTCTCCTCGAGCAGGGTCTCGGCGAGGGCGCGGATCTCGGGATCGTCCTCCACAACCAGGGCGACCTGCGGACGGGTCGCGGCAGCCGCGGCGGTCTCGGGCCTGCGATGCGCGGGCGCGTCGTCGTCGGTCTGGCGGACGCGGCGCACGAGGGCGGCCAGATGTTCCGGCACGCCCTCGGTGACCAAACTATCGTAGACGGACGCGAGTGTACGACCGATCTGATCGAGCGGGATACCCGGCGATAACGTTTCGGTGAGCGGCAGGGGCTCGCTCGTCTGGTGCTTTCTCAAGGACTCCCCCCGAAGTCTTCCCGCGCGCCGGACGACAACGCAGCTCACTGGGAGGAAAGTCGGCAGTTCGCCGGTGGTTGCGCCCGGCTCCCGAATCGCGCGCCGGCGCGCCCAGCGTTTACTGGGTGGCGGTCTCCGCGTCCGCGGAGGCCATGATCCCCGACACGGCGCGCACGTTCTGATAGCGCGACCCGCGGGCGCTCATCATCGACTCGAACTTCTCGTGGACCTGTGCCACCGAGAGGCTGAGCGGCTTGCGGTGCCGGCCCCGCCCGACGAACCGGCCCGCGGCGAAGAAGATCGACCGGTTGGCCCGGGCCGGGCCGGGGAGCAGCGCGGCGGCGGCGGCGGCGGGCTTGTTCACCACGTTGGCGAGGAACTCCCCGGCGTCGTCGGGCCCGAGGAAGTGGGCCAGATAGACCTCGCCCAGGGACAATTCGTGCCCGATGCGCAGGGCGATGCGGGCGGCGTCGCGCTTCAGCATCTCCCCGGCCATCAAGGCGGAGAGATAGGGATCGCGGCGCAGCTCCAGCACCCGGGCGCGCTCGGCCTGATCGGTGATCACCGGCCGGTCGTTGGCATCGGCCGTGATGAGCGCGGCCTCCTTCGCGAGGCCGTATTTGGGACCGAAATCCCGGACCACGCCGAGCCAGGTCCGCTCGATGAACTGGTACAGGCCCGTGGCCGAGGAGGTCTT
This sequence comes from uncultured Methylobacterium sp., assembly GCA_964242725.1. GTDB lineage: Bacteria > Pseudomonadota > Alphaproteobacteria > Rhizobiales > Beijerinckiaceae > Methylobacterium. The sequence continues at coordinate 2,735 of CAXTCV010000006.1, forward strand.
GGCCTGGACCGCGGTGACGAAGCTCGATTCCTTGTCGGCCACCGCCATGAGCAGGACCGGGTCCGTCTGCACCGCCTGCGCGGCGCGCACGATCGTCTGGACCAAGTGGCGCCGGATCTTCATCGGGCCGAATTCGAGGATGTCGTTCGGGTCGCCGGCCGCGCTCTCGGACAGGAGAAAGTCGTAGGACACGCGGTCGACCGTGTTGGAGCCGATATCGGTGTCGAGATCGTGCACGGCGGCGAAGCTCGACGAGGCGCGCAGCGGCGTCCGCTCCAGCTCGTCCTCCAGCGCGACGGTATGGATGCGCGGCCGCGGCATCATGATCTCGGTGGCGGCCTCCGCGGGGGACACGGCCGGCGAGAGGCCGACCTTGCCGAGGTCCACCCCCGACCCGATCAGGCCGGCGCTGAGGCCGCCGGCGATGAGCGAGACCGTCAGCAGCGACCGGAACAGGGCCGGACGGCTGCCATGGGCGCGGCCGAGCAGCGGCTGCGCGGCGATCACGTCGGCATGGCCGGAGCCGAAATGGCCGGGCGCGGAGCCCGGCTTGCCCGTGATGGTCTTCGACGATCCGACCGCGCGGCCCTGCATCGTTGTCCCGAATCCTCGCGCGCCGTCGACGGCGCCAGAGACTCAACATCGCTTGACAGATGTGGCGACAACACGGCCGCGCTTGTGGCGGCTCTGGGGCGGAGACAGGTGTTTTCGCGGCGGGGACCCGGGTGTCACCCGCGACGGACCCGGTCCGGAGCGCGGCGGATCGGCGGGGAGCGCGGGGCGACAAGGACTTAGACCCCGCGCTCGGACCCAGCCCCGATTGCAACGCGATCGGGAACGGCTCTAAGAGGGCGCCATGCGGGTACCGCTTCAAGGTGAGCGGAGCCCGGTCCCGTGTTCCTGCCAGAGTCAGCCCCGATGAGCGGCGTCAACGAGATCCGGTCGACCTTCCTCGACTACTTCGCGAAGGCGGGACACGAGGTCGTACCCTCTTCGAGCCTCGTGCCGAAGAACGATCCGACGCTGATGTTCACCAACGCCGGCATGGTGCAGTTCAAGAACGTCTTCACCGGCGTCGAGCGGCGGGCCTACGACCGGGCGACCACGGCGCAGAAATGCGTGCGGGCCGGCGGCAAGCACAACGACCTCGACAATGTCGGGTACACCGCGCGCCACCACACGTTCTTCGAGATGCTCGGCAACTTCTCGTTCGGCGACTACTTCAAGGACCGTGCCATCGAGCTGGCCTGGACGCTGATCACCAAGGAGTTCGGCCTGAAGCCGGACCGGCTGCTGGTCACCGTCTACGCCGACGACGAGGAGGCGGCCGGGCTCTGGAAGCGGATCGCCGGCCTGTCCGACGACAAGATCATCCGGATCGGGACCTCCGACAATTTCTGGCAGATGGGCGATACCGGCCCCTGCGGCCCCTGTTCCGAGATCTTCATCGATCAGGGCCCGGCTCTTCAGGGTGGCCCGCCCGGATCCCCGGACGAGGACGGCGACCGGTTCCTGGAGTTCTGGAACCTCGTGTTCATGCAGTACGAGCAGCTGGAACCGGGGGTGCGCAACCCCCTGCCGCGGCCGTCGATCGACACCGGCATGGGCCTGGAGCGCATGGCGGCGATCCTCCAGGGCGTGCCCTCGAACTACGAGACCGACCTGTTCCGCGCACTCATCGATGCGGTGGCGCATGCGGTCTCCCGCGCGCCGGAGCCCGGGACGCTCGCCTCGTACCGGGTGATCGCCGACCACCTGCGAGCCTCCTCCTTCCTGGTGGCCGACGGGGTGCTGCCGGGCAACGAGGGCCGCGGCTACGTGCTGCGCCGGATCATGCGCCGCGCCATGCGGCACGCCGAGATCCTGGGCGCGCGCGAGCCCACCCTCTACCGCCTCGTGCCGACCCTGGTCCGCGAGATGGGCCAGGCCTATCCCGAGCTGATGCGGGCCGAGAGCCTGATCGGCGAGACCCTGAAGCTGGAGGAGACCCGCTTCCGGCGCACCCTGGAGCGCGGCCTGTCGATCCTCGACGCGGAGAGCCGCGACCTCGCGGCCGGGGACAAGCTCTCCGGCGAGACCGCCTTCACGCTCTACGACACCTACGGCTTCCCCCTCGACCTGACGCAGGACGCCCTGAAGGCACGGGGTATCGGCGTCGACACCGACGCCTTCGCGGTGGCGATGCAGCGCCAGAAGCAGGCGGCGCGGGAGGCCTGGAAGGGCTCGGGCGACGCGGCCACCGAGACGGTGTGGTTCGGCCTGCGCGAGCGCCTGGGCGCCACCGAGTTCCTGGGCTACGAGACCGAGACCGCGGAGGGCATCGTCACCGCGTTGCTGCGCGACGGTGCCGAAGTCACAAACCTCGGATCCGGCCAGAGCGGGTTCGTCCTCGTCAACCAGACGCCGTTCTACGGCGAATCGGGCGGCCAGGTCGGCGATACCGGGCAGATCCTGGCGCCGGGCCTGCGGGCGCGCGTGACCGACACCCAGAAGAAGCTCGGTGACCTGTTCGTCCACCACGTCCTTGTCGAGGAGGGGGCCCTCGACCTCGATCAGCCGGTGGAGCTGAAGGTCGATCACGCCCGCCGCCGGGCGATCCGGGCCAATCACTCGGCCACCCACCTGCTGCACGAGGCGCTGCGGCAGGTGCTCGGCGACCACGTCGCCCAGAAGGGCTCCCTGGTGAGCCCCGACCGCCTGCGCTTCGACATCAGCCACCCGAAGCCGATCGAGGCGGGAGAACTCGCCCGGGTCGAGGACATCGCCAACGCGGTGCTGCTCCAGAACGCCCCCGTCGTGACCACGCTGATGGCGGTGGACGATGCCATCGCGTCGGGCGCCCGGGCGCTGTTCGGCGAGAAGTACGGCGACGAGGTGCGGGTCGTCTCGATGGGCGTGCCGGTCGGGGGGCAGCCTGACACGGGACGGCTCAGGAACTTCTCCATCGAGCTCTGCGGCGGCACCCATGCCGCGCGCACCGGCGATATCGGAGCGATCACCGTGGTGGCGGAGAGCGCCGTCGGCGCCGGCGTGCGCCGGATCGAGGCGTTGACCGCCGACGCGGCGCGTCACCATCGCGCCGAGGAGGCCCGGACACTGGCGGCGCTCGCCGGGATCCTGAAGGCCCCGGTCTCCGAGGCACCGGACCGCCTCACGGCGCTGATGGAGGATCGGCGGCGCCTGGAGCGCGAGCTGGCGGAGACCCGCCGCAAGCTGGCCATGGGTGCGTCGGAATCCGGATCGGGCGGCGGTTCGCGCCAGACCGAGATCGCCGGCGTCGCCTTCCGCCGCTCGGTGGTCGAGGGCCTCGACATGCGCGACCTCAAGCCGATCATGGACGAGGAGAAGAAGCGCCTCGGCTCCGGCATCGTGGCGATCGTCGGCGTGGCCGCGGACGGCAAGGCGGGCCTTGTGGTCGGCGTCACCGACGACCTGACGGCGCGCTACGACGCGGTCGGTCTGGTCCGGGCCGGCGCCGGCGCGCTCGGCGGCAAGGGCGGCGGCGGCCGCCGCGACATGGCCCAGGCCGGCGGGCCCAACGGCGCCGGAGCCGAAGCCGCCCTCGACGCCGTCGAGCAGGCCCTCACCGAAGCCGCCTGAGGCGCGTGCCCCACATGAAAAAGGCCGCTCCGTTTCCGGAGCGGCCTTTTTCACGTAACGGGACCGTCAGGGCCGTGCGGCGAGCTACTTGCCGCCGCCGCCGCCCTGCGGGGCGACCCGCGACGGCTGATTGGCATTGCCACCTGCCGCCGAATCGCTCGAGATCGCGTCGGCCGGCTGTCCGGTCGGCGAGTAGGTGATCGCCGGCTCATTGCCGGTCGCATTGGACTGGGTGCTGACCACGCCCGGCGCCCCGCGCGGCACGACCACCGTGGTGCTGTTCGGCGTCTCGATGACCTGAGCGGTTGCCGGCGCGATGGCGGCGAGCGCGAAAACGGTGGCGAGCAAAGTCCGGGTCATCAGAATTCCTATCGGTTCAGACCCAGGCAACTTCGATAGTGCACAATCGATCCTGCGATGTTGCGACGCGGTAACGAATCGCCGCTCCCGGCGTCGCGGATCGCGCCGCCTCAGTTGACCCGCGTCCAGCTCTGCCGCTTGCAGAAGACGCTCATGACGCAGCCGGAGACCTCGAGGGTGTTGGGCCCGGTGAGGCGCAGCGAGCCGGAATAGGTCTTGCCGTCGTTCGGGTTGTACAGCGAACCCGAGTAGCCCGATCCGTCCGGCTGGCGCGCGTCGAGGATCTGGACGCCGACGACGCTGCGCCCGCGCAAGGCCAGATCGGGATTCTTGGCGTCCAACGCCTTGCCGGGGGCGCTCACGATCGTCCCGCAGAAGCCGCCGCCGCAGGGCGCGACGCGGATGCGCGAGCTTCCGGTCTCGGTGAGCCACAGACCCGCCGGATCGGCCGCCCGCGCCGGTCCGCCGGACGCACCCGCGGACAGTGCCAACAGAGCCGCAACGCCGAGCCTCAGACGCATCCCAAGCCCCCCGATGATTCTTCCTGTCCGAAGCATGATGCGGACACCGGCGTTTCGATATCGTCAGGCGGTGACAGGGCCCGACCGCGTGCCGCGGTTCGCGTGTGCCGGCCGACCCGTCTCCGTCAGCGCGACGGGGGCGGCAATGCGGTGCCGAGGTAGGTCTCCACGACCTCGCAGAACGGTTGGCCGGCCCCGGTCGAGAGCACCGCGTCGACCTCGAACAGGGGATCGTCCGGACCGGGCTCGGCACCGGCGGCGCGAACCTCGACGGTCCGGCGAACCGGCGCGAGCGGGCGCACGACACGGCCGAACGGCGTGTGGGTGCCGTCCAGCGTGGCATTCATCTCGGCGGTCAGGCGGGCCGGAACGTACCAGTTGTCGGCCTCCGACATGACGCGATCGCCGCAGACCAGGCGCACCCGGCGATAGCGGACCGGCTCCTCCGGGCCGATCGCCAGCCGTATCCGCTGCGCGGCGGTGAGCGGCTTGTCCGGCCCGGGCAGGCGCTCGGCCACGAGGTGCGGATCGGCCGCCATCTTGTGCTCCGCGCACCAGCCTTCGAGGGCGAGCGTCGCGCTGTGGGCGGCGAGGATGCGGCCGCGCAGCCCCGCGATGAGCGCGTCCCGGCCCTCGGACCGGTCGATCGTGGCCGGTGCGTCGGCGAGGGCCTTGCCCGGACCGCTCACCGGCAGCACGGCCAGCAGAGCTGCGAGTATGCGGGCGCGCGTGCGGTCGGCGCGCGACACGGCATCGCCGTGATCGAGCGGATGCCCGATGGACTTCGTCCGCCGAAAGGTTGGCCCACCCCGCGACGGCAATTCCACACCGAGACTCCTCATCGGACACGCCGGCTTGAGCCGTATGGCCCCGACCTCGAGCGGGGTTAGACGCCCGGGCCGGCCCGAAGTCCACCCCAGCCTCCATGCCGGGCCCAGTGGAGACGAACCCTACCGACCGGACGAGACGCGCGCTGCCGGCGGCAGGTCGGTGCAGAGGCCCAGCGCGACCTCCGCGGCCAGGCCGACGGTCTCGCCCAGCGTGGGATGCGGATGGATCGTCCGGCCGATATCGACGGCGTCCGCCCCCATCTCGATGGCGAGGGCGATCTCGCCGATCATGTCGCCCGCGCTCGGGCCGACGATGGCTCCGCCCACGACACGCTGGGTCCCGGCTTCGAACAGCAGCTTCGTCAGGCCGTAATCCGCGCCGTTGGCGATCGCCCGGCCGGAAGCCGCCCAGGGAAAGCGCGCCACCTCGACGCTCCGGCCCGCCGCCCTGGCGGAGGCCTCGGTGAGCCCGACCCAGGCGATCTCCGGATCGGTATAGGCCACCGAGGGGATCACCGCGGCGTCGAACCCGGCCCTGTGGCCGGCGGCGACCTCGGCGGCGACGTGGCCCTGATGGACGGCCTTGTGGGCGAGCATCGGCTGCCCGACGAGGTCGCCGATGGCGAAGATGTGCGGCACTTCCGTGCGCATCTGGCGGTCGACCGTCACGAATCCCTGCTGCACCGCCACGCCCGCGGCGTCGAGGCCGAGCGCCGCCCCGTTCGGCCGGCGGCCCGCGGCCTGGAGCACCAGATCGTAGCGCGTCGCCTGCGCCTCGCCCGCCAGGGTCACGGCGATGCCCTTCGGGCCGGCCGTCGCGGCGACGACCTCGGCGCCGGTCAGCACACGGTCGAACCGATGGGCGTTGCGCTTGGTCCAGACCGCCACGAGATCGCGATCCACGCCCTCCAGCAGGTTCGGCAGCCGTTCGACGACGTCGACCCGGGCGCCGAGCGCGCTGTAGACCGTGGCCATCTCCAGGCCGATGATGCCGCCGCCGATCACCAGCAGCCGGCCCGGCACGAAGGGCAGTTCGAGCGCCCCCGTGGAATTCACGACGCGCGGGTCGTCCGGCAGCATCGGCAGGGCGACCGGCGACGAGCCCGCCGCCACGATGGCGCCGGCGAAGGTCAGGCTCGTCTCGCCGCCCGCATGCAGCGCGACCGTCACCGCGTGCGGCCCCGTGAAGCGCGCGGTGCCGCGGATCACCGCGACCTTGCGCTGGCGCGCCATCTGGGCGAGCCCGTCGGTGAGGCGGCGCACGGTGCCGGCCTTGAAGCGGCGCAGCTTGTCCAGATCGATCGTCGGCGCGCCGAAGCTGACCCCGTGGGCGGCGAGGCGCTGGGCCTCCTCGGTGACGGCCGCCACATGCAGCAACGCCTTGGACGGGATGCAGCCGACGTTCAGGCACACGCCGCCCAGGGTCGCGTCGCGCTCCACCAGGACCACCCGCCGCCCGAGATCCGCGGCCCGGAACGCGGCCGCGTAGCCGCCGGGTCCGCCGCCGATCACCAGCAGGTCGCACCCTGCGTCGGCATGTCCGGCGGTGGCGGGCACGGCCGCGGCCGGGACTGTCGGGGCCTCGCCGACGCCGGCGTCGGCGAGGCGGGCGACCAGGGTGCCGGCCGAGACCGTGTCGCCGAGGCCCACCAGCATCTCCACGAGCCGTCCCGCCACCGGCGACGGGATGTCCAGGGTTGCCTTGTCGGATTCGACCACCAGCAGGGTCTGGTCTTTCGCGATGGCCTGGCCGGGCGACACCGGAATCTCGATCACCGGAACGTCGGCGTAATCCCCCAGGTCGGGGACGCGGATCTCGTGGATCTCGGGCATGGCGGGGGCCGTCACAGGAGGGCGCGGCGCAGGTCCGACAGGACCGACGCGATGTGGCCGAGGAACCGGGCCGCGGCGACGCCGTCGACCACGCGATGGTCCCAGGACAGGCTCAGCGGCAGGATCAGCCGCGGCTGGAAGGTCTTTCCGTCCCAGACCGCCTCCGTGCGTGCGCGCGCCGCGCCCAGGATCGCGACCTCGGGGGCGTTGATGATCGGGGTGAAGCCGTCGCCGCCGATGCCGCCCAGCGACGACACCGAGAAGCACCCACCCTGCATGTCGGCGCCCGCGAGGCTCCCGGCCCGGGCCTTGTCGGCGAGCGCAGCCATCTCGGTGGCGATCTCGATCAGCCCCTTGCGGTCGCAGTGGCGCACCACCGGGACCATCAGGCCCTTCGGGGTATCCACCGCGAAGCCGACATGGACGTAGTCCTTCAGAACGAGGTCGGCGCCGTCCAGGGACGCGTTGAATCGCGGATAGGCCCGGAGCGCCGAGGCCGCGGCCTTGATCAGGAAGGCCACCATCGTGACCCGGACCGGCGGCGTGCGCGGCTCGGTGTTGAGCCCGACGCGGAACGATTCGATCTCGGTGACGTCGGCCCGGTCGAAGTTCGTGACGTGCGGGATCGTCAGCCAGTTGCGGCTGAGATTGGCCCCCGAGAGCGTCTGGATCCGCGACAGGGACTCGCGCCGTACCGGGCCGAATTTCTCGTAGTTCACCTCCGGCCAGGGCGGCAGGCCGGCGCCGATCCCTGCGGGCGCGGCGGGTGTCTGGGCCGGGGCCTGGAGCGCCGCCTTGACGAAGGCGTGCAGATCCTCGCGCAGGATCCGCCCCTTGGGGCCGGTGGCGGCCACCCGGTCGAGGGTGATCCCAAGCTCGCGGGCGAGCTGGCGTACGGATGGGCTGGCGTGCACATCGCCCTGAGGGAGGGGACGCTGATCGTCGTTCGATGGAACGGCCGCGACGCGACGGTCCCCCTCTCCCGTGCGGGAGAGGGGACCCGCGCTCTCGTCTTCACCGGCGACCGGAGCCGGTTGCGTCCCGCCCGGTTCCGGCGCCTGCGCGGTCCCCCCGCTTTCCGCGGGCTCGACCAAAAGAATCGGTGTCCCCTCCGAAACCTTCGAGCCCACGGCGACCAGTAATTCCCGCACGGTGCCGGCCACCGGAGAGGGGACCTCCATGGTCGCCTTGTCGGATTCGATGCTGAGGATCAGGTCGTCCACGGCGAGGCGGTCGCCCGGCTTCACGAGGAGTTCGATCACCGGGACGTCCCGGTAATCACCGATATCCGGGAGGGCGATCTGCAGCGCGGCGCTCATGCGGGCGGTCTTCCATGGCTTGTCTTGGCGGACGGTTTTTTGGGGAGGGCGAGGTCCGGTCACGGCCCTCGCGAAGCGTCTGTGACTTCCGATGGACCCCCCACCCACTCCCCTCATCCTGAGGCGCTGCGCAGCAGGCTCGAAGGAGGGCTCCAGGGATCGGGCGGCCGGCTGGAGGGCTCCTTCGAGGCGTCCGCTACGCGGACGCACCTCAGGATGAGGTCGCGGGTGGAAGTGTCGTCACGCCGGGTCGGCCCTTAGATCGTCCATGGCGCTGGCGTGTCCGCATCGATCCCGTATCGGCGGATCGCCTCGGCGACTGTGGCGCGCGGCACCGTGCCGGCCTCGGCCAGGGCGTGCAGGGCGGCGACCACGACGTGCTGCCGGTCCACCTCGAAGAAGCGGCGCAGGGCGTTGCGGGTGTCGCTGCGGCCGAACCCGTCCGTGCCGAGCGTCACGAACCGGGCGCCGACATAGGAGGCGATCAGCTGCGGGTAGGCCCGGACGTAGTCGGTCGCCGCCACCACCGGCGTCGCGCCCGGGAGCAGCGCCGCCACGTGGCTCACCGGGGCGTCCGCCTCCGGGTGGAGCATCGCCTGCCGCTCGGCCTCGCGGGCCTCGCGCGCCAGTTCGCTGAAGCTCGTGACGCTGAACACCTCCGCGGCGACGCCCCAATCCTGCGCCAGAAGCACGGCCGCAGCGATCACCTCGGGCAGGATCGCCCCCGAGCCGAGGAGGCGGATCGCGGCCGGCCCGGTCTCCGGTCCGGAAAGGCGGTACATCCCCCTCAGGATGCCGGCTTCCGCGCCCTCCGGCATCGACGGCTGAGCGTAGTTCTCGTTCATGGCCGTGAGGTAGTAGAAGGCGTCCTCGCCCTCTTCCATCATCGCCCGGGCGCCGCGATCGACGATCACCGCCATCTCGTAGGCGAAGGCCGGATCGTAGGCCCGGCAATTCGGGATCGCAGCCGCCGCGAGGTGGCTCGACCCGTCCTGGTGCTGGAGGCCCTCGCCGCCGAGCGTCGTGCGGCCCGCCGTGGCGCCGATCAGGAAGCCCCGCGCCCGCTGGTCGGCCGCCGCCCAGATCAGGTCGCCGACCCGCTGGAAGCCGAACATCGAGTAGTAGATGTAGAACGGCAGCATCGACAGGCCGTGGACGCTGTAGGCCGTGGCCGCCGCGGTCCAGGACGAGATCGCCCCGGCCTCGGTGATGCCCTCCTCCAGCAACTGCCCGTCGCGGGCCTCGCGGTAGTAGAGCATCGAGCCGGCATCCTCCGGCTCGTAGAGCTGTCCCTCGGGCGCGTAGATGCCGACCTGCCGGAACAGGTTGGCCATGCCGAAGGTGCGCGCCTCGTCGGCCACGATCGGGACGACGCGCGGGCCGAGATCCTTGTGCTTCAGGAGGTTGCCGAACAGCCGGACCACCGCGGTGGTGGTGGACATCTCCTTGCCGGCCGCCTCCAGGGCGAAGCCCGCATAGGTCGAGAGCGGCGGCACCGCCACGGTCGGGGCGGTGCGGCGGCGGGCCGGCAGCACGCCGCCCAGCATCGCGCGGCGCTCGCGCAGGTAGCGCATCTCGGCGCCGTCCTCGGCCGGCTTGTAGAAGGACAGGCCCTCCACCTGCGCGTCGGAGAGCGGCAGGGCGAACCGGTCCCGGAAGGCGCGGAGCGCATCCACGTCGAGCTTCTTCGCCTGGTGGGCGGTCATGCGCGATTCGCCCGCGCCGCCCATGCCGTAGCCCTTCTTGGTCTTGGCCAGGATCACGGTCGGGCGGCCCTTGGTGGCCTTGGCGGCGGCGAAGGCTGCGTAGAGCTTGCGGAAATCGTGGCCGCCCCGCTTCAGCCGGTCGACATCGGCGTCCGACATGTGGGCGACGAGCTCGCGGACTTCCTCGTCCTCCCCGAAGAAATGGGCGAGGTTGTAGGCGCCGTCCTTGGCGCCGAGCGTCTGGTACTTGCCGTCCACGGTGTCGGCGAAGCGGCGCAACAGGGCGTGATTGGTGTCGCGGGCGAAGATCCCGTCCCACTCCGAGCCCCACAGCACCTTGATGACGTTCCAGCCGGCCCCGCGGAACAGGCTCTCCAGCTCCTGGATGATCTGGCCGTTGCCGCGCACCGGGCCGTCCAGCCGCTGCAGGTTGCAGTTGATGACGAAGGTGAGGTTGTCGAGCTTCTCCCGCGCGGCGATCGCGAGGCCGCCGATCGATTCCGGCTCGTCCATCTCGCCGTCGCCGAACACGCCCCAGACGTGCCGGGCGGAGGTGTCCACCAGACCCCGGTGCCCGAGATAGCGCATGAACCGCGCCTGATAGACCGCATGGATCGGGCCGATGCCCATCGAGCCCGTCGGGACCTGCCAGAAATCCGGCATGAGCCAGGGATGCGGATAGGAGCAGAGGCCGTCGCCGGCGATCTCCTGGCGGTAATGCTTCAGCTGCTCCTCGGACAGGCGCCCTTCCAGGAAGGCCCGGGCGTAGACGCCCGGCGCCGAGTGCGGCTGGAAATAGACGAGGTCGCCGTCCGGCCCGCCCTTGAAGAAGTGGTTGAACCCGACCTCGAACAGCTCGGCCGCCGAGGCGTAGCTCGCCACGTGCCCGCCGAGCTCGCCGTAGGCCATGTTGGCCCGCACCACCATGGCGAGCGCGTTCCAGCGCATGATCGAGGTCAGGCGCTCCTCGATGTCGAGGTCCCCCGGGTAGCGCGGCTGCTTCTCGAGCGCGATGGTGTTCCGGTAGGGCGAGTAGGGCAGGGCCTCGTCGAGGATGCCGATCTCCTTCGAGCGCCGCTCCAGCCGGTCGAGGATGAAGCGCGCCCGGGCGGCGCCCTCCGTGCGGAACAGGGATTCGAGGGCGGCCAGCCAATCCTGGGTCTCGGCCGGATCGTGATCGACCTCGGCGGACCGCGCGATGGTTGCTTTCGGCGGTATGGCGTTCATCGGCGCAGCTCCCGGTTTTGATCGGAGCATACGGATTCAGCCGCGGGTCGACATGCCGGATTTTTGTTATTCTCGGCTGATGATTGGCATGTTTTGCCGGTTTGGCGACCGATGACGATCGAACTTGCCTCGGGCTGCTCCGCTGGCCACGACGGGCGACCGTACGAGGGATGATGTTCTCCGACGTTTCTGACGGTGCTGGGTCGGATCGTTCAGCCGATCGCCTCACGCCGTCATGGCTTCGCCGCGCTCGCAATGACGGTTGGCGCCTGCAGGAACAGGCGCCCACTGCAACGGGCGCCCCCAACTTTCCTGCCGCCCGACGCGCGCCGGCATGCTATGCCGGTGGTAAACCAGAGAACAAATAATGGCCTCTCGACCGGCCCATCTCGACGCCGCCAGCCTGCGCATCCTCGAACGCCTGCAACAGGACAGCGAGATCAGCATCGCCGAGCTTGCCGAGCAGGTCGGACTGTCGACCTCGCCGTGCTGGCGGCGGGTCAACGACCTGAAAGAGGCCGGTGTGATCCGCGGCTGCGTCGCCGTGGTCGATCCGCTGAGCCTCGGGCTCGCGGTGAACGTTTTCGTCCACGTCTCGCTGGAGAAGCAGACCCAGGCCGCGCTCCAGGCCTTCGACGAGGCGGTCCGCAACCGCCCGGAGGTGATGGAATGCTACCTGATGAGCGGCGAGGCCGACTACATGCTGCGGGTGGTGGTGGAGGATCTCGGCCAATACCAGAAACTGGTCCTCGACCACCTCACGCGCATCCCGGGGGTGGCCAACATCCGCTCCAGCTTCGCGCTGGGGCAGGTGAAGTACACGACGGCGCTGCCGCTCGGTCACCTGACGCGGTGATCCGACGAGGCCCACGCGATCAGTCGCGGGGCAGGGCGGCGGACATTGACTTGACTGGTGAACGCGTTTGGTCCGGTGCGGACGCGACGCGCTCAAAGGGAGGATGGTGGAGCCTAACGGGATCGAACCGATGACCTCTTCCATGCCATGGAAGCGCTCTCCCAGCTGAGCTAAGGCCCCACTTTCATCCGCCGCGGTTTGGGTCCCGCGGGGCCTCGCCGTCCGGCTGTCATCCGGCGAGGCCGGTTCTATAGGCGGCTCGCGCCGCGGACTCAACCCCTTTTTTCGTCTCGACCGGGGTGTTTTCGGAGGCGGTGCGGAGGCCGCCTCAGCTCTCTTCGTCGTTCTCGATGTCGCCGTCGATGAGGTCGGCGACGTCGTCGTCGCCGGCATCCTCCTCCTCAAGGAAGGTATCGTCCTCGGCGGCCTCCCCGTCCTCGACCGTCTCGTCCTCGGGTGTCGGATCCGCCTCGTCCTCGGCGGCCTCGACCTCGTCGAGCGAGACCAGCTCCGGACCCTTCTCGTCGGCCTCTTCCTCATCGTCATTCGACGCCGCGCGCGACACCACCGGCGCCGCGATCCGGCTGGTGGCGGCCGCCTGGTAGACCGCCCCGCATTTGGGACAGACGGCGGGGTCGCGGGCGAGGTCGTAGAACTTCGCGCCGCAGCTCATGCATTGGCGCTTCAAGCCAAGTTCCGGTCGGGCCACGGGCGGACACCTCGTCGTCACTAACTATCTCGGGGGAGGGGCCCCGTTAGTCGGGGGCGCCGCCCCTGTCAATCGAACCCGCGCGACCGAATCCCGGGCGGCGGGCTCGCGGGGGATCCGATGGATGACGTGCGACGGTGCGCGTGTTAACCGCACCGCGGTTTCACGGTCCGATTGCAGCGGCGCGGCGATCCCGCGCGACGCGCCGGACCCCAGCCCACCGTCGAGCCCGATCGGACGTCCCGTGTCTCACGATTCGCCTCCCGAGCCCCTCACCGCCGCGTCGGGCACGTCCCTCCGGGGGCGGCTGCGTCCGCCGGGCGACAAGTCGATCTCGCACCGCGCGATGATCCTCGGCCTGCTGAGCGAGGGCGAGACCCGGGTCGAGGGCCTGCTCGAGGGCGACGACGTGCTGCGCACCGCCGCCGCCGCCGAGGCGCTGGGGGCCGGGGTCGAGCGCCTCGGCGCGGGCCGTTGGCGGGTGCGGGGCGTGGGCATCGGCGGCCTGTCCGATCCGGCCGACGTGCTGGATTTCGGCAATGCCGGCACCGGCTCCCGGCTGATGATGGGCGTGGTCGGCGGCCAGCCGGTCACCGCGACCTTCGACGGAGACGCCTCCCTGCGCTCGCGCCCGATGCGCCGGATCCTCGACCCGCTGACCCGCATGGGCGCCCAGGTCCTGGCCGAGGCCGAGGGCGGGCGCGTGCCGCTGACCCTGCGCGGGCTCAGGCAGGCGATCCCGATCACCTACGAGACGCCGGCTGCCTCGGCGCAGATCAAGTCGGCGGTCCTGCTCGCCGGCCTCAACGCCCCGGGCACCACCACGGTGATCGAGGCGGCGGCGACCCGCGACCACACCGAACGGATGCTGCGCCTGTTCGGCGCCACGGTCAGCGTCGCGCCGCACGGGCCCGGCGGACATGGTCGCAGCATTGCGCTCACCGGCCAGCCGACCCTGCGCGGGACCGACGTGGTGGTGCCGGCCGATCCGTCCTCGGCGGCGTTCCCGCTGGTGGCGGCGCTGATCGTCCCAGGCTCCGACGTGGTGATCGAGGGCGTGATGATGAACCCGCTGCGCACCGGCCTGATCGCCACCCTGCTCGAGATGGGCGCGCAGATCGAACGCGTGGCCGAGCGCGACGAGGGCGGCGAGACCGTGGCGGATCTGCGCGTGCGGGCGAGCCGCCTGACGGGCGTCGACGTGCCGGCCGAGCGGGCGCCCGCGATGATCGACGAGTACCCGGTCCTGGCGGTGGCGGCGAGCTTCGCCGAGGGCCGGACCCGGATGAACGGCCTGCACGAACTGCGCGTGAAGGAATCCGACCGGCTCGCCGCCGTGGCCGCGGGTCTCGCGGCCAACGGCGTCCGCCACACGGTCGCGGGCGACGACCTCGTCGTCGAGGGGGACGGCACGGCACCTGCAGGCGGCGGCACCGTGGCGACGCATCTGGATCACCGCATCGCCATGGCGTTCCTGGTGATGGGTCTCGCCACGCGGGACCCGGTGACGGTGGATGACGGGGCGATGATCGCGACGAGCTTTCCGACCTTCCTCCCGACCATGCGGGCCCTCGGCGGCCGGATCGAAGGGTGAACCGCATGCCCCTCGTGATCGCGATCGACGGCCCGGCCGCCTCGGGCAAGGGTACGCTGGCCAAGCGACTGGCCGACCATTACCGCCTGCCGCATCTCGATACCGGTCTGCTCTACCGCGCCGTCGCGCTCGCTTTGATCGATGCCAGCCTGGCGCTCGACGACCACGGTGCGGCGGCCCGGGCGGCCCAGGCCCTCGACCCGGAGAAGCTCGACGACCCGCGCCTGCGCGATCGGGCGATGGGCGAGGCGGCCTCGCGGATCTCCGCGGTCCCGGAGGTCCGGGCCGGCCTCCTGGCCTGGCAACGGCGCTTCGCCGCCGATCCGCAGGGCGCGGTGCTCGACGGGCGCGACATCGGCACGGTGGTCTGTCCCGAGGCCGAGGTGAAGTTGTACATCACGGCCTCCTCCGAGGAACGGGCGCGCCGCCGCCACCGAGAACTGTCGGGCCGCGGCGACACCGCGACCTTCGCGGCGATCCTCGCCGACATCGAGGCCCGCGACGCGCGCGATGCCGCCCGGACCGCGGCCCCGTTGCGCATGGCCGGCGACGCGGTGCGGCTCGACACCACGGACCTCGACCCGGACGCTGCCTTCGACAAGGCGCGCGGCATCGTGGAGCGTGCGCGGGGCGGCGCCCGCTGAGGGTTCGTCCCCGGCCTCGTGTTGACCCCCCGGTCCCGCTCACCTATTGCGGACGCGCCGTCCCCAGCGGCCCGTCGCAGGCATATCGGGGACGCGAGCGCGTAGCTCAGCTGGTAGAGCAACGGACTTTTAATCTGTAGGTCTTGGGTTCGAACCCCAACGCGCTCACCATACAGGCCACGGAGAGCGCTGCAGAAACCGCTTCGGCAGTCGGTCGCCGGCCATGCCCGGCTGCCAACACCGACGCTTCAGGTGGCAAATTCGCGTCGCGATGGACCCGAGACGCGCGACCGCGGAGGTTGCGCTGGGCTTCGTCTCGTCCGCTCTCCAGCGCGCTGCCCGTGGGCCGCCGCCCGCATCGACGAGAACGGCCTCCGGTCCGTCCCGATCACGGTCTGATCGACGGACCGTCTCGCCGTGCCTCCTTAATCTTCAGGGGCGGTGTCGCGCATGGGGGTCGGGCGCACGTGACCCTGACCCAGCAAACTGATCCGCGCCGGGCGCAGCCTTTCCGGGCATCCGAGAACCGGGAGCGGGGTGGATGCCAGGCCGCGCAAACGCTTCACGAACGGACAAAGGGCCGTCGCCCTGCGGCAGGCGGCGAACGGTGCGACGGTGGACGCGGATTGCCGGAAGATGGGCGTGTCCGAGTCGACGTTCGATCGCTGGATGAAGCAGGTCGGCGGCCTGGGGGTGCCGGAGTTCCGCCGGCTCCAGCAACGCAAGGACGCGACCGGCAAGGTGAAGCGGCCGGACCGCCGCCCGGTCGAATCCCCACGCCGCGCCGCATCACCCGATACGTGACCGGCGACCCGGCGACTCGGCTGCTCGGTGGCGGGAGGTGCGTTGACGCGACACCGGACCGTGTCTATAGAGCGCGCTTCGCCGAGAGGCCGCGCTTTCGCGCGCGCTGCGTCTCGGCCATCGCCAGACAACCTGACGCGACGACCGATTCCCGGCAGAGCCGGCCCGTCGGCATCGCCCGACGAAGAGAACGAGGATTCCATGGCCAACACCGCTTCGGCCAAGAAAATGACCCGCAAGATCGCCAAGCGCACGGCGATCAACCGCTCGCGCCGCTCGCGCATGCGCACCTTCGTCCGCAAGGTCGAGGAGGCCATCGCCTCCGGCAACCAGCAGGACGCGCTCACCGCCCTGCGCGCCGCCGAGCCGGAGATGATGCGTGCCGCCCAGCACGGCATCGTTCACAAGAACAACGTGTCGCGGAAGGTCTCGCGCCTCGCCGCCCGGGTGAAGGCGCTCGCCGCCTGAACCACGCAAGAAACCGAGACGTCCCGAAGCCCGGCTCCCTGAGCCGGGCTTTTTTCTTGCCTGCATCTCCGCCGACCGGGTGCGCCGGGCCCCGATCCGGACGGAAGCGTTAACCCTATCCAAGAATGGGCGACATTGCGGAGTCAATGCACGGCGTGTAGTTTAACAAAAACTGACACCGTTCAAGCAAAACAGCGCAAATTCGGGACTCGGGCGAATCAATCCGATTCGCCAAGTCTCTAGCGCCGAGGGTCAGCGCCCGCCGAAACACTTCCGGACGAGAATCCGCGCCGTCCCCGCAAGTCCCACTGTTAAAGGAACCGTAGGTAATTGTTGATAGGCTCTCCCAATCGGCAAAAGTTCCTCGTTATGGGCTTGACTCCGTCCGGGGGACCCTGTCCCGCCCGTTCGTGCGGGACTCCGAGGGCGTAATTCGTGCGTACGCGCGGCCTGCGGGACACCGGGGGCAGCGTCGGGAGAGCCAATGATGCGTGTCGACGGAACTGTGGCGAGCGACGACGAAGGCGGCCGCAACGGCGGCGGCACCATGGATTACGGATCCGCCTGGGCGCGCGTGAAGCGCCGCCTGCGCGCGGAGCTCGGCGAGGATGTGTTCGCGAGCTGGTTCGCCCGTCTGGAGCTGGAGGCGGTCGCCGGCGGCACGGCGCGTCTCACGGTGCCGACCCGCTTCCTCAAGAGCTGGATCGAGTCGCACTACCTCGACCGGGTGCTCAACACCTTCAAGGCCGAGGTCGAGGAGATCGCCCGGATCGAGGTGGGCGTGCGCGGCACCGGCGCTCCGGTCCGCACCGTCGCCACGGGGGCGCCGAAGGCAAATCCGGCCAGCGGGCCGCTCGCCCGTCTGCATGCGGCCGGTACGCCCGTCTCGGTGCCCGCGATCGCGCCGGAGCCGCGCTCCGCGGAGAGCGGCGATCTCAGCGGCACGCCCCTCGATGCGCGGCTGACCTTCGCGAGCTTCGTGATCGGCCGCTCCAACGCCCTGGCGCACGCCGCCGCCGAGCGGGTCGCCGCCCACCAGGGGGAGGGCGCGCTCTACAACCCGCTCTACCTCCATGCCGGCGTCGGCCTGGGCAAGACCCACCTCCTGCACGGCATCGGCCACGCCGCCCGCGAGGCCGGGCGCCGGGTCATCTACCTGACCGCCGACCGGTTCATGTACGGCTTCGTCAACGCCCTGAAGACGCAGTCGGCGCTGGCCTACAAGGAGCGCCTGCGCGGGATCGACCTGCTGATCCTCGACGATGTGCAGTTCATCCAGGGCAAGTCGATCCAGGCCGAGTTCGGCCACACGATCAACGCGCTGATCGATGCCGGCCGGCAGGTCGTGGTCGCCTCGGACCGCCCCCCGACCGAGCTCGAGGCCCTCGACGAGCGGGTCCGCTCGCGGCTCGGCGGCGGCCTCGTGGTCGAGATCACCGCCCTGGACGAGGCCCTGCGCGTCTCGATCCTGTCGGCGCGCCTCGCCGCCGTGCGGGCCTCCCATCCGGGCTTCGACGTCTCGCCGCAGGTGGCGACCTACGTGGCCCGGGCGATCACCGCCAACGGCCGCGACCTCGAAGGCGCCGTGAACCGCCTGCTGGCGCATGCGACCCTGACCGGCACCGCCGTGACGATGGAGACCGCCGAGAGCGCGATCCGCGACCTCGTGAAGAACCGCGAGCCGAAGCGCATCAAGATCGAGGACATCCAGAAACTGGTCGCCTCGCGCTACAACGTCTCGCGCTCGGACATCCTGTCGGAGCGGCGTACCGCCGCCGTGGTCAAGCCGCGCCAGATCGCCATGTACCTCTCGAAGGTGCTGACCCTGCGCTCGCTCCCGGAGATCGGCCGCCGATTCGGCGGGCGCGATCACACGACGGTCCTCCACGCGGTGCGCAAGATCGAGAAGCAGATCGGCGAAGACTCGGTGCTCGGCGACGAAGTCGAGCTGCTGAAGCGGATGCTCCAGGACTAGTGGAAGGCTCGCCTCTGATCCGGACCGACCGGCGCACGACTGCGCGGATCGGTCCGGCAGCGGGAGCTGATCGCAGCGCAGCCCCGTCCTGATCGGGGTCGGCCGCAGACAAACATCTCAAGGCATCTGCGCTGTCACGCGCTCTCCGCCGGCTCCGTGCATTCGGGGCTGGCCGAGGGCGCGCGCGCCGTGGCAGACTGGCGCGAGCCGAGACGGCCCTGTAAGGCCGCGTCGCCGCGAGGCGAGAACGGGTACCCGGGGGAGTGCTGATGACGGACGCCTTCATCTACGACCACGTTCGCACACCGCGCGGGCGCGGCAAGGCGGACGGCTCGCTCCACGAGGTGACGGCTCTCCGCCTCGCCGAGACGGCTTTGCGCGCCCTCAAGGACCGCAACGGGCTCGACACCCACCTCGTCGACGACGTGATCCTGGGCTGCGTCGACCCCGTGGGTGAGGCGGGCGGCGACATCGCCCGGGCCGCGGCCCTGGTGGCCGATTACGGCGTCCATGTCCCCGGCGTGCAGATCAACCGGTTCTGCGCCTCCGGCCTCGACGCGGTGAACTTCGCCGCGGCGCAGGTCATGAGCGGCCAGCACGCGATGGCGGTGGGCGGCGGCGTCGAAGCGATGAGCCGCATCGGCATCGGCGCCTCGGGCGGCGCCTGGCCGGTGGACCCGGCGATCGCCATCAAGTCCTACTTCATGCCGCAGGGCATCTCGGCCGACCTGATCGCCACCAAGTACGGCTTCACCCGGGACGATTGCGACGCCTACGCGGTCCGCTCGCAGGCGCGCGCGGCGCGATCCTGGGCCGAGGGGCTGTTCGACCGGTCCGTGGTCCCGGTCCGCGACGTGAACGGCATCACGCTGCTCGACCGCGACGAGCACATGCGGCCGGGCACCGACATGCCGTCGCTGGCCGCCCTGAAGGCGTCCTTCGTCCAGATGGGCCAGATGGGCGGATTCGATGCCGTGGCCATCGACGCGCATCCCGACGTGGAGGTGGTGGACCACGTCCACCACGCCGGCAACTCCTCCGGCATCGTGGACGGCGCGGCCGCCGTGCTGATCGGCTCGCGGGCGGCCGGCGAGGCCGCGGGCCTGCGCCCGCGCGGCCGGATCCGGGCCTTCGCCAATATCGGCTCCGACCCCGCCCTCATGCTCACCGGGCCGGTGGACGTGACCCGCAAGGTCCTGGCGCGGGCCGGGATGGACCTGTCCGATATCGATCTGTTCGAGGTGAACGAGGCCTTCGCGGCGGTGGTGCTGCGCTTCTGCCAGGCCTTCGACCTCGACCCGGAGGCGGTCAACGTCAACGGCGGCGCCATCGCGCTGGGCCACCCCCTCGGCGCCACGGGGGCGATGATCCTCGGCACCGCCCTCGACGAACTGGAGCGGACCGGCAAGGAGCGCGCCCTGGTGACACTGTGCATCGGCGCCGGCATGGGCACCGCCACGATCGTCGAGCGGGTCTGACGGCACCCCGGCACGGGAGCGGCGTGGCGCCGCTCCCCAAAATCCCGGAACGCTGATAGAGGCGCGGGCGACGATCGGCCCGGCCCCGGGCCGGACGATAAATCGATGGGAGACAAGCCCTTGAACCGCCTGATCGCGACGCTCTGCCTGGGCGCCACACTGAGCCTGCCGCTCGCCGCCCGCGCCGACGAGGCCGCCGACCGTGTCGCCGCGGCGACCGCCCTCGTGAACAAGACCCTGATCAAGAACCTCCAGACCGGCTTCAACGTCGCCCTGGAGAAGACCGTGGCGCCGATGCCGGAGGCGCGCGCCGAGGCCGTGCGCAAGGAACTCACCGACGAGTTCGACAAGCAGCGCGGCATCATGGTCGAGGGTCTGTCGAAGGAATACGCGCAGAAGTTCACGCTGGCCGAGCTGAAGCACCTCGACGAGATCTACGCCGACCCGACCTACCTCAAGTTCCAGACCATGAACGCCGATCCCAATTCCGCGGCGACGGCGATCTCCCAGAACTCGGTGACGAAGCTGCTCAACATGCTGGCGGTCGCCTCGGCGACCGACAACACGCCGAAGCCCGGCGCTCCCCCGGTGCCGCCCGCTGCGGCGCCCGCCCCGGCGCAGAAGTAGGCGATGGACGCCGCGCGCGACCGGCTGGCCTCAGGCCGCGCGCGCGGCCGCCATGGGGGCGAATCCCGCGACCGGGGGCAGCGCCTCCAGGAGCGGCTTGGCGAAGTGGTAGCCCTGCACGAGCGTGATCCCGAGATCGCGGAGGGCGTCGAGTTCACCCGCGGTCTCGACGCCCTCCGCGAGGACCGTCACGTCGAGCGCCCGGGCGATGGCGACCACCCCCGAGACGATGGCGTGGCGGCCGGCATCGGTATCGAGGCCGCGCAACAGGTCCATGTCGATCTTGATCAGGTCGGGGCGGAAATTCGCCAGCAGGCTCAGGCCCGCGAAACCGGCGCCGAAATCGTCGAGGGCAGTGAGGAAGCCCTGCTTCCGGTAGGCCGCCACGATACGCTTGACGTGCGCGGTATCTTGGAACCGCTCCTGCTCGGTGAACTCGAACATGATCCGCCGATGCGCGAAGTCGACGCGCCGCGCCGCCTCCAGCGACGCGCGGATACAGGCATTCGGCTCGTAGACGGCATTCGGCATGAAGTTGATCGACAGCCGCGTGCCGCTCTCGCGGGCGAACAGGCGCCCGGCGAGCTCGATCGCCTTGACGCGGGCGGCCTGATCGAACTGGTAGCGGGTCTCCTCGGTGACGCGATCGAGGATCGTCCCGGCCGGCTCGCCGTTCGGGCCCCGCACCAGCGCCTCGTAGGCCCAGACGGATCGATCCGTGAGGTCGAGGATGGGCTGGAACGCCATCGTGAACTCGAAGTCGAGCTTGGTGCCAGCGCGGCAGGCGCGGCAGCCGATTTCCTGCGTCATGTCCGGCTTCCGTCGGTTCCCCCCGACCGGCTGACCTTGGACGATGGCGCTCTACACAACCTTAACGTGGCCGCGTCGGATTCCCGCCGACGCCATCCTGGGAGGACGGCACCGTGACGCTGACCGATTTCCGCTTCGAGACCGATCCCGACGGCATCGCTCTGGCGACCTGGGATATGCCTGGCCGTTCGATGAACGTGATCACCGAAGGGGTGATGGACCAGCTGGAGCGGATCATCGGGCAGGTCGCGTCCGATCCGGCCATCAAGGGCTGCGTGATCGCCACCGGAAAGGACAACTTCTCCGGCGGTGCGGATCTCACCATGCTCCAGGGCCTCGGCCGGGCCTACGCGCAGCTCAAGGCCGAGCAGGGCGAGGAGGTGGCCATGCGCCATTTCTTCGAGGCGTCCCGGCGCCTGTCGCTGCTGTTCCGGCGGCTGGAGACCTGCGGCAAGCCCTTCGCGGCGGCGATCCAGGGCCTGTGCCTGGGCGGCGCCTTCGAGCTGGCGCTCTCCTGCCATCACCGGGTCGCCTCGGATGACGGCAAGACCCGGGTCGGCCTGCCGGAGATCAAGGTCGGTCTGTTCCCGGGGGGCGGCGGCACGCAGCGGGTCGCCCGGCTGATGCAGACCGGCGACGCGTTGCAGATGCTGTTCAAGGGCGAGCAGATCCGCGCGCCCATGGCCAAGGGGATGGGGCTGATCCACGCGGTGGCGCCGCAGGCCGAGATCGTCGAGCGCGCCAAGGCCTGGATCCGCGAGGGCGGCTCGGCGGTGGCGCCGTGGGACGTGCCGAAGTTCAAGGCGCCCTCCGGCAAGGTCTACTCGCCCGCCGGCATGATGATCTGGCCGCCGGCCAACGCCATCTACAGACGCGAGACCCACGACAATTACCCGGCCGCGAAGGCGATCCTGGCCTCCGTGTACGAGGGTCTGCAACTGCCGATGGACCTCGCCCTGCGGGTGGAGAGCCGGTATTTCGCCCATATCCTGCGCTCGACCGAGGCGGCGGCGATGATCCGCACGCTGTTCATCTCGATGGGCGAGCTGAACAAGGGCGCCCGCCGGCCGAAGGACGTGCCGGCCACCCGTCTGAACCGGGTCGGCGTGATCGGCGCCGGGTTCATGGGCGCGGGCGTCGCCTATGTGACCGCCCAGGCGGGCATCGCGGTGGTGCTGGTCGACCAGTCGGTCGAAGCCGCCGAGAAGGGCAAGGCCTACGCCCACACGCTGATCACCGGCCAGATCAACAAGGGCCGCGCCAAGACCGCCGACCGGGACGCGCTGCTCGGCCGGATCCAGGCCACGTCGGATTACGGGGCGCTCGCCGAATGCGACCTCGTGATCGAGGCCGTCTTCGAGGATCCGAAGGTGAAGGCCGAGGTGATCCGGAAGGTCGAGGCGGTGATCCGTCCCGACACGATCTTCGCGTCCAACACCTCGACCCTGCCGATCACCGGGCTCGCCATGAGCGCCCAGCGGCCGGCCCAGTTCGTCGGCATCCACTTCTTCTCGCCGGTGGAGAAGATGATGCTGGTCGAGATCATCAAGGGCGAGGCGACCGGGGACGCGGCGCTGGCCACGGCCCTCGATTACGTGCGCCTGATCAAGAAGACGCCGATCGTGGTGAACGACGCCCGCGGCTTCTTCGCCAACCGCTGCGTCGGCGCCTACATCCTCGAAGGCCACAAGATGCTCGCCGAGGGCGTGCCGCCCGCGATGATCGAGAGCGCGGGCCGTCAGGCCGGCATGCCGGTCGGGCCGCTTTCGCTCAACGACGAGGTCGCCCTCGACCTCGTGCTCAAGATCGCCAAGGCGACCGAGGCCCAGGTGGGGCAGGGTGCCGTCGACCCGGCGCAGAAGGCGATCCTGTCCGCGATGGTCGAGAACCAGGGCCGCCTCGGCCGGAAGAACCGCAAGGGCTTCTACGACTACCCCGAGGGCGCGCCCAAGCGCCTCTGGCCCGGCCTGAAGGACCTGCAGCCGAACCGCCTCGACCCCGAGGCGATCGATTTCACCGAGCTGAAGCAGCGGCTGCTCGTGGTTCAGGCGCTGGAGGCCGCCCGCACGGTGGGCGAGGGCGTGATCACCGACCCGCGCGAGGCCGATGTCGGCTCGATCCTCGGCTTCGGCTTCGCGCCGTTCACCGGGGGGGCGCTGTCCTACATCGACTTCATGGGTCCGGCGGCCTTCGTCGATCTGGCGCGGGGCCTCGAGGCCAAGCACGGCCCGCGGTTCCGGGTGCCCGACAACCTCGCCGCCATGGCGCAGCGTGGCGGCACCTTCTACGCGGAGGCCGAGAAGCGCGCCGCCTGAGATCAGCCGGCCGGGCGCCCGCGGGCGGCGTCCGGCAATCGTGACAGTTCCTCCAGAAGGACGGCTCGCGCGCAGGCGCCGAAGGCCCGCATCAGGCGCCCCCGCGCGCGGTCGGGCGGGAACAGCAACGCGAACCGGACGGGCAGGGCCGGGGCGAAGGGGCGAATCGCGATCGGCGAGACCTTCGCCTCCTCGTAGGCGGCGAGCGGGTTCATCACGCTGACGCCGAGGCCGGCCGAGACCAGGGTGCAGATCGACGCGCCGAGCCCCGCCTCGGCGGTGATCGTCAGCGCGATTCCGGCCGCCGCGAACACGGCCTCGGTCCGTTCGCGCAGGGCGCTTCCGAGGGAGGAGGCGACGAAGGGCACGCCGCGAAAATCCTCTGGTCCCAGCGCCGCGCGCGCCGTCAGCGGGTGGTCCTCCGGCAGCACCGCGACGCAGGCGCGGGTCTCGACGTGATCGAGACGGGCGTCCCGGGCTTCGCCGTAGAGCATCGTCAGCGCGGCGTCGCAGAAGCCGGTAGCGATCCAGCTGTTCACCGTGTCGTCGTCCCCGGAATGGATCGCCACGACCACGTCCGGATGCGCGGCGCGGAAGCGTACGACCGCCCGGGCGAGGAGGCCCCCCGCAAGCCGGGGCATCGCGGCGACCCGCAGCCGCTCGGCGCCGAAGGCGCGGATGCGCGCAGCCGCCGTCTCCAGGCTGGTCAGGCCCACGAAGGCCCGCTCGACCTCGGCGTGGAAGCGGGTGCCGTCGAGGGAGGGGACCACCCGGCTGCCGCTGCGGTCGAAGAGCGGAAGGCCGGTGATCGTCTCGAGCTGGGCGATCAGCCGGCTCACCTGCGGTTGCGAGGTATGGAGGTGCCGGCTCGCCTCGGTCATGGAGCCGGTGGCCACCACCGCCCGGAAAGCCTCGATGTGCCGGAAGGTCATGCGCCGCTCGGCCATATCGGATCCGTATGCTGGGCGGGTGAATCGGCATTGGACGCGATCCCGCCGCCACTCGTAGGATCAGTCGGCAAAGATTCGGCGCGACAGCCCGATGTCGCGCGGGTCCAAAGCACAACCGGTTCCGGGATAGCGAGGGGGTTCTGTTCGTGTCGAGGGCGCGTGCGCTTCTGGTGGCTTCGCTGTGCTGGGCCGGATTCACCGTGCCTGCCGTCGCCGAGGGGCGCCTCGACAAGATCCGCGCCACCGGCCAGATCAGCCTCGGCTTCCCCGACGCGTCACCGCCCTTCGGCTTCCTCGATCAGGATGCCAAGCCGGTCGGCTATTCGCTCGAGATATGCGAGCACGTCGCGCAGAAGCTCAAGGCAGCCCTGGGCCTCCCGACGATCGACATCCGTCACGTGCCGGTGATGTCGGCGACCCGGATCCCGCTGATCAACAACGGCACGATCGACCTCGAATGCGGCACCGCCAGCAACCTGCCGGAGCGGCACAAGCTGGTCTCGTTCGCACCGACGACCTTCGTGGCGCAGGTGGTGCTGGTCGCCAGGAAGGACACGCCGGTCGACGTGAACGACATCGCCTCGTTCCGCGGCAAGGCCATCTCGGCGCAGGCCGGCGGCGAGACCCAGCGCGTCGCGACCCGGATCAACGTCCAGGACAAGCTCCAAATCCAGGTGATGCCGGCCAAGGACACCGCGGAGGTGTTCCTGCTCGTGGAGACCGGCCGGGCCGCCGGAGCGATCAACGACGATGCCCTCGCGCATGCCACGGTCGCGGGCGCCAAGCGGCCGGGTGACTACAAGATCGGCACCAAGGGCTTCGAATTCGCGCCCTACGGCATTCTGGAGCCGAAGGACGACCCCGCCTTCAAGGCGGCCGTCGACAAGGCGGTGGTCGAGCTAATCCAGGACGGCACCGTGGCGCGGCTCTACACCCGGTACTTCGAGCGCCCGATCCCGCCGCGGGGCATCAACCTCGAACTGCCGATGAGCGACGTGCTGCAGCGCGCCCTGGCCA
The DNA here is from genome assembly GCA_964242725.1 of uncultured Methylobacterium sp. Lineage (GTDB taxonomy): Bacteria > Pseudomonadota > Alphaproteobacteria > Rhizobiales > Beijerinckiaceae > Methylobacterium. Next base: position 28,378 of record CAXTCV010000006.1, read on the forward strand.
GCCCGACCGATTCCGGCGACGAGAGCGTGTATCGATAAGGCCGGCGAGTTCGAGATGACACACGATCCGACCCGCGACGCGGCAGCCGCGGCCGTCGTCGATCTGCGCAGCGATACGGTCACGCGGCCCACCGAGGCGATGTACGCCCGGATGCGCGCGGCGCCGCTGGGCGATGACGGGCTCGAAGGCGACCCGACCGCGCGGGACCTCGAGAAGACCGCCGCTGCGGCGCTTGGCAAGGATGCCGGCCTGTTCGTGCCGAGCTGCACCATGGCGAATCTGCTCGCCATCCTGGCGCAGGTCCAGCGCAGCGAGCAGATCCTGCTCGAAGCCCAGGCCCACATGGTCAACACCGAGCGGGGTGCCGCGACCTTCACGGGCACGTTCCTGCTCGGCCTGCCGGGAACCGGCGGGGCCATGGACCTCGACCGGCTGGAAGACGCCCTCCGTCCCAGCGCCAGCCCGCTTCGCACCGGAATGATCGCCCTGGAGACGTCGCACAACGCGGCCGGCGGTACCGTGCTGCCACTCCGGCACATGGCGGCGGTGTCCGTCCTCGCCGGCGCCCGCGGCATCCCGGTGCATCTCGACGGGGCGCGCCTGTTCAACGCCGCGACGTCGCTCGAAGTCACGCCGGCGGAGGTCGCTGCGCATGTCGACACGGTCTCCCTCTGCCTCTCCAAGGGCCTCAGCGCGCCGGCGGGGGCGGTTCTGGCTGGCCCCGCCCCGGTGATCGCGGAGGCGCGGCGCCTGCGGAAAATGCTCGGCGGCACCCAGCGCCAGATCGGGATCGTCGCGGCGGCCGGCCTGGAGGCGGTGACCGTGATGGGGACCCGGCTCGCAGAGGACCATGCGACGGCGCGCCGGCTCAGCGCGGGGCTGAACACGCTCGGCTCCCGCATCGTCGCGAGCATCCCGCAGACCAACATCGTCCAGGTCGATCTCACCGGGACCCACCGCGACAGCGCCCGCTGGATCGCCGATCTCGAGGCCGCCGGGATCCTGACCCGCCCCTTGGGCGAGCGGCGTCTGCGCCTGGTGACGCACCGGCATATCGGTGCCGGCGACGTCGACCGTGCGGTGGCGGCCTTCCGAGCCTGCCTCGACGCGGCGTGACTGGCCTCGGATCCAGCGTGCGGGCGTTGTCGCCGCGCTACGCCACCCGCGCCTGCACCCCGAGCATGCGGGCGAGCAGCGCCACATCGGTGGCGTTGTCGGACAGGAGGTCGGTGATGTCCCCCACCTCCAGCGCCTTCACGTGGCGGCAGCGCATCCCGAAGCCGCCGGCTCTGCAGGTGCAGCGCAGCTGCGGGCCGCCGGCCCGCTCCTCCAGAACGACATCGTACCGGTTGCCGGTCGATCCCCGCATGGCGAAGCTCAGGGCCGAGGGGGCGGCCGGGAAGGCGGCGAGCGCCCGGCCGCTGATCGCGCCCGGTGTCCGACGGGGGCGGGGCGGTCCGCCGGCGACCCGGGCGATGGGCACGCCGATCGCCGCCGCGAGGCCGTGCACGTCCGGCGTCCCGGTCTCGCGCATGGCGGCGAGCGCGATCGCCGCGCAGGCATAGGCATCCTCGCCGGCATCGTGATGCTCGAAGCGGATGCCGAGGCGCCGGGCGACCTTGCCGAGGCCGCAGCCTTCCGGAGCCGGGAACACCCGGCGCGCGACCTGTACCGTGCACAGATACGCGAGATCCGGAACCGGCAGGCCGGCCCGGGCGAGGCCGGCGCGCAGAACGCCGATGTCGAAGCTGGCATTGTGCGCCAGGATCAGCCCGCCCGCGAGGTCGTCCAGGTACGGCGCCATCGCGCCGGCGAAATCCGGCGCGTCGACGACGTTCGACGGCAGGATCCCGTGGACCCGGATGTTGCCCGGCGCGAAGCGCATCTCCGGCGGGCGGATCAGGTGGCTCTCCCGCCGCACGATGCGGCCGTCGGCGATCCAGGCCAGCCCCACCGCGCAGGCGCTGTCGCGCCGCTCGTTGGCCGTCTCGAAGTCGAGGGCCAGGACCGTCATCGCGGATCGACCGTGCGGGGTGGGAGTTCTCGGGGTGTTCTCCGGCCGGTTTAGGCCGAGCGGAATCCCGCTTCAACCCTGCGCCACCATCGCGAGCCAATCGTCCTCCGACACGACCCGGACGCCATGCTTTTCCGCGTCCTTCAGCTTCGAGCCGGCGCCGGGACCGGCCACCACCAGATCGGTCTTGGCCGAGACCGAACCGGAGACCTTCGCGCCGAGCCGCTCGGCCACCGCCTTGGCTTCGTTGCGGGTCATCTTCTCCAGGGTGCCGGTGAACACCACGGTCTTGCCCGCGAAGGCCGAGGCCGCGGCAGCCTGCTCCATCGGCTCCACCTCGACCTGAGCGAGCAGGGCCGAGACCGCATCGGCGTTGTGCGGCTCGGAGAAGAACAGGATCAGCGCCTCCGTGGCCACCGGGCCGATCTCGCCGTCATCGGCGAAGACCCGGTAGGCGTCGCCCGGGCGCTGCCCGCCGGCCCGATCGAGCGCCGCCCGCACGGCGTCCAGATCCCCGTAATGGGCGAGGAGGTTCTCGCGCTGGGGCGCGCTCAGCCGCGCCCGCTCCTTCGCCGGCATCTCGCCGTCCTCCGGGAAGCCCAGCTCGAGCAGGCGATCCCGGGTCGTGCCGCCGACCCGTGGCACCGCGGTCAGCTCGATCCAGTCCGGGCCGGGCTGCGCGGCGCCCGCCTCGGCGATGGCGGCGACCAGCGACGGCATGTCGCGGAAGCGTTTGGCCAGGGCCTTGGCGGTGGATTCGCCGATCTGCGGGATGCCCAGGGCGAACAGCAGGCGGTGCATCGGGATGCTGCGGCGCGCTTCTACGCCGGCGAGCAGGTTCCTGATCGCCTTGTCGTCGTCCTCGCCCTTCTTCTTTGCGGCCTTCTTGGGCGGTTCCGCCGACCCCGATTCGGCGCGCCGCTCGGCCGAGAGCGCCTCGCGCCGGGCCACGATGGCGGCTTTCAGCGTGTCGAAGTCGAGACGGAACAGGTCCGCGGGCTGGCGCACCAGCGCGGCCTCGAACAGGACCTCCACATAGGTCTCCCCGAATCCCTCGATGTCGAAACCGTTGCGCGACACGAAGTGCTTCAGGCGCTCCACCCCCTGCGCCGGGCAGATCAGGCCGCCGGTGCAGCGGCGGATCGCATCGGGCCGGCCAGTGCGCGGATTGACGGCCCGGACGGCGCGGCTGCCGCAGGCCGGACAGGTCTCCGGGAACGCGAAGGGCTGCGCGTTGGCCGGGCGCTTGGACGGGTCGACGTCCATGACTTTCGGGATGACGTCGCCGGCCCGCACCACCGTCACGGTGTCGCCGACGCGGATGTCGCGGCCGTCGCGGATCGGTTCGCCGTCGGCTCCGACGCCCTTCACGTAGCCCTCGTTGTGCAGGGTCGCGTTGGAGACCACGACGCCGCCGACCGTCACGGGCTTGAGCTTGGCCAGCGGGTTCAGCGACCCCGTGCGGCCGACATTGATGACGATGTCCTCGACCACCGTCGTCGCCTCCTGGGCGGCGAACTTATGGGCCAGCGCCCAGCGCGGCGAGCGCGAGACGAAGCCGAGCCGCTTCTGCAGGGCGAGGTCGTCGACCTTGTAGACGACACCGTCGATGTCGTAGCCGAGCGTGGCCCGGTCCGCCTCGATCCGGCGGTAATGGGCCAGCATCGCGGCGATGTCGGTGACGGTCTTGGTGAGCGGGTTCACCGGCAGACCCCAGGCCGCGAAACGCCGCAGGGCGTCGGACTGGGTCTCCGCGATCGGCGCCGCGAGTTCGCCCCAGGCATAGGCGAAGAACTTGAGCGGCCGGGACGCGGTGATTCCCGGATCGAGCTGGCGCAGGCTGCCGGCGGCGGCGTTGCGCGGATTGGCAAAGAGCGGCTTGCCGGCCGCCTCCTGCCGGGCGTTGATGGCGGCGAAATCGGCGTGGGACAGGTAGACCTCGCCCCGCACCTCGCAGATCTCCGGCCAGCCCGCGCCGGCGAGCTTGTCCGGGATGTCCTTCACGGTCCGGGCATTGGCGGTGACGTTCTCGCCGACCTCGCCGTCGCCGCGGGTCGCGGCGGTGTCGAGCCGCCCGCCGACGTAGCGCAGGGACAGGGACAGGCCGTCGATCTTCGGCTCGGCCGTGAAGGCCAGGGGTGCAGTCTCGGCGAGCCCCAGGAACCGGCGCACCCGGGCCGTGAACTCGGCGACCTCGGCGTCGTCGAACGCGTTGCCGAGCGACAGCATCGGCACCGCGTGCCGCACCTTGGCGAACTTCTCCGAGGGCTTCGCCCCCACCGCCGTGCCGGCCGCGCCGGTGCCGGCGAGATCGGGGAAGCGGGCCTCGATCGCCTCCAGGCGGCGGCGCAGACGGTCGTAATCCGCGTCCGAGATCTCCGGTGCGTCCTCCTGATGGTAGAGCCGGTCGGCCTCCAGGATCGCCTCCGACAGCCGCGCGTGCTCGGCGCGGGCCTCCCCGGCGGTCAGGTCGAGTTCGGGCGGATCGGATTGCGCGGCGGCCATGGCGGCGTTCTACCCCATCGGGCGCCCGCCGGGAGCCGGCTGGAAGGCGGCGTCCCCGGTTTCCCTCATCCACGGCCGGCGAGCAGATCGCCGCGGCCCGCAACCCGGAACCCGCCGAGAAAGACGATCGCCACGAAGAACGCCACCGCCGACAGCGGAAGGATCGGCGCGAGCCAGCCGGCGAGCGCGGTGCCGGCGACGGAACCCAGGTTCATCGCCGCCATGTAGACCTCGAACTGCGTGGCTGCCCCCGCGCGCCCGCGGCTGGCCTGGAGCAGGGCCGGCATCAGCGCGACGATCAGCAGGCCCGGCAGCATGTCGGTCAGCGCCAGGATCACCGGTCCGGCCGACCCGACGAGGCCCGCGCCGAGCAGGGCGCCGGCGGCCACGAAGGTGATGGCGCTGGCGAGCAGCAGCGCGCGCAGCGGCTGGACCGGCCCCGCTCTGTCGGACCAGATCCCGACCGCCAGCGCGCCGGCCGTGCCGCTCGCCAGCGCGAGCCCGGCCTGAAGGCGCGAGAGGGCGGCCGGATCCCAGGCCTGGCGCTGGAGCAGATCCACCGAGAAGGGCAGTTCGAACAGGCCCAGCGCACCGTCGAGGCCGAAGCACAGGGCGAGGAGCCTGAGGGCCTTCGGCCGCCGGAGGCTGGCGACGAGCCGGCGCAGGAAGCGGCGGAACGGGAGGCGTCGCGGCGCCGGTCCGCGCCGGCTCGGCGCGGCGAGCGCATCGGTCGGCGCCTCGCGGATCAGCACCATCGGCAGGCTCGCCAGGATGGCGGCCGCGAGGAGCCAGCGCGCGCTCACGGCGAGCCCGTAGGCCGCGAGCATCCAGGCGAAGGCCGCGGCGCTGAGGCTGGTCCCGACCACGACCCCCGCCCGCGTGCATCCGCTCACCCGTCCGAGCTCGCCCGCCGGTACGTGGTCCATGATCATCCGGTCGCAGGCGGTGTCGAGGAGGGCGGCACACAGGCTGTGCGCGAAAAAGATCAGGCCCAGCCAGCCGATCCGATCCTCGCCGCCCCACAACAGGAGCGCCAGGGTGGCGTGGCACCCGAGGATCGCCGCGACGGCGAAGATCCGGCGCCGGCCCATCCGGGAATCCCCGGCCCGGTCGACCACCGGACCCCACAGGATCGGCTGGAGGGTCCAGGGCAGGCCGGCAAGGGCGAAGTGCACGCCGATCTCCGCCGCCGAGACGCCCCGCGCGGTGAGATGGTTGGCCAAGGCGGTCAGCGAGAATCCGGCGATCAGCCCCTGGTAGAGGTAGGTGGCGAAGAAGACACCGTAGCGGGTGCGGCGCCCGGCGAGGCTCAGATTCTGCCGCACGGTGCCCTCGGCACGGAGCGCGGTCTGCCCGCTCAAGCGCTCCGGCCCTTGCTGACTGCGCGACGCGGCGCGATGCTCCTCATGCCGCCTTCACCGGATGCGCTCCCGTGCCCGCACGTTTCCTTGACCTTAGCCCGGGCCGCCGTTTGTCGCGAGGCGTCGCTTGAGCGCGGCGGACGTGTGGCTGGTGGACCTCGCCGTGGCGCCGGACCGCCTCGCGCGATGCGCGCATGTCCTCGATCGACCGGAGCAGGACCGCGCCGAACGATTCCTGCGGCCGGCGGACCGGGCCCGCTTCATCGCGAGCCACGCCGCCCTCCGGCTGATCCTGGCAGCGGCGCGGGGATGCGCGCCCTCCGAGATCCGCCTGAATGCCAAAGCGACCGGCAAGCCAGAGCTGGTCGGTCCGGCCGGGGCCGGCGCCGATTTCAACCTCTCGCATTCCGGCTCCCGGGCGCTCATCGGCCTCTGCGACGCGGCTGCGATCGGCGTCGATATCGAGATGCTCCGGCCGATCCCGGACGCCCTGCGGATCGCGCGGTCGCATTTCGCGGCGGATGAAGCCAACGCCCTCGCGGCGCTGCCGCCCGACGTGATCGAGCGGGCGTTCTTCGGGCTGTGGACGCGCAAGGAGGCGGTGGTGAAGGCCTTGGGCACGGGCCTGTCCGCCGCCCTCGACAGCTTCAGCGTGACCCTGCCGCCCGCGCCGCCCCGGCTGCTGCGCGGGGGCGCCGCCTGGACCTTGGCGTCCGTCGAGGCTGGCCCCGGCTATGCCGCCACCGTGGCGGTGCGGGCGGTCGGGGCGACGATTCGACATCACACGCTGTCCATCGACTGGGCCGACCGTCTCGGCTGAAAGCGGCGAGACCGCGCTTGCGGCGCGCCGACGGCACGGCTATAAGCCCGCTCGCCGGCCTCGACAGAGATGCGGGACGGCCTTCGGAGTGTAGCGCAGTCTGGTAGCGCACCACGTTCGGGACGTGGGGGTCGCAGGTTCAAATCCTGCCACTCCGACCATCACTTGGATCGGCTTGGAACGGCTGCCCCGACAGCCTTCCTGCATAAATGCCGTTCTTTGAGTCACCTCCGCTTCAGCATCAACCTCTTCCGAAGCCCTCATGGCGTTCGGGCTCGGGTCGTCATCGGATGGTCCGGACTTAGGTCGCCGGTGGCCTGATCTCGGCAGAGGCCGCCGTGACGGCGCCCGCCTGTGTGCCGGGATCGAGCGAGCAGATCTCGCTGAACACCCGTCTGCGAAGAAGGCCGTCGATCCGTCAGCCTGTTCGATCGACATCCAAGGATCGCAGCGCAGGCAACGACTTCAGGCCGGTCCACGAGCCTCCCCCCAGAAAAACCTCCGCTGCAGCATCGCGGCGGCGCACCCGCGTTGCCAATCCCGTCCTCACGCGTTGTCCCGCCGAAATCGTAGGAGGTGTTAATGCCCGTAGTTCGGTGGCTGATCGGCAAGATCATCGGCTTCTTTCTCGCCCAGACAAAGGCGCGTCAAGCCGGCGTGATGGCGAAGCAGCGCGAAGCCGGTCGGTTCGAGGGCGATTATTCGACGAAGGCTAGAAATTTCGAAGACGATTACAATGCCGCCGCGCGGATGCTGAAGTCGCGGATCGATAAACGCTTTCCCGACAGCTACTATGCGCGGCTGAGTTCCGGTAACAATAGCTCCTACGATTACGGTCAGGATCGCGCGCTCGCAATCGATGCCATGTCGACAGCCATCGCCATGGCGTTGCGCGGTGGCGCCTCCGTCGAACAAGCCGCTGCAGCTGGTGCGGCCAGCGTCGGAATCTGATCGCCCGGATTGGACCAGGCCTCAAAGGCGGGACGGGGTTCACGTCTTTGAAGTCAAGGCGACGTTGTCCGGCGGCCGGTGCCGGCTTCAGGAACGATAGTCGCGACTGACACGGTCGTTTTGCAGGACGAGGCGGTCGCCCGACACAAGATTTTCAGGAACCCGTCATTCGGCAGGCAGCTTCGGAGACGCAGCGCGGATCGCTGCTTCGCCACTCGCCAAATGTCGCCCGTTCGCATTGTGCGGTTGTTATTGTGGCTTCGATGGCGTACAGGTAAGAAATCGACTGTTGGCCAGATATTCGGCCGCATCGCCTGAACAGGGCGAGCGCTCTGCATCTCTCCCATTTTCGACGACCAGCGACCGGGCGCGTGCAACGTGTGCGCTCGACCTCTTCGTTTGCCTATAATGATATGGAACACCTATGAGCATCGGCACCGTCAAGTGGTTCAACGACACCAAGGGCTTCGGCTTCATTCAGCCGGATGATGGCGGCAAGGACGTGTTCGTTCACATCTCCGCCGTCGAGCGCGCCGGCATGCAGGGTCTGACCGAGGGTCAGAAGGTTTCCTACGAGATGGAGACCGACCGTCGCAGCGGTAAGCAGTCGGCCGGCAGCCTTCAGGCCGCCTGAGCCTCACTCGTCCTTCGGAACGAGTTGCGAAGCCGTTCCCCCCGGAACGGCTTCATCTATGTTCGGCCGCCGGATCTGAGGTCTGGCGTGCATGAGGAGAATTCGTGGGCCAATACAAGACAAGTCAGCTCGTTGATCGTATCGAGGCAGTCGCCAAGGCGCGGCAGACCACGCTCGACCGATTCCGGGCACGTCCGGCCGCCGATGATCCGGCCGTCCTCGCACAGCAGGCCGCCCGACAGGCCGTGGTCGAGGCGCGCGATGTGCGGAACGCCGAGCGGGAAACCGCCCGAGTCGCCGACGAGGCCCGGCGCGAAGCCGAAATCCAGGCTGAGAGCGAGCGCGCCGCGGCTGAACTCATCCGCAACGCGGCGGAGACGGCCGAGCGGCAGGCAGCCCAGGCCGCCGAACAGAAGGCCGCGCGCGATGCACGCTTCGCGGCTCGCAAGGCCAGAACCCGCCGATAGGCCGTTCCGACCCCTCAAAGCGCTTCCCTGGAGGACGGCACATGTCTCACAAATTCAAGGTCGGCCAGCACGTCCGGCAGCTCGGCCTCAGCTACTCCGGCAACAAGAGCGTCGTCGACGGTCTCTTCGAAGTGGTCCGGCTCACGCCGGATGACCGTTCGGGCGAGCCGACCTACCGGATCCGGTCCGATCTCGGCGAGCGGGCTGCGCGCGAAGGCGAACTCGTTCGCGCCTCCTGAGGCGGGCTCGCCCGGGATCACGGATCGTCTCCGCCTGGTCACGACCTGCAAGGCAACGTCGCGTGCGACGACCCATCCTCGCCAAAGGTGGTTGTCGGCGGACGAAAGAAATGCCGTGTGGAGGGGACGCCGTTTGTCGGATTGGCAACACGACGCACGCATGATCCCGATGCTCGACGGATGCAGGACCCGCAATCGTTCCTTGTCGGTCGGATCGGGAGGGCGGGTCTGCCATGCATTTGCAAGGCGGATCGGTCGCAGCTCCAGCCACGTTTGATCGTGACTGTGAGTGCCTTGGCGAGGAGTTTGCTGTGTACAATCCGTTCCTGTCGTCTCTGATGCTGGCGATCGAGTCGCAGCGTGTGATCGAGTTGCGGCTCGTCCGGTTGGCCTGGGGCGGCCGCGAGGGATTGGCCGAGGCGCAGTCGATGATCGCGGAAAAGGTCGACGCCGCGGCAGAGGCGATGGGCACCCTCATGTTCGGCGGATCGCCTGAAGCCGTCATCGCGCGCTACCGCGAGCACGTCGCCGCGAATACGAAGCGTCTGAGCATCTAGGACCCGACCATGTCGACGGCCGATCCACCCGCCCCCGATGTCGCCATCATCGAACCCAACCAGACGGCCTACATCCTGAAGGTCTCGCGTCCGGACGACGCGGAACTGTCCGGACGTCTGGTGATGTTCTACGCCGCGATCACGACGTCCGAGGACGATGCGCTCGCCGTGGTGCGTCGTGCCGTGAAGGCCGATGCGGATGTCGAGCCGACCGGCGTCCGTCTCTCTCAGCAGACGGCGAGCGCGCTGGCCCTGGAGGCAGGTCTCGCCAGAGCTCTCTGATGCGGGGTCCGGAAGCGGTCACACCGGATGAGGCGAGATCAGTCTCGGGTCCCCGATGAGATCCGCGACGACGACCTCTCGCCCCGGATGGTGAGCGCAGTGTCCACCGCGTAAACCGGATCGTGCCCGCAGCGATGTATTCGGAACCGCCGCGGCCGGTCCGCCTCGATCGGGTCGGCCGGCGACTCGATGCGGCCTTCGCTTCAGCCTCGTCCGGCGGTCTTCATGGCCGCTGCGACGGTGCCCTTGGTCGACGGTGCCGCCGCGTTGGTTTTCGGCACGGGGGCCTTCGGCTTCTTGGTCTCGCGGTTTCCGCGCTTCTTTTCGGTCGCCATGGTCTCGCTCCTTGAGGAAGGGTTGCAGTCGGAACGGTGCCGCCTTCAGGGTTGGATCGTCGGCTCGTCCCCCAGCAGCCGGATCGAGCTTGCGATCGGGCTCCCGAGCGTGCCGAACACCGCAACGAGGCGATCGCTCGCCCAGAGTTCGGCACGATGCCCCTCGATCAAGCCGACCGCCTGACGCTCGGCGTCACCGTCGTTGCGGGCCGTGATGACACAAGTCTTGAGCACGCTGCCGCTCGAAGCGAACCGATGGACCTGATAGGTCCGGCGCGCATGCCGCGCCCGGGGCTTGGCGGGAAACTTGATGAGGTCTGCCACGCGCGCCTGTCCATCGCAGGCGGGGGCACGAGCCCTCAGCCACCGGAGCCTGGGTCAACCAATCCGGCAGTGTCGACAGTCTGCACCGTCGAGGCGGACAAAGATAGCCCTGAACCCGGCTCTCTGCCCGCCGACACGGCTCAGCGCCTGTCGCACCGCGCCTACGATCGCCGGAGCAGGTCGGGATGCTTCTCGTCGGGCATCGTCTCGCGCACGTGATGCCGGACGATCTCGGGACTGAACGGTTTGCCGATGAACGTCGCGCCCTTGGGCAGGTCCCCCGGTCCGGGCTTCAGCCGACCCGAGGCGACGACCACCGTGATATGCGGCCACCGCTCGGCGGTTTCCCGCGCCAGGTCGAATCCGTCCGCCTCCCCCGGCATCTGGACATCGGTGAAGAGGAGCTGCACCGCGCCGTTGTGCCGATCCAGGACCTTCAGCGCCTGGGCGACGTTCGTCGCCTCAAGGACCTGGAAGCCCGCATCCTCCAGGATGCCGGTCGCCTCCATCAGAATCAGGGCGTCGTCATCGACGACAAGGGCGTGGGGCGCAGCCCCCGGATTAAAATGATTCACTTACTCCAACGCGTACCAGGGCCACTACGGTTGCATTCAAGACAAAATAGATTTGTCGCAGCCACCAGTTTTAACGCCAATCTTTGGTGGGCGACGACTGCTATACTGAAATGTAAGCCTTTGGTCGGCGACGTGTTAAGCTAACCCCAGAACGTCGGGACACCCAGCCTCGACAGCGCCAGATTCGGGATGGTCCGTTGGTCGAGATCAGCATCAGGCACCGGACGACATACCGCTATCGCCAGCCGGTGACCCTCGGGCCGCACCGGCTGATGATGCGACCCCGGGAGAGCCACGAGCTGCGGGTGCTGTCGAGTGCCGTCACCCTGTCGCCGGATGCCGCCGTCACCTGGGCTCAGGACGTCGCGGGCAATGCCGTCGCGACGGCGACGTTCAGCTCCGAGGCCGACAGCCTCGTGGTGGAGTGCCTGTCCCGGGTGGTGCTGTCCGCCGCCGCCTACCCGGTCTTCGCCATCGCGGCCTCTGCGATCACGTTCCCCTTCCGCTACACGGACGACGAGTGGACGGATCTCGGGGCGCTGACGATCCTGCAGCATCCGGAGGGCACTCCGAGCCTGCGGGACTGGGCGCAGGGCTTCGTGGCCTCCTACCCGACCGACACCCTGTCCCTGCTGAAGGACCTCAACGCCGGCGTCGGGAACGCCATCGCCTATCAGGTTCGCGAGGACGAGGGCACGCAGTCACCGAGCCAGACCCTGTCCCTCCGGATGGGCTCCTGCCGGGATCTCGCGACGCTCCTCGTTGAGGCGGTGCGCAGCCTCGGCTTCGGGGCCCGGGTCGTCTCGGGCTATCTCCACGATCCGTCGCGAACCCTGCTGGGCTCGGCCGATTCGGGGGCCACGCATGCCTGGGCGGAGATCTTTCTGCCGGGCGCGGGCTGGATCACCTTCGATCCGACGAACCGGAGCGTCGGCGGCGCGCATCTGATCCCGGTGGCTGTGGCCCGCGACATCCGTCTTGCCATGCCGCTGGTGGGAAGCTTCCGCGGACCGGCGGACGCATTCCTGGACATGTCCGTGGCGGTCAGCGTCGACGGCTAGCGACCGGCGGATCGTCCGAAGGCCGGTGACCGCCTGTCAGGGCGCTAGAGCCGGCTCGCGAATCGAACGCATGGACCTCGGCGGCGACGTGCCGGACGGGTAAGAATGCCCTCCATGGCATCGCGATCGCCGAAACACCTTCATGACGTAGCGGGCGCCGCCGCGGCGTGGGCCGGCTTCGCCCGTACGGTCATCGCCGTCGCGGCCTTCCTCGGCGTCTCGGTGATCGCGTCCGTGGCGATGCTCGATCCCTACGGATTGCGCGCCGCGCCAGGCCACCCGCCCGGCCCGATCATGGATGCCAACCAGCGTCTGGCCTACCCGCAGATCGCCCGCGGCGGCCCCTTCGACGCGGCCGTCTTCGGCACCTCCACCGCGCGCCTGCTCGACCCCGACGCACTCGACGGCGCCTTCGATGCGCGGTTCGCCAACCTCGCCATGAACGCCGCCACCCCCGACGAGCAGCTTCGTCTGGCCACGCTGTTCCTGGCGCGGCGGCCCGTGCGTGCAATCCTGTTCGGGCTGGACGCGACGTGGTGCGCGGCCGATCCCCCCGCGCGCACAGCCAACGCGTTTCCGGACTGGCTGTACGCGGAGGGGACGCCCTGGGGCGTGCTGCGACAGGTCAATCTGCGCGCCGTCACGGCCGCGGCCCGGGTCGGGCTCGCGCGTTTCGGGCTGGCCCGCCCCCGGATCCGGTCAGACGGCTACGCGGTCTTCACGCCGCCGGAAAATCGGTACGATATCGAGCGGGCCCGGGCGCATATCGGTGCCGGCGCCTCGGATCCGGCGGCACCCGGCGATCCGCCGGACGCGCCCATGCCGGCGCTCGATCGCCTCGACCGGTTCCTGAGCCGCGTGCCCCCGGGGGTGCTGAAGCTTCTGGTCTTCATGCCGGTCCACGCGGCCGCGCAGGGCGCGCCCGGGACGGCGGCGGGCCGGCGCGAGGCGGCCTGCAAGGTCCGGGTCGCCACGATCGGAACCGGGCATGGCGCGACGGTGGTGGATTTCCGGATCGCCTCGCCGCTCACGACCCGGGACGCGAATTACTGGGACGCGCTGCATTACCGCCTGCCGGTGGCGGCCCGGATCGTGGCGGATCTGAAGGCCGCCGTCGCGACCGGCGCGGACGACCCGGCGGGGGTCTACCGGGTGCTGGCCCACCCGTGAGGCGGCCTCACGCGGCTTCCCGCTCGGCCCGCGCCCAGCCCTCGCGGGTGCCGCTGCAGTACGCCGCGAAGGTTCCGGCCCGGATCGCCGCCCGGGCGCCTGCCATCAGGTCCTGGTAATAGGCGAGGTTGTTCCAGGTCAGCAGCATCATCCCGAGGATCTCGTTCGACCGGACCAGATGATGCAGGTAGGCCCGGGAATAGTCCCGCGCCGCCGGGCAGGTCGAGGCTTCGTCCAGGGGCGTCGTGTCCTCGGCATGGCGGGCGTTGCGCAGGTTGACCCGGCCGTGGCGCGTATAGGCGAGGCCGTGGCGCCCGGCGCGGGTCGGCATCACGCAATCGAACATGTCGATGCCGCGGGCGACGGCGCCCAGGATGTCGTCGGGCGTGCCGACGCCCATCAGGTAGCGGGGCTTGGCCCTCGGCAGATGCGGCTCGACGGTCTCGATCATGGAAAACATCACCGCCTGCGGCTCGCCGACCGCGAGGCCGCCGACCGCGTAGCCCTTGAGGTCGAGGTCGGTGAGCGCCCGGGCGCTCTCGATCCGGAGGGCCGGGACATCGCCGCCCTGGACGATGCCGAACAGGGCCCGGCCCGGCTGCTCGCCGAAGGCGACGCGGCACCGCTCGGCCCAGCGCAGGGACAGGTGCATGGCCTTCTCGATCGCCCCGTGCTCCGCCGGCAGGCGCACGCATTCGTCGAGCTGCATCTGGATGTCGGACCCGAGCAGTCCCTGGATCTCGATGGAGCGTTCCGGGCTCATGTGGTGGGCGGTGCCGTCGATATGCGAGCGGAAGGTGACGCCCTGCTCGTCGATCTTCCGCAACGCGGACAGCGACATCACCTGGAAGCCGCCGGAATCGGTCAGGATCGGCCGGTCCCAATTCATGAACCGATGCAGCCCGCCGAGGCGGGCCATGCGCTCCGGGCCGGGGCGCAGCATCAGGTGATAGGTGTTGCCGAGCACCACGTCGGCACCGAGGTCGCGGACCTGCCCGGGATACATCGCCTTGACGGTCGCGGCCGTGCCCACCGGCATGAAGGCCGGGGTCCCGATCTGTCCACGCGGCGTCGTGATCGCGCCGGTGCGGGCCGCGCCGTCCTGCGCCTGCAGGGTGAAGCCGAAGGGGGCAGGGTCGGTCATGGCAGATCCGCGCGCGGGCCGGGGAAGAGCAGGCTGGCGTCGCCGTAGGAGTAGAAGCGGTAGCCGGATCGGATCGCGTGCGCGTAGGCGTCCCGCATCGTCTCCAGGCCCGAGAAGGCCGAGACCAGCATGAACAGCGTCGAGCGCGGCAGGTGGAAGTTCGTCACCAGGGCATCCACGGCCCGGAACCGGTAGCCCGGCGTGATGAAGATGTCGGTGGTGCCGGAATAGGCCGAGAGCCGTCCGTCCGGGTCGGCGGCGCTCTCCAGCAGGCGCAGGGCCGTGGTCCCCACCGCGACGATCCGGCCGCCGCCGGCCCGGGCGGCGTTGAGCGCCTCGGCGGTGGCGGCGTCCAGGTCGCCGACCTCTGCGTGCATGCGGTGGTCCGCCGTATCCTCGGCCTTGACCGGCAGGAAGGTCCCCGCGCCGACATGCAGGGTGACGTGGTGGCGCCGCAGCCCGGCCGCGTCGAGATCCGCGAGCAGCGCCTCGGAGAAATGCAGCCCGGCCGTAGGCGCTGCCACGGCGCCCGGTTTCCGGGCGTAGACCGTTTGATAGTCGGTGACGTCCCGCGCATCCGTGGCGCGCTTGCCGGCGATGTAGGGGGGCAGCGGCAGGGCGCCCTCCGCCGCGATGGCGGCGTCGAGCGCGGCACCCGCCCGATCGAAGTCGAGCACCACCTCGCCGGCCTCGCCCTTCCCGGCGACCACGGCGCACAGGTCGCCGAAGCGCAGCGTGTCGCCCAGAGCGAGCCGCTTGGCCGGGCG
Source organism: uncultured Methylobacterium sp. (assembly GCA_964242725.1). GTDB lineage: Bacteria > Pseudomonadota > Alphaproteobacteria > Rhizobiales > Beijerinckiaceae > Methylobacterium. The sequence continues at coordinate 43,584 of CAXTCV010000006.1, forward strand.
GGCGAAGGCGCGCCAGCGCGCAGGCCCCTCGCGCAGATGCAGCATCGCCTCGGTGCGCTGCCCGGGAGCGCCCGGCCGGGTGCGCACCCCGTGGAGCCGCGCGGGGATCACCCGTGTGTCGTTGAAGACCAAGGCGTCGCCGGCCCGCAGGCTGCCGGGCAGGTCGCGGACGGTCCGGTCGTCCGGCAAGGCGCCCGGTCGCACCACGAGAAGCCGCCCGGCATCGCGCGGCTCGGCCGGGCGCAGGGCGATGCTGGTCTCCGGCAGGTCGAAATCGAACAGGTCCACGCGCATCGCGGGCTGCCTGCACTGAACCGCACGCGGTTTCAACCGCGGAACCGCGGCGGGGCGGGCCCGTTTCCGCAGTCACCTGAGAAGCGAGACGCCCCGTCGATGCCCTGGTATGCCGTGCACCCCCGCGACGCCGCCGATCCCCGATGGCCCCTGCCGGGGAAGCCGGAGATCGTCCTGAAGGCCGCGGGTCCGGACGAGGCCCGGGCGAAGTTCGAGGCGGCCTATCCGAGCCAGCCCTTCGGCAGCCCGGCCATGCCGGTACCCAATTCCGGCGCCGGCAGTTTCCGCGGGGATCCGGAAGCGCTGATCGTGGCCGAAACGGGCGAGCCGCCCGCACCGCGGGATTAGAGCCATGGCAGCGACCGACCGCCCCCGGCGGGTGACCCTCGATGGGCAACTCCTCGGCTACTGGGAGCGCGAGGCCCTGCGCCTCGAGGCCCTGGCGGCCGCCACGCGCTTCGCCTGGCAGCGTCGCCGGTTCCTGCGCAAGGCGGAGGCGGCCCGTGCCAGGGCGGCGCCCAGCCGCCAGCGCGAGGCCGAGCGTGGACAGGAGCCGGGGCCCACGTCGTCCTAGGCATATGTTCTGAGGCGCGAGACTGCGCGCTCAGACCCGATGCCCGGAAGCCGCTCCGGGAGGCGTTTGTACCGCAACATGCAGAGGATTGGCGCTCGACAACCAAGGATTTCGAGCGCGTTCTTAGCCCAGGCTAAGATCTTTTCGGCAGCGTTGAACCTTTGCCGTGGCCTGGGGTCAGCTTGATGCCGTATGGGCGCGCCGACCCTCGTTCGGCACCGTCCATGGACCGCACCCAGAAAGCCGCCCTCCTCAGCGCCGGCATCGGCCTCGCCGTCACGGCCCTGAAATTCTACGCCGCGTGGCTCACCGGCAGCCTCGCGCTGTACTCGGACGCGCTGGAGAGCATCATCAACGTCGTGGCGGCGGTCGGCGCCTTCGTGGCCCTGCGCGTTGCGGCGCGCCCCGCGGACGAAGATCACCCCTACGGGCACCACAAGGCCGAGTTCTTCTCCGCGGTCATCGAAGGCGCATTGATTGCCGTGGCCGCGCTCATGATCCTGCGCGAATCCTTCTATGGACTGCTCGCGCCTCAGCCCCTGGACGCGCCGGCCGTGGGTGTGGCGATCAATTTCGGGGCCGGAATCATCAACGCGGCCTGGGCCGTGGCGCTGATGCGCTGGGGCCGGCGGTGGCGTTCGCCGGCCCTGATCGCCGATGCGCGCCACGTTTTCTCCGATGTCGTGACGTCCGGCGGCGTCCTGATCGGCGTCGGAGCCGTGGCGATGACGGGATATCCGGTTCTCGATCCCCTCGTGGCCGGGCTCGTCGCGCTCAACATCCTGTGGTCCGGGTTCCGCATGGTGCGCGAATCGGTGGATGGCCTGATGGATCGGGCGGCCCCGCACGAGATGGTGACGCAGATCCGGACGCTGATCTCGCAGCACGGGGAGGGGGCCCTGGAGGCGCACGACGTGCGCACGCGCGCCGCCGGCCAGGCCACCTTCATCGATTTCCACCTCGTGGTCCCCGGTGTCATGACCGTCGAGGAATCGCACGCCATCTGCGACCGCCTGGAGATCGCCCTGGGCACGACCATCCCCGGGGCGGTGGTGACGATCCATGTCGAGCCCGGCGAAGAGGCCAAGGGCCGCGGATTGCCGGTGCTCTGAACGCCCCGCGTCAGCTCCAGGCGTGCAGCGGCGGGGCGATGCCGTTCAGGGCGTGGTTGCCGACGATGGCGTATTTCCACCGGACCGGGTCGTGCAGCGTATGCGTCCGGGCGTTGCGCCAGTGCCGGTCGAGATTCTCGGCCGCCAGCGTCGAGCGCGTGCCCGACAGCTCGAACAGCTTGTTGGCGGCCGCCAGGGCGACTTCGGTGGTCAGCACCTTCGCCTCGGCCACGGCGAGCTGGGCCGCCGCGACGCTCTCCGCGTCCGGCCGCGCCACCGCCGCATCGAGGAGGAGACCGGCCCGGTCCAGCAGCGCCTCGGCGGCGTGCTGGCGGATGGTCAGATCGCCGACCGCCTGGATCGTGTACGGATCGTCGGCGGCGCGCTCCAGACCGCTGTCGACCCAGGGCCGTGCCTTCTCGCGGACGAAGCGGATGGTGTCGTCCAGAGCCTCCCGGCCGATCCCGGCATCCACGGCCGCCTGGATGATCTGGAACACCGCACCGTCGGCTGTGGGTGCCGCGTAGCCCTTCCAGGCGGGCACCAGATGCGTCCTGGGCACCCGCACGTCCTCGATCAGCACGGTGCCGCTCGCGGTGCCGCGCTGGCCGAAGCTCGACCAATCGTCGATCACGGTCAGGCCCGGCGCATCCCGCTCGGCGATGGCGTACCAGGCGCGACCCTCCTCATCGAGGGCGACGATCGGAACGCGGTGGGCGAGGAGCGCACCGGTCGCGTAGAATTTCTGGCCGCGCACCACGACGTGGTCGCCGTGATCGGTGAAGCGGGTGTCGAAATCCGCCGCCCGCTTGGTGCCCCGCTCCGAGAACGCGTTGCCGAATCGGGTCCCGCGCAGGATCTCGCCGAACAGCAGCCGCTGCTGCGCGTCGTCCGAGACGGTCCGGATCGCCGCCACGATGCCGAGATGGTTCTGCGCGATCTGCGCGATGGCCGGATCGGCCGCCGCAATGATCGCGATCACCTGCGCGAGGGTCCGGTAGGACAGGTCGGGGCCGCCATGGGCGCGGGGCACGTTGATCGACCACAGCCCGCTCTGGGAGAAGGCGTCGAGTTCGGCCAGCGGCCGCACCGCGCCGCGGTCGCGCTCCGAGGCGCCCGCACGGAATTCCTCCGCCAGGCTGCGCGCGAGGGCGAGCGCCTCGGCCTCGTCGCGGATCACATGAGCCGGGGCGGGCGGGGGCACCGGGCCGGGCGCGCCGCAGGCACCCTGCGGTTCGAGAGTTCGTGCTTCGACGGCGATAGTCATGGCTCACTCCGGGCAAACAGGGGAACGCGGTCGCTGGCCGGTCATGCCGCCTCGGCCCGTCGGGTGCGGGCGGCCTCCAGGGCGCGGACCCGCGGGATCACGTGCGCGCCGAAATACGCGACGTCCTCTTGGAAGTGCAGGAAGCCCAGGAGCGCGAGGTCGGCCCCGGCATCCTTGAGGTCCAGGATCCGTTCGGCGATCTGGTCGGGCGTGCCGATCAGGTTGCTCTGGAAGCCGTCATTGTACTGGACGAGATCCTCGAAGCTGGATTTCGCCCAATTGCCCTCGCCCTCCGGTGAGGCCTTGCCAGCGTTCTTCACCTCGTGGCCGAAGGCCTTCACGGCTTCCGGATCGGCGTGATCGATGATCTCCCGGAGGACGGCGCGGGCCTCCTCTTCGGTGTCCCGGGCGATGACGAAGGCGTTGACGCCGATCCGCGGGTTGTTGCCGCTCTGCGCCGCCTTGGCACGGATATCGTCGACCTGACTGCGGATATTGTCCGGCGTGTTGCCGTTGGTGAAGTACCAGTCGGAGACGCGGGCGGCCATATCGCGCGCCGCCCGTGAAGAGCCGCCCTGGAAGATCTCGGGCAGGGGCTGCGGCGGTTTCGGCTTCAATGTGTAGTCGCTGTAGCGATAGAAATCGCCACGGAAGGTGAAGTTGTCCTGCGTCCAGATCCCGCGCAGGCTGCGGATGAATTCCTCCGAGCGGCGGTAGCGCTCGTCGTGATCGAGCCAGGGCTCGCCGATGGCGCGGAATTCCCCCGAAAACCAGCCCGACACGATGTTGACCGCAACGCGGCCCTCGGTGAGCTGTGCGATGGTGGCGATCTGCTTGGCCGCGAGTGTCGGGTTCCAGGGGCCGGGCAGGATCGCGGCGATGACCTTGAGCTTCGTGGTCGCCGCCAGCAGCGCATGGCTGAACGCCACCGATTCGTGCTGATACTCGGCGCCGTAGCCCGCCGTGAAGCGGATCTGCGTCAGCGCGTAATCGAACCCGGCCTTCTCGGCGATCTGCGCCAGCGTCCGGTTGTACTCGGCATCCCAGCTCGTCCGCTGCGGGATCTTGCTGATCACCAGGCCCCCCGAGACATTGGGCACCCAATAGGCGAAGCGGATGGGTTCGCGCGCTGCGTCTGCACTCTGGTGGCTGGTCATCCGGCGCTCCCTGGTCTGCGCGGCACGACCCGCCGCGTCACCATGTTGTCGACCACCGTGAACTGAATACACGATTCAGAAATCGGCTGATCGCTCAAGACAACCGAAAATATTTCAGCCACATATGCGTAGGTCAAAGGAACAGGTTGCTTTTTTCAACGCGCTGTCGGCCACGTTCTTCTTCGGAGAGATCCGATCGGGCCAGATTCATCTCGGAGCCAACAACGCTCAGCCGATGGCGGCGGCGATGCGAGTCTCGAGATCGGCGCCGCGCCGGTCCCCGGTCCGAGACGAGACCGCTAAGCGGCGCGCGGCGTATCGGTCTCGTGCAGGCGCCGCCACGCGAAGACCGAGAAGACCCCGATCAGGCAGGCGGCGAGACCGAACCACGTGAACGCGTATTGCAGGTGGTTGTTGGGCAGGTCGACCCGCAACTGCCCGCCGCGCGGCCAGGAGGTCTGGCCCGGCACCGCGTCGGCCTCGATCAGGTAGGGCGCGACCTCCGGGACGCCGCGGGCGGCGGCGATGCCGGCAACATCGCGGTTGAACCACTCGCCGCGGGCGGGGTCTGCCTCCGGGACGAACAGCCCGCGGGGCTCGCTGGCGCGCAGGATGCCGGTGACGGTCGTCGAACCCTCGATCAGGCCGTCCCGCCGGTCGGACTGCGCCTTCAGCTCGGTGGGCACGAAGCCGCGGTTGACCAGCACCACGCTGCCGTCCGCCCGCCGGAGGGGCGTCAGCACATAGTAGCCCTGGAGGGCCCGGCCCGGCGTCTCGCCGGCGGCGAGACCGTGGACCAGGGTCTCCCGGTCGTTGAGGAAGCGGCCGGAAACCTGGACGTGGCGGAACTCGTCGCGGGCGGGATCCCAGGCGGCCGGCCCAGGGGGTGCCACCGGCTCTGCCTTCGTCTGCCGCACGATCCGGGCGATCAGATCCTCCTTCCAGGTCCGGCGTTCGATCTGCCAGGTCCCGAGGCTCAGGAGGATCGCCAGGGCGATCAGGGATGCGAGGCCGGGCGCGATGAGGTCGCGCCACGCGGCCCGGGGCGCGACCGCGCTCACGGCTCGAAGCGCCCCTGCTCGGCCTTGTTGCTGAATTGCAGGGCGACCAGCATGCCTTTGAGGGGGCGGACCAGAATCAGGCTGAGACCGACCGAGAGCGTCGTGGCGACCAGGGCATGGACCCAGATCGGCGGCTCGTAGGTGATCTCCAGCCACAGGGCGAGGCCGACCACGATCAGGCCGACGATCGACATCACGAAGAAGGCCGGGCCATCGGCCGAATCGAACTTCGCATAATCGAGGCCGCAGGACTCGCAGGAGGGGCGCAGGGTCAGGAACCCCTTGAACAGGTGCCCCTCGCCGCAGCGCGGACAGCGGCCCCGCAGGCCTGTGGGGATCGGCGGCGGCGGTGAATAGGTGCGTTGGTCCACGGGCACACTCCAGACCGATCCGAGGGGCCGCGACCGCGCCGCGTCCGGGTCGTCGCCCTCGATATGGGGACTCGCGGCACCGGGACATGAAAAAGGGCGGCCGGAGCCGCCCTTCGCAGGCCCGCCATGCAGTGGCGGGAGGGGTCTCTCAGTGGGCGGCGCCGTGGAAAACGCCGGAGCCCCACACGTAGATCGCGGCGAACAGGAACAGCCAGACCACGTCGACGAAGTGCCAGTACCAGGCGGCGAACTCGAAGCCGAGATGCTGGCGCGGGGTGAACTGCCCAGCATAGGCCCGGAACAGACACACCGCCAGGAAGATCGTGCCGATGATCACGTGGGCGCCGTGGAAGCCCGTCGCCATGAAGAAGGTCGACGAGTAGATGCTGCCCGCGAAGGCGAACTCGGCATGGCTGTACTCGTAGGCCTGGCACGCGGTGAACAGCACGCCGAGGATGATGGTCAGCCACAGGCCGTATTTCAGCCCCTTGCGATCACCCTCCAGCATCGCGTGGTGCGCCCAGGTCACGGTGGTGCCCGAGGTGAGCAGGATCAGGGTGTTGAGCAGCGGCAGGTGCCAGGGGTCGAACGCCTCGATGCCCTTGGGCGGCCAGACGCCGCCGGTGAACTGCACGCGCGACGCCTGGATCGGGTCGGCGGTGTAGAGCGCGGCCTCGAAATACGCCCAGAACCACGCGACGAAGAACATCACCTCCGAGGCAATGAACATCATCATGCCGTAGCGGTGATGGAGCTGGACGACGCGGGTGTGGTCGCCCGAATTGGCCTCGTGCGCCACGTCCTTCCACCAGGAGTACATGGTGTAGAGGACGCCGATCGCCCCGGCGCCGAAGATGTACGGGCCCGGCGTGAGGGTGCCGATCTGGAGGCTCTTCATCCAGAACACGGCGCCGAACGCCATCAGGAAGCCCGAGAACGCCCCGATCAGCGGCCAGGGACTCGGGCTCAGGATGTGAAAGTCGTGATTCTTGGCGTGCGCCTCGGCCATCGTCCCGTCGCTCCTCACCCGCGCACCCTGCGCCGTTCCCGGCTTCCGGCCTCGCGCTGCTGGCTGTTTGCTCTTGGCCGGGCGCGGCACAAACCGCCCCAAGCTTGTCCGCAGGTTTAGTCGGTGTCGGCCCGTGTTGTCACGCGCCCGCGCTTAGAAATCCCGCTTCGCCCCGGTCGGCGCCGAATTGGCCACCGCCGCCGTGACCGGCTGGCCGTTCTTGGCGGCGAAGTAGGTGTAGGAGAGGGTCATCTCCGACAAATGCGCCGTGTTCGAATCGTCGCGCACGGCCGGATCGACATAGAACACCACCGGCACGTCGAGGGTTTCGCCGGGCTTGAGCGTCTGCTCGTTGAAGCAGAAACAGGCGATCTTCACGAAGTAGCCGCCCATCAGCCCGGGCTGCACGTTGAAGGTCGCGACGCCGGTCGTCGGCTTGGGGCCGGTGTTCTGAACCCGGAAGAACACCGTCTTGGTCTCGCCGAGCGTGGCCTCGACGCTATTCGCCTCGGGGGTGAACTTCCAGGGCAGCCCCGGCGCGACGTTGGTGTCGAAATGCACGACCATGCGGTCGTCGGCCCGGGCCGCGGAGGCGGCCAGCGCCGGACCCTGGCGCGGGGTGCCGTCGTAGCCGGTTGCCTTGCAGAAAGCGTCGTAGAGCGGGACCGACGCGAAGGCGAGGCCGACCATGCCGACCGCCAGACCGGCGCAGGCGATTGCGGTGCGCCGAGCGCCTGTTCCGGCCTCCGAACGGGGTGCGGTCACGACGGTCTCCTCAGAGCGGGCGACTCAGGATCTGCGGTCCGAGCTTCACGATCGTCAGGACGAAGAAGAGCAGGACCCAGGCGCCGAGCGCCAGCGCGATCGCCACCGAGCGCTTCCGGCGGCGCGCTTCCTCCTCGGGGGTGAGGGGGCGGTACTGGATCTCGGGATCCGGCATGGCGCTCAGCCCAGGACCGGGTAGAACAGGTGGAAGCTCTGCTCGGCCAGGAGCGCGGAGAACAGCGCGAACAGATACAGGATCGAGAAGCCGAACATGCCGAGGGCGGCCCGCTTCTCGGCCTCGCCCGCGGTGTTGCGCAGGACGCGGATGCTGAAGGCGATCATGCCGAGGCCGCCCACGACCCCGATCACCCCGTAGATCAGGCCGCCGAAGCCCAGCGCCACCGGTGCCAGCCCCAAAGGCGCGAGCACCAGCGAATACCACACGATCTGCCTGCGGGTGGAGGCGGGGCCGGCGACGTTCGGCATCATCGGGATGCCGGCGCGGGCGTATTCCTCGGCCTTGATCAGGGCGAGCGCCCAAAAGTGGGGCGGGGTCCAGATGAAGATGATGGCAAACAGCACCAGCGACTCGATCCCGACCGAGCCGGAGACCACCGCCTGGCCGATCACCGGGGGGAGGGCGCCCGCGGCGCCGCCGATGACGATGTTCTGCGCGGTCGCCCGCTTCAGCCACATCGAGTAGATCACCGCGTAGAACACGATGGTGAAGGCCAGAAGCCCGGCGGCCAGGACGTTCGCCGCGAGGCCGAGCACCAGGACCGAGGCCACCGACAGGAACAGCCCGAAGCCCAGGGCCTCCTCGGAGGAGATCCGGCCCGCCGGGATCGGCCGCGTGGCGGTCCGGCTCATCACGGCGTCGATATCGGCGTCCCACCACATGTTCAGGCACCCGGAGGCGCCCGCACCCACCGCGATGGCGAGGAGCGAGATCGCGCCGATCGCCGGCTGCACGTGGCCCTGCGAGACCACCATGCCGACCAGTGCGGTGAAGATGACGAGGATCATCACCCGCGGCTTGAGCAGGGCGAAATAGTCCGGCACGTCCCCGCCGGCGGCCGAGAGGGCCGGGGCCGGGGCCGGACCGTCCCGTCCGATGCTGTTCGTCAGGCTCGTCATCGCGTCTGCTGCTGCTGTGTCGGTGCCCGGCCGCGCGCGTCACGGCCGGGTCGAAATTGGAAATCGACGTTTTCCAAGGTTGGGCGCGAGCGGGGCCCTCGGCCCCTGCGGTTCGCCCTGAGCGCTCGCCCTTGCCGGGAGGCCGGCGACCGGCCTCCGGGGAAGGGCGAGGGCCGCCAATGCGGCCCTCGCGGATATCGATCAGTGCGCGCCCGGCTCGTCGACGATGCGGGGCAGCGTCTCGAACTGGTGGAACGGGGGCGGGGAGGGCAGCGTCCATTCCAGGGTGGTCGCGCCTTCGCCCCAGGGATTGTCCGCGGCCCGCTCCTTGGAGCGGAAGGCGAGGACCACGCCGATCACGAACACGAACATGCCCAGGCCGAAGATGTGGCCGCCGTAGGTCGAGACCTTGTGCCACCCCGCGAAGGCGTCCGGGTAGTCGGCGTAACGCCGCGGCATGCCGGCCAGGCCGAGGAAGTGCATCGGGAAGAACAGGACGTTCGCGCCGATGAAGGCCAGCCAGAAGTGCAGCTTGCCGGCCCATTCCGGGATGATGCGGCCGGTCATCTTCGGGAACCAGTAGTAGATCCCGGCGAAGATGATGAACACGGCGCCGAGCGACAGCACGTAGTGGAAGTGCGCCACGACGTAGTAGGTGTCGTGCAGGTACTTATCGACCGCCGAGTTGGCCAGCACGACGCCGGTCACGCCGCCGACCGTGAACAGGAAGATGAAGCCCACCGCCCAGTGCATGGCCGCGGTGAAGCGGATCGAGCCGCCCCACATCGTGGCGATCCACGAGAAGATCTTCACGCCGGTCGGCACCGCGATCACCATCGTGGCGAACACGAAGTAGGACTGGGTCTGCAGCGAGAGGCCGACCGTGTACATGTGGTGGGCCCACACGACGAAGCCGACGACGCCGATCGCCACCATGGCGTAGGCCATCGCGAGGTAGCCGAAGACCGGCTTGCGCGAGAAGGTGGCGATGATGTGCGAGACGATGCCGAAGGCCGGCAGGATCATGATGTAGACTTCGGGGTGACCGAAGAACCAGAACAGGTGCTGGTACAGGATCGGATCACCGCCGCCGGCCGGGTCGAAAAAGGTCGTGCCGAAGTTGCGGTCCGTGAGCAGCATGGTGATGGCGCCGGCGAGGACCGGCAGCGACAGCAGCAGCAGGAACGCGGTCACCAGCTCGGCCCAGGCGAAGAGCGGCATCTTGTGCAGCGTCATGCCCGGGGCGCGCATGTTGAGGATCGTGGTGATGAAGTTGATCGCACCCAGGATCGAGCCGGCCCCCGAAAGGTGCAGGGCGAAGATCGCGAAGTCCACGGCCGGGCCGGGATGGCCGGCGGTCGAGAGCGGCGGATAGACGGTCCAGCCGGTGCCGGCACCGGAGGCGCCCGGGGCGCCCTCGACGAACAGCGAGCAGAGCAGCGAGCAGAAGCCCGCCACCGTCAGCCAGAAGGAGATGTTGTTCATCCGCGGGAACGCCATGTCGGGCGCGCCGATCATGAGCGGGACGAACCAGTTGCCGAAGCCGCCGATCAGGGCCGGCATCACCATGAAGAACACCATGATGAGGCCGTGGCCCGTGACGAACACGTTGTAGGTCCCGGGATTCGAGAAATACTGCAGCCCGGGCTGCTCCATCTCCATCCGGATGCCGAAGGAGAGGAACGCGCCGATCATGCCGGCGCAGAAGGCGAACAGCAGATAGAGGGTGCCGATGTCCTTGTGGTTCGTCGACAGGAACCACCGGGCGAAGAAGGTCGGCTTGTGGTCGTGGACCTCGTGGGCCTCGGCATGGGCTGCGGCTGTAGCCATGGTTTCGGGTGCCTTGTCGATCTGATGGGTTCGGTTCGGTCAGCCGGGGCTCAGCGCGCCTCGGCGAGGCTCGTGCCGGTGTCGTTGCGGGCGTACTTGGTCTTGGCCTCCTTCAGCCAGTCGGCATAGGCCTGCTCGCTGACCACGCGGACCACGATCGGCATGTAGGCGTGGCGCTGGCCGCACAGCTCGGAGCACTGGCCGTGGAAAGTGCCTTCCTTGTCGGCCTTGAACCACATCTGGTTGAGGCGGCCGGGGACCGCGTCGATCTTGAAGCCGAAGGACGGCATCGCCCAGGAATGCAGCACGTCCGCCGCCGTCACCTGGATCTTCACGATCTTGCCGATCGGGACGACCATCTCGTTGTCGGTCTGCAGAAGGCGCGGCTGCTTGTCCTCGTCGATGTTGGCATCGAAGGTGAAGCCGCCGCCGGCCTCGGTCTGCGGATACTCGTAGGACCAGTACCAGGCATGGCCGATGACCTTGACCATCATGTCGGCCTTCGGGTCCGAGAGCTGCGTGCGCAGCAGGCGGAACGAGGGGATCGCCACGGCCACCAGGATCAGCACCGGGACGATCGTCCAGGCGATCTCGATGGCGGTGTTGTGCGTGGTGCGTGAGGGCGTCGGGTTGCGCTTCTCGCCGAATCGGAAGACGCACCACAGGATCAGCCCCAGCACGAAGACCGAGATCGCCAGCGACAGCCAGTGCAGGCCGATCTCGAAGCTGAGGATATCCCGGGCGTTCTCAGTGACCGGGATCTGCCGGCTCATCTCCCACGGCACCGGCTGGCCAAAGCCAGCGGCCTGTGCGCCGGCTGACGGGAAGAGCAGGGCGCCGAGAGCGGCGAGGCTCCAGAGTGACCGGTTGATCGTCCGCACCGTCCGCATCTGCCTCTCGTGGCTCCCCTGTCTGTCTGGCTCTCGCCGGACCGCCCGTCCCGATCCCGGGCGAGACTGGCCCGAGGTGACGGAGTACCGGTTGTGTCACCCGGCATTATCCGACCGAGGCTTCAGACCACAAGGGCCATCGAGGTGCAACCGCACAAGCGTCGCATCGCGTGCTTTCCGGCCGGTCGGTGCCATTGCCTCCCCGGCGCGGTGACGGATAGCTGTGCGCGACGCCACCGGAGGGCCGCATGTCGAGCGACACCGATCATCGCCCCCGCGGTCTGCCGCCCTGTGCGGTGGACGTGCCCATGCGGGTCGTCGCCTATGCGGGTGCCGAGCAACGGTCCGGAACCCGGGCCCTGGCGGTCGAGGCCCCCGTCAATCTCGTCTACGGCAGCGTGCCCCACGCCGTGATGATGGCGACGCCGGCCGATCTCGCTGATTTCGCGTACGGGTTCAGCCTCACCGAGGGGATCATCGAGGAGGCCGCCGAGATCCGCGGGACCCGGGTCGAAGCCGGGCCGGAGGGGCTGCGCCTGCATGTCGATCTGGCCCCGGGCCGGCTCCGCGAGCACCTCGCCCGCAAGCGTGCGATCAGCGGCCGCACCGGCTGCGGCGTCTGCGGCATCGAGGATCTGGCCGACTTGCCGCGGGCCGCAATGCGGGCGGTCGCTGACCTGCGGGTCCCGTTGCCGGCGATCGCCAGCGCCCTCGCGGGCCTCGACGCGGCGCAGCGGCTCGGTGCCGAAACCCGGGCGGTCCACGCCGCCGCCTGGGCCGGGCTCGACGGCACCCTCGTCGCCGTGCGCGAGGATGTCGGCCGCCACAACGCCCTCGACAAGCTGATCGGCGCTCTGATGCGCTCGGAAGCGCGGGCGGACCGGGGATTCCTGGTGATCACCAGCCGCTGCTCGTTCGAGATGGTCGAGAAGGCCGCCCGTCTCGGGGCGGCCGTGATCGTGGCGATCTCGGCGCCGACTTCCCTGGCGTTGGAACGCGCCCGGGCGCACGGGATCACCCTTTGCGCCATCGCCCGCGCCGACACGGTCACGGTCTTCACCGGCGCAGAGCGGCTCGCCGACGCGTAGCGCGCTATGGCGCCGCGGCCGGCTCCTTCTCCGACGCGCCCGGGACGACGGTGGCGCCGCTGATCACCCGGACGGGCTTCCGGTCGGTGGGCGGGTCCTTCCAGTCCTTGACGGCGGGCTTGGCCGCCTCGGCGACGGCGGCCTCGGCCGGCCTGGCCGGATTGTCCGCGGGGGCGACAGGACTTGCTGACGGCGCCTTCTCGATCGTTGCCGACTTGGTCTCGGGCGTCTCGGTCTTAGCGGCGTCGGCGGGGGCGATCTTCGGGGCCGGCGCCTCGGGCGATGTGCGATGGACCGTGCGCAGCTCGGGCGCCCGCGGCGGTACGGCGCGTGCGACCTTCCGCGGCGGCATGCTCCGGCCGACGCCGTCGGGATTGACGCCGTCGGGGCCGCCCTCCGGCCGCAGCGCTTCGCCGGACGGCCGGTGCGGGAGCCGCAGGGCCGGGACCTCCCCGGGCGCACGCGGGATCGGCCGGCGCCCGGCCTCCTCCTCGGTCCAGCCGAAGCCGGGGGCGGGGCGTTCCAGGCGCGCGTAGGTGTCGGGGGCGCCGAGCCGCTGACGGCCCACGATCCCCCCGCTGGCGGGATCGACGAACAGCCGCATCGGAGCACCCGCCGGGCTCACCGCCTCGACCACATACACGCGGCCATCGTAGCGCGGCCGGCTCAGTCCGGTGAAGCCCTGGTCGGCCAGGCGCCACGCCACGACCCGCGGGGGCATCACCTCTTCCTCGAAGAATTGGGCGCTGGCGCCGTGGCCGAGGCCCAGCAGGGCGCCCCCCGACAGGAGCGCGGCGCAGAGCGCCCGGGTCGTGCTCGTCCGCAGGCGTGCCGCCGTCCTGATCATCGTCACTCTTGTGCGTTCCCGTTCTGGAGACCCGGCAGAGTGTCCGGTCCCGGCATGGTCCGGGCCGGTGAACCCGGACCTCGACCATGCCGGCGAGGTCGTTGCCCCGCATGCCGCTTGTGCTCGGCCTGGCCGGTAGAGCGTGCGATTCGGGCGAGATTGCGGAGGCCGGGTCCGGCGACTGGACCGCACCCCGGAACCCAGCGCCGACGGTCTCTTGCTGAAAGCATTTCAATCTGGCAATTTCGCGACTTAGGACAGCACAACTGTCCCATCGGCCGTGCACCCCGGTCGTCTCCCGACTCGCACGCAGGCGAGACATCCGGCAGACGGATCTGGGCGCGCCAGCGCGCCGCTCTCCGAGCGGCAGGGTCCTCGATGAACGCAAGCGCCTGGACGCGTCCCCGTGGACCGGCCGGAAGGCCTGCGACATGAGGTCGGAGCGGCTGGTGCCGACGGCCTGCGGGCACGAAACATGCTCGTAGAGTCTTAAGGCGGGGTCCGTCTATGGGCGACGCGTCCAGGGACGGACGAGGCGAGGGAAGGACGAATCGAAGCATGTCGCAACGCAGAGCCGCCGAAGTGCCCGCCGCTTCCCCGGTCCAGGCCACCGCCCCGCGCGGCGGTGCGATGCCGCTCATCGTGCGCGACCCGGCGCTGCCGGCCTCGCAGGGCGCCTACGACCCGGCCAACGAGCACGACGCGTGCGGCGTCGGCTTCATCGCCGACATGCACGACCGCCGCACGCACGCGATCGTCGCGCAGGGTCTGAAGATCCTCGAGAACCTCGACCACCGCGGCGCGGTCGGCGCCGACCCCAAGATGGGCGACGGCTGCGGCATCCTCACGCAGATCCCCCACGGCTTCTTCGCCGAGGAGTGCTCGCGTCTCGGCTTCGAGCTGCCGCCGGCGGGCGCCTACGCGATCGGCCAGTTCTTCATGCCCAAGGCCGAGGAGCCCCGGGCGATCATCCAGGAGATCATCGAGTCGGTCCTGGCGTCCGAGGGGCTGCCGCTTCTCGGCTGGCGCGACGTGCCGGTCGATCCGGAGGATCTCGGCGTGGCCGTGAAGGCGACCGAGCCGCATCACCGGCAGCTCTTCATCGGCCGCCCGGCTTCGGTGACCGATCAGGACGTGTTCGAGCGCCGGGTCTACGTCGCCCGCAAGGTGATCTCCAACCGGGTCTACGGCCTCGACGACCCGCGGGTGAAGGAGTTCTACCCGGTCTCGGTCTCGACCCGGACCATCGTCTACAAGGGCATGGTGCTGGTCACGCAGCTCGGCGGCTATTTCCTCGACCTGAAGGACGAGCGCTTCGTCTCGGCGATCGCGCTGGTGCACCAGCGCTTCGCCACCAACACCTTCCCGACCTGGCGCCTGTCGCACCCGTACCGGATGGTGGCCCATAACGGCGAGATCAACACGCTGCGCGGCAACGTCAACTGGATGGCGGCCCGGCAGGCGAGCGTCGATTCCGACCTGTTCGGCAACGACATCTCGAAGCTCTGGCCGATCTCCTACGAGGGCCAGTCCGACACCGCCTGCTTCGACAACGCCTTGGAGTTCCTGGTACAGGGCGGGTACCCGCTCGCCCACGCGATGATGATGCTGATCCCGGAGGCCTGGGCCGGCAACCCGCTGATGAGCGAGGAGCGGCGCGCCTTCTACGAGTACCATGCCGCCCTGATGGAGCCCTGGGACGGACCGGCCGCCGTGGCCTTCACGGACGGCCGCCAGATCGGCGCGACCCTCGACCGCAACGGCCTGCGTCCCGCCCGCTACATCGTCACCGACGACGGCCTCGTGGTGCTCGCCTCCGAGATGGGCACCCTCCCGATCCCGGACGAGAAGATCGTCCAGTCCTGGCGCCTCCAGCCGGGCCGGATGCTGCTGATCGATCTGCAGAAGGGCCGGATCGTCTCGGACGAGGAGATCAAGGGCGAGCTCGCCGCCGCGCATCCGTATGCCGACTGGGTCAAGAACACCCAGATCGTGCTGGAGGATCTGCGCCCGGTGCAGCCGCGCGAGTCGCGCGGCGACGTCGGCCTGCTCGATCGCCAGCAGGCCTTCGGCTACACGCAGGAAGACCTCAAGCTGCTGATGCAGCCCATGGCGGTGACCGGCCAGGAGGCGGTCGGCTCGATGGGCACCGACACGCCGCTCTCGGCGCTCTCCGAGAAGTCGAAGCTGCTCTATACCTATTTCAAGCAGAACTTCGCGCAGGTGACCAACCCGCCGATCGACCCGATCCGCGAGGAGGCCGTGATGAGCCTCGTCTCGTTCATCGGGCCGCGGCCGAACCTGCTCGACATGGAGGGCGCGTCCCGGCGCAAGCGCCTGGAGGTCCGCCAGCCGATCCTCACCAACGCCGACCTGGAGAAGATCCGCTCGATCGGCCATTTCGAGGACCGGTTCGACACCAAGACCCTCGACACCACCTACCCGGCCGAGATGGGCGCCCAGGCGATGGACGGCGCCCTCGACCGGCTCTGCGACCGGGCCGAGGCGGCGGTGCGCGGCGGCTACAACATCATCGTGCTCACCGACCGGGCGGTCGGGCCGGACCGGATTCCGATCCCGGCCCTGCTGGCCACGGCTTCCGTGCACAACTATCTGATCCGCAAGGGCCTTCGGACCTCGGTCGGACTCGTGGTCGAATCCGGCGAGCCGCGCGAGGTGCATCACTTCGCCTGCCTGGCGGGCTACGGCGCAGAGGCGATCAACCCGTATCTCGCCTTCGAGACGCTGCTGGCGATGAAGGACGAGTTCCCGCCGGACCTCACGGACGACGAGATCATCTACCGCTACGTCAAGGCGATCGATAAGGGCCTGCTGAAGGTGATGTCCAAGATGGGCATCTCCACCTACCAGTCCTATTGCGGGGCGCAGATCTTCGACGCGGTCGGCCTGAACTCGAAGTTCGTGAGCCGCGACTTCTTCGGGACCGCCACCACCATCGAGGGCGTCGGCATGGCCGAGGTCGCCGAGGAGACGGTGCGCCGTCACCGCGATGCCTTCGGCGACGCCCCGGTCTACCGCAACGCCCTCGACGTTGGCGGCGAGTACGCCTATCGGCTGCGCGGCGAGACCCACACCTGGACGCCCGACACCGTGGCGACGCTCCAGCACGCGGTGCGCCTCAACGTCCCCGCGCGCTATCGCGAGTTCGCGGCCTTGGTGAACCGCCAGGAGAACCAGCTCAAGACCCTCCGCGGCCTGTTCCGCATCAAGGAAGCGGAGGAGCTCGGCCGCGCGCCGGTGCCGCTCGACTCGGTCGAGCCGGCCTCCGAGATCGTGAAGCGCTTCGCCACCGGGGCGATGTCCTACGGCTCCATCTCCAAGGAGGCGCACGAGACGTTGGCCATCGCGCTGAACTCCTTCGGTGGCCGGTCGAACTCGGGCGAGGGCGGCGAGGAGGTGGAGCGCTTCAAGCCCCTGCCGGACGGGCGCTCGCGCCGGTCCGCGATCAAGCAGGTCGCCTCGGGCCGGTTCGGCGTCACGACGGAGTACCTCGTCAATTCCGACATGATGCAGATCAAGGTCGCGCAGGGCGCCAAGCCCGGCGAGGGCGGCCA
>CAXTCV010000007.1:0-55310 GCA_964242725.1 uncultured Methylobacterium sp.
CGCTTCGCCGCTTCGAGAAGGCTTCGGGCCGCGGCCCCGCGGAGGCGGCGCGATCCGGTGCGCGGATCATGGCCTGGAAGCGCGACAGCAGGGCCCTTCTCCAGCCGTCGCTCCTGATCCTCGTCGCGCCGTTCGCGGTCGGATTCTCAGCGTATGTCGCGACGACCGGCACGCTCGATCCGTTCGCGGAGGCGCTCTTCGCGGTCGCGCTGTTCCTGCTCGCGGTGCTTCTGCCGAAGCCCGCGCGGTTCGGTCGGGCCTGCCCGTTCCGCGTGTCGTGGTGGGGCGTGAGCTTTCCCCTCGCCGCAGCGGCAGTTGCGGCGCTTCGGGTTGCGACGGCGCAGCCGGCGCCGGCGATCGACATCCTTGCCCTCAGCCTGCTCTCGCTCGCGACGCTGGTGATCGCTTGGCTGCGCGCTCGGACCCTGAACGGCCTCGCCCGTGGAGAGCTGCGCAAGCTGGCGCAGTGACATCGGATCGCTGGGCAGTGCCGCGTCGGCGAGGAGGAGTTCGGACGTCCGCTGCGGAGAAGCTGCGACAGCTAGCTGGATGGCCGCAAAGGGCGGATGTTGTTGAAAAACTCGGGATCGGCTCGAGGCAGCGCCGCGGCGGCATCTCAACGGGGGCCCTGTTCCTGCACGACGTGGCCTGGGGAGACCTCCCGATACAGGCGCGCCGGGGCGACGTAGTCCGGCGCCCGGATCGGGCTGCAGATCTCGTCATCCGGAAGGGCGTGGCGGTCGCGCCGGCGGGCCGGGTCGGGGACCGGGACGGCGGCCAGCAACTTCTTGGTGTAGGGGTGCTGCGGGTCGCCAAACACCGCCGCCCGGGGGCCAATTTCCACGATCTCGCCGAGATACATCACGGCAACCCGATGGCTCACTCGCTCGACCACGGCCATGTCGTGGGAGATGAACAGGTAGGCGAGCCCCATCTCGGCCTGAAGGTCGAGCATCAGGTTCACCACCTGCGCCTTCACCGAGACGTCCAACGCTGAGACCGCCTCGTCGGCGACGATCAGGCGGGGGCGGAGCGCCAGCGCTCGGGCGATGCAGATGCGCTGGCGCTGGCCGCCGGAGAACTCGTGCGGGAAGCGCCCGGCGGTCTCAGGCGCGAGGCCGACGCGGATCAGCAGCGTCTCGGCGCGCTCGCGCGCCTCCCGGCGCGGGACGACGCGATTGATCAGCAGGGGCTCGGCCACCGCGGCGCCGACGCTCATGCGCGGATCGAGGCTGGCGAACGGATCCTGGAAGATCATCTGCATCCGCTGGCGGCGCGTGCGCAGACCCTGGGCGTCGAGGGCCGTGATGTCCTCGCCGTCGAGCAGGACCGAGCCGGAGAGCGGCTCGACGAGGCGCAGGATCGAGCGCCCGGTGGTGGATTTGCCGCAGCCGGATTCGCCGACCAGTGCCAAGGTCTCGCCGGCCGCGAGGCTGAACGAGACCCGCTCGACCGCGTGGACGCGGCCGGCCACCCGGCCGAACACGCCGGAGCGGATCTCGAACCGGGTGGTCAGGTCGCGCACCTCCAGGACCGGACGCTCCGCCGCCCGGACGGTGTCGGGGGTCTCGGGCGTCGGCTCCGCGGCACCGGTGGCGCGGTCGATTACCGGGAAGCGCATCGGCCGTGCGCGACCCGCCATGGCGCCGAGGCGCGGCACCGCGGCGAGCAGCGCGCAGGTGTAGGGGTCCTCGGGCGCGGAGAAGATCCGGCCTGTGGCCCCGGCCTCGACCGCGCGCCCGCGATGCATCACCACCGTGCGGTCGGCGATCTCGGCGACCACACCCATGTCGTGGGTGATGAACAGGACCGACATGCCCTCCTCGTCCTGGAGTTGCTTGATCAGGTCGAGGATCTGGGCTTGGATGGTCACGTCGAGCGCCGTCGTCGGCTCGTCGGCGATCAGCAGCTTCGGGCTGCAAGCTAGCGCCATGGCGATCATCACCCGCTGGCGCATGCCGCCGGAGAACACGTGCGGGTACTGATGGATCCGCGCCCGGGCGCCCGGGATCCGGACTTTGTCGAGCAGCCGGATCACCTCGGCCTCGGCGGCAGCGCGCGAGAGGCCGCGATGGCGGATTATTGCCTCGGCGATCTGAAAACCGATGGTCAGGACCGGGTTCAGGGAGGTCATCGGTTCCTGGAAGATCATGGCGATGGCATCGCCCCGAACCCGGCGCATCTCGGCCTCCGAGGCCGTCAGCAGCTCCCGGCCCTCGAACCGCACGCTGCCGCCGACGCTGCTGGCGTCCCGGTCGAGCAGGCGCATGATCGCCATGGCGCTGACGCTCTTGCCGGAGCCGGACTCGCCCACCAGCGCCACGGTCTGCCGCGGGCCGATGTCGAACGAGACGCCATGCACCACTTCGCGCCACCGCCCCTCGGAGCGGAAGGCGGCGGTGAGGTCGCGGACCGAGAGGATCGGATCCGTCAAGGGCATCATTCCTGACCAATCTGGATTTCAAGCGTCAACGAGTCTCCCACCCGCGCCCCCATCCTGAGGTGCCCGCCTTGGCGGGCCTCGAAGGAGCCCTCCAGCCGCTCGCGCGATCCGTGAAGACTGCGTTTGAGGTCGCAGCCGCCCGCCGGCCCATCAGGATGAGGGGGTTGGGTGGGAGTTCCCAAAGCGGACCGTCTCCCTCAAAGAATCCGGCGCGGGTCGAGCGCGTCGCGCAGCCCGTCACCGATGAAGTTGATCGCCAGCACGGTCAGGAAAATCGCCCCACCGGGGAACAGAGCCCAGTGTGGGGCGACATCGAGATGGTCCTTGGCGTCGAACAGCAGCCGGCCCCAGGTCGGGATGTCCGGGGGGAAGCCCAGCCCCAGGAACGAGAGAGTCGACTCCGCGATGATCGCCGCCGAGACCTCGATGGAGGCCGCCACGATCACCGGCCCGAGAGCGTTCGGCAGGATGTGGCGCCGCACGAGGTGCCCGGTGGTCGCCCCTTGCGAGCGGGCCGCCTCCACGAACTCCTTCTCGCGCAGGCTCAGAAACTGCGCCCGCACCAGCCGGGCGACCGGCATCCAGCGCAGGCCGCCGATCACCGCGACGATCATCAGGAACACGCCGCCCTGGACTCCGAACACAGCCTTCAGGCTGTCGCGGAACAGGTAGATCACGAGGAGCAGCAGCGGCAGTTGCGGCAGCGACAGGAACAGATCGGTCAGCCACATCAGCGCTGGATCGAGCAGGCGGCGCGACATGCCGGCCAGCGCCCCGACCACGACCCCGATCAGGCTCGCCACCGCCATGGCGGCGAAGCCCACCGCCAGCGAGATCCGGCCGCCGTAGATCATCCGTGCGAGCAGGTCCTGGCCGAGATCGTCGGTACCGAACGGGTGCGCCCAAGACGGACCCTGGAGCTGGGCGGAGAAGTCGATGTCGTCGATGGCGAGCGGCCAGACGAGGGCGCCGAACAGTACGCCCGCGACCAGCGCGGCCAGCACTGCGACGCTGGCCAATGCCAGCCGGTGCCGGCGGAAGCGCCGCCAGGTCTCCCGCCTGGGCGAGCCCGGCGCGCGGGCGAGGGGCGGCGCCTCAGCGGAGGGCGATGCGAGGGTCGAGCCAGCCATAGAGCAGGTCCGCGACGAGGTTGAACAGGACGACGAGGCCGGCGAACACGAAGGTCACAGCCATCACCACCGGGGTGTCGTTGGCCAGCATCGCGTCGATCAGCAGTGAGCCTATGCCGGGGATCCGGAAGATCTGCTCGGTGACGATCGCGCCACCGAACACCCCTGGAATCTGGAGGGCCACCAGGGTCACCACGGGGATCAGCGCGTTGCGGGCGATATGCCGGCGGATCACCGTGCCCTCGGTGAGGCCCTTGGCCCGGGCGGTGGTGACGTAGTCGAGGCGGGCGACGTCGAGCGCCGAGGCGCGGACGTAGCGGGTGTAGGAGGCGGCCTGGAAGAAGCTCAGCACCGACACCGGCATGATCGCCTGCCGCACGCTCTCCCAGGCCCAGGCCAGCCCGGTGCCGGTCACGTCCGTTTGGTAGACGAAGGGCAGCCAGCCGAGCTTGATCGAGAACAGCAGGATGAACAGCAGGCCGGTGAAGAAGGTCGGCAGCGAGAAGCCCACGAAGGCGAGCGTATTGGCGACTTGGTCGGCCAGCGAGTAGGGCCGGCGGGCGGCGTAGAGGCCGACCGGCACCGCGACCAGCAGCGCCAGGACCTGCGAGGAGCCGACCACGAACAGCGTGGTCGGCAGCCGCTGCAGGATCAAGGTGTCAACATCGACCCGGCTGGCGAACGAAAAACCCCAATCGCCGTGCAGCATGGCCCAGAGCCAGCGCAGGTAGCGGGTGAAGATCGGGTCGTCGAGGCCGAACTTGATGCGGAGCGCTGCCCGAACCTGTGGGGGCACGTTCGGGTTTGCGGCGAGCTCGCCGAATGGGTCGCCGGGCGCGAGCGCCAAGACGACGAACAGGATCAGGCTGATGCCGAGCACGCTTGGGATCGCGATCAGCAGCCTGCGCAGGATGTAAGCGCCCACGGCGCGCGCCTTCCGCTCAGGGCTCCCGGCTCCACTCGGGCAAGAACGCCAGGTCGTTGTCCCAGCCGCTTTGCGGCGCCAGCAGCTTCAAGCCCGCCGCCGACACCTTCGCCCGGTGGATCAGCGGCAGCACGTTCTCGGAGACGGCGAGGTCGTTGGCCTTAATCAGCAGGGCAGCGCGCTTGACCGGGTCGAGCTCGGACTGGGCCGCATTGTAAGCTGCGTCGTACTCGGCGCTACGCCAGCGCGCGACGTTGCGGCCCTGCCACTTGTTCTCCTTGGTGGCGGCCTCCCAGGACACGTACTGGAGCAGCCAGGTCGACGGATCGGCCTGGGTCATGTTGTTGGTGTACATCTCCATGTCGGCGTAGAAATGCGGGTAGGTGTCCGGGTTGGCCGCGTCGGACGAAAAGAACACCGAGCCGGTGACCGATTTCAGCTCGATCTCGATGCCGGCCTTGGCCGCCGCCTGTTTGATGATAGCCTGGGTCTTCTGGCGCGGGGCGTTGATTGAGGTCTGGAACAGCAGCTTCAGGCGCTTGCCATCTTTGGCCCGTATGCCGTCCGAGCCCTTCTTCCACCCGGCCTCGTCGAGGAGCGCGTTGGCCTTGGCCGGATCGAACGCGAAG
Source organism: uncultured Methylobacterium sp. (assembly GCA_964242725.1). Classification (GTDB taxonomy): domain Bacteria; phylum Pseudomonadota; class Alphaproteobacteria; order Rhizobiales; family Beijerinckiaceae; genus Methylobacterium. The sequence goes on from CAXTCV010000007.1 coordinate 5,128, forward strand.
CTGGTGCCCTTTGAGACGACGCGCTCCGGGCCGTTCACCGTGTTGGCGGTGGCCCGGCCGGTGCGACCGTAGATGTAGTCCTGGATCGACTTGCGGTCGACCAGCAAGTTGATCGCCCGGCACACTTTCGGGTCCGAGAAGGCGGGGTGCCGCGTCTTGAGCGAGGACCGCTCGCCGTCGACCTCGACGTTCGGGTCGGTGGCGTTGAGGAGCAGGAATTCGAGGTTGCCGCCGTAGATGACTTCGACCCGGCCCTTGCCGCCGGTCTCCATGCGCTTGAGCACCTCGTCCTCGACCTGGAGGTTCCAGGCATAGTCGTATTCGTTGGCCTGGAGTACGGCCCGGGCCGCCGAGACCGCGTCGCCGCCGCCCTTCATCTCCACGGTGTCGAAATAGGGCCGGTTGGGCAGGTGGTAGTTCGGGTTGCGCTCGCCGCGGACGATGTCGCCGGGCCGGAACTCGACGAACCGGTACGGCCCAGTGCCCACCGGGGCGAGGTTCTGGGGTGCCTCCCGGGACTTGGCGCCGGCATAGGCGCCGAACAGGTGCCGCGGCAGGACCATGCCGACGGTGCCCACGAAGGCATCGCTCCAGTACGGCGTTGGCTTGTCGAACAGGATCCGGACGCTGAGGTCGTCGACCTTCTCGACCCTGCAATCCTTGTAGGAGCCGATCGTCACCGCCGCGGTGGCGGGGTCGCGGGCATAAGCCCAGGTGAAGACGAGGTCGTCCGCGGTGAGCGGTTTGCCGTCGTGCCAGGTCACGTCAGGCTTGATCTTCCAAGTTACCGAGCGGCCGTCCGCGGCCAGGCCGCCATTGTCCTCGGACGGGATCTCCGCGGCGAGCACCGGCACGAGCTCGCCGTCCGGCCCCCAGGCCGCCAGGGGCTCGTAGAAGATCCGCGAGGCCTCCTGGTCCTTGGTGCCGATGGCGAAATGCGGGTTGATCAGGGTCGGCGCCTGCCACCACAGCAGCCGCAGGGCGCCGCCGCCGCCAGCCTTGGTGGGCTTGTAGCCCGCCCGCATGTCGGCCGCCATCGCCACCCCGTTCCCGGCCAGCATCAGCCCGGCCAGCGGCGCGCTCAGGCCCGCCGCCACCATCCGCTGCACGAAGCTGCGTCGCGACAGTTGGCCGGACTTCACCCGCCTGATGAGGCCGCGCAGATCCCGTTCGTCCATGCAATTACCCCTGATTGCCGACGCGACCGGCACAGCATCCTTCCGGGTGCGGCTTTGGCAAGGCCCTTGGCAAGGCGCGCGCCAGTTACGCTCGGGGCCAAACGTGTCACCGGGGGCTTGTACGGCGCGCCATCCTGGCCCTGGCCCTGCATGATCGAGCCTGACACGCAGGGCACCGTCCCCCGTATGATGGCGCGATACCGCCCGAGGGCACTCCCGGAGACGAGGCGATGGACAACCGCAATACCGTGTGGCGCCACGTGGACACGCAGAAGGCGCGATTGATCGCGCTCTCGGAGCGTATCTGGGGCCTTCCGGAGCTCTGCTACACGGAAATACGCTCCTGCGCCGAGCACGTCGCGGAGCTGCGCCATCAAGGATTCCGCGTCACAGAGCAGGTTGCCGGCATCCCGACCGCGGTTATGGGCGAGGCTGGGGAAGGCGGTCCGGTCATCGCCTACCTGGGCGAGTACGACGCGCTGCCAGGCCTGTCGCAGGAGGCGGGGTTGGCCGAGCATCGGCCCGTGGAGGCCGGCGGCCACGGCCATGGTTGCGGCCACAATCTGCTCGGGGCGGCGGCGCTGCTCGCCGCCACCGCCGTGAAGGACTGGCTGGCCGAGACCGGCACCCCCGGCCGCGTGCGCTATTACGGTTGCCCGGCCGAGGAGGGCGGCGCCGCCAAGGCCTTCCTGGTCCGGGCCGGCGCCTTCGCGGATGCCGACATCGCGATCTCCTGGCACCCGGCGAGCTTCTGGGAGGTGGCGCCCCCGGTGGCGCTCGCCAACACGCGGGCGGACTTCATCTTCACCGGGCGGACCGCCCACGCGGCGGCCGGTCCGCATCTCGGCCGCTCGGCGCTGGACGCGGTGGAGCTGATGAGCGTCGGCGTGAACTACATGCGCGAGCACATGCCCTCCGACGCACGGGTGCACTACGCCTATCTCGATGCCGGCGGCATCGCCCCCAACGTCGTCCAGGCGAGCGCCAGGGTGCGCTACTCGATCCGGGCGCGGGACCTGCCGGGCATGCTGGCCCTGGTGGAGCGGGTGAAGAAGGTCGCCGAAGGCGCCGCGCTGATGACCGAGACCAGCGTCGAAATGCGGATCGTCAGCGCCGTGTCGAACCTGCTGGGCAACGATCCGCTGGAGCAGGCGCTCCACGGGGTCATGGAGGCGCTGGGCCCGCCGCATTTCGACGCCGCCGACCGGGCCTTCGCCAGCGCGATCCGGGGCACGCTGGGCGACGGCGACATCGATGCGGTGTTCCGCGCCATCGGCCTGCCGCGCACCGAGGCGCCCCTCGCCGATTTCCTGGTGCCGCTCGACGCCCCGCGCAACCCGGCGGTGGGCTCCACCGATGTCGGCGACGTGAGCTGGGTGGTGCCGACCGTGCAGGCGCACGCGCCGACGGTGGCGATCGGCACGCCGTTCCACACCTGGCAGGTGGTCGCCCAGGGGCGCAGCCCGGCCGCCCACAAGGCGATGGTCCAGGTCGCCAAGGCGATGGCCGCCACCGGCGCGCTGGCGCTCACCGATGCGGGCCTGCGCAAAGCCGCCAAGGCGGACCTCGCCCGCCGGGTCGGCGTCGCCGGCTACATCTCGCCGCTCCCCCCGGAGGTGGCACCGCCGCTGCGCATGTCGCTGGGGTGACGGCGCCGGCCTGAGCGACGGGGTCGCGCCGCCCCCGCAAACCCAATCCGCCCCTCCAACACCGTCAGGACAATCCAGATCCAAGGCGTCGTCGATCGCGGAGGGATCATGCGCGCCCACGCCGCAAAATCCCGATCCAACCCCTGCCTGCTAAACACAACAGGCTGGCTCTCATCTATGAAGAGACCCCGCGGGCCGCCTTGAGCAACAGCAACAACCTGAACTGGAAATAAGGATTATAACCTGCAAAGTTGTGCTGTCTCGCCAATCGCCGGCGACGCTTCGAATGCCCGTGATGAAGCCGCTTGACCCGAACGATCGACGACCCGCACCGCGGCGGCCCGCACGGCCTCATCACAGCGTATCCCCGCCGACAAGGCGGCCTTCGGGCCGCCTTCGTCGTTTCTGGAGCCTAACTGAGCCCACCAATACCGCCGCCGCCTCGCGCGCGGCCTGCTGCATCCCGGTACCCCGACAAGGGGGGCACTGAGCCGCCGGCCAATCTCGTGCCCGCTCGACTGCTCCGGCGCGTCGCAAGCCGCCTCGGCCGGTTCGTCAATCTGGCCCCTCAACCATTACGGACAGGAATTCGCATGTCAGATCCGGTGAATGGACATCGGCCTTTCCCCCGCGCCCCATCGCGTCGGCGGCCGGGCGGCAAGACCCTGTCCGACCTCGGGCGTGCGTTCGCCAGCGCCGTCGACCTCAGCGCCGGGGAATTGGAGGGGTGCTGTGCGCGGCCGAGGCACAGCGCCCCGGCGTGCGGCAAGCGCTGTGCGCCCCCTTCGAGGCCGATGCGTACCGCTTGGCCGACCGCTCCCGACGTGCCTTCGCCGCGGCCGATTGCTTGGCCGCGCATGTCATGTCGGGGACGTGAGACAAGCCTTGAAAGCTTTGCAATCCATCCAGAGCAAACCACGAACAAGAAGACCGGCTCGCCTCCTCCGCAGAATGGGGGGCCGCAGTCGGAATCGACCGCCCGGCCCGTATCGCCGCGCTGAACGACACCGTCCGGCGCAGCTTCGTCGGCGGCCCTGTCTTCGAAACGCCCGGCGTGCCGGCGCTGCCCGAGGCTAAACGCGTCGCCCTGCTGCTGGTCGTGCGCCGGTTCGCAGCCTTCGACGGCGACAACGATCCGCACGGCGAAGCATCAGCAGATGATCGGCTCCAGCGCGCCATACGTCCTGAATACTACACGAACACCCCGGGTTTTTCAGCAAAAACCCCATTTCAGCCGTTTCAGCCGTTCCATCTGATGCTTGAAAACAATCCTTCAAATAAGACGTGCTTTCGGAACGGTAGGATTGACCGCATAATTTTTCTGTCATGCGGGGTGTCGGTGGGCTTTTGGCGCTTTCACAAGTGCTTCAGTCCATAGCTCTTGAGAAGCGGCAGCAGCTCGTCTCGTGCGCGGATACGGTGCAAGCGTGCGGCCTCCAGCGCCTCGACGGGTTTGCCGGCTCGAATGGCTTCGACGATCTTGCGGTGCTCGATGATCGAGGCGTCGAGCCTCCGGCGGAGATTGAGCGTCAGCATCCGCGCGCGGTGGGACTGATCGTTTACGGTCTGGATGATCCGGCTCATCCGGCCATTGCGCGCGTGCTCGATCAAAGCCGTGTGAAACGCGCCGTCCGCCTCGCCCCACGATGGCAAGTCCCCGTTCTCATGCGCGTCCGCCATCGCGTCCGTGTGGGAATCCAGAACCTGCATGGCGGTGAGCCGTTCGACCTCTGGTAGTTCGGCGACCAGTTCCGCTGCACGGCCCTCGATACCGATGATCACGTCGTAGATCTCGCGCACGTCGTCGGGCGCGAGCGCCAGGATCAAGATGCCTTTGCGCGGCAGCACCCGCACGAGCCCGTCCTCTTGCAGACGGATCGCGGCCTCATGGACGGGGGTGCGGCTCATGCCCAACCGCAACGCGATCTCCTGCTCGGATGCCTGATAACCCGGCGCGAAGCTGGCGTCGCGGATCGCTGCACGCATGGCGGCATAGGCGTCATCGACGAGCGAGGTCTTCCTTTCGCTCTCCTCCGTGTCCGGCCGTGCTTCGGCTCGCGCCCGCGCCATTCTTCGTCTCCCCCGTTGAAGTATGCCTATCATCTTCCATGCCTACTGAGGAACGGGGATTGACACCTGTATCTGGGGCTCCTAACCGTATTCCAGCTTGCATGGAAGATGGCGCTCCAGAATCAACGGAGCATCCCGGCGGCAGGAGGAAACGATGGACGCGACGCTTGAAAAGGCGACCATGCGCCGGGTCTCGTGGCGCTTGGTCCCCTTCATCTGCCTGCTCTATTTCATCGCCTTCATCGATCGCGTGAACATCGGGTTCGCCGCCCTGACGATGAATAAGGATCTTGGCTTTACATCAGCCGTATTCGGCTTCGGAGCTGGGATTTTCTTCTTCGGATATTTCCTGTTCGAAGTGCCGTCGAACATCATCCTCGACAAGGTCGGCGCGCGGCTGTGGATCGCCCGTGTGATGATCACTTGGGGGATCATCTCGTTCGCGTTCGCCTTCGCTCGGGGCGAGTACAGCTTCTATACCTTGCGGTTCTTGCTCGGCGCGGCCGAGGCGGGCTTCTTCCCCGGCATCATCCTTTACCTGAGCTACTGGTTCCCGATCCGCTACCGGGCGGGCGTCGTCTCACTGTTCATGGCCGCAGCGCCGATCTCGGTTGCGCTCGGCTCGCCGCTGTCGAGCGCGCTGCTGGAGATGGAGGGCATTCTCGGCCTGCACGGCTGGCAGTGGATGTTCATCATCGAGGCCGTCCCGGCCCTCATCCTCGGCGTGATCACGCTGTTCTACATGACCGACCGGCCCGAGAAGGCGAAGTGGCTACCCGACGATCAGCGCGCGTGGCTGGTCGCGGAGATGAACGAGGAACACGCGCGCAAGAAAGTGGTCGCCAAGCATGGGATTGTCGCCGGTATGTGCGACCCCCGCGTCCTGGCGCTCGCGCTGATATACTTCGGCACCTCGGCCGGTCTGTACACGCTCGGCATCTGGGCGCCGCAGATCATCAAGAGCTTCGGCTTGTCCACGATGGCGGTCGGCTTCCTCAACGGCGTGCCGCCAACCATCGCGATCATCGCCATGATCCTGTGGGCGCGGCACTCCGACAGGACACGCGAGCGCACGTGGCACGTGGTCATCGCCTGTCTCGTGGCGGCGGCGGGCCTGATGCTGGCCGGGGGGGCGTCCTCGACCCTTGCGGTCGTCGCGGCCCTCGCCCTGGTCAACATCGGCATCAGTTCGGCCAAGCCACCACTCTGGGCCATGCCGACGATGTTCCTGTCCGGCTCAGCGGCAGCGGTGGGCATCGCCACGATCAATTCGATCGGTAACCTCGGCGGCTTCGTCGGCCCCTGGGCGATCGGATGGATCAAGGATCGGACCGGCAGCTTCACGGGCGGCCTGATCTTCGTGTCCGGTCTACTCGTCCTCTCCGCCGTCGTCACGCTCCTCGTCGCCCGTTCAGGGCGGCGCGCCGAACCCACGGGCGCCGTCGTACGCTGAATCTTCTACCGTTCCCACACCCTCCCAAACCAACGGAACCGCGTCATGACACAGACCTACAACATCGCCGCCATCCCCGCGGACGGCATCGGCATCGAGGTCATCGCGGCCGGCATCGAGGTGCTCGACGCCCTGGCTGAGAAGAACGGGACGTTCAAGTTCAAGTTCGACCACTTCGACTGGGGCTCGGACTATTACAAGACGCACGGCGTGATGATGCCGGCCGACGGGCGCGAGCAGATCCGGAACCACGACGCGATCTTCTTCGGCGCGGTCGGTGCGCCCGACGTGCCCGACCACATCACCCTCTGGGGCCTGCGGCTCGCCATCTGCCAGCCCTTCGACCAGTACGCCAACGTCCGCCCGACCCGGATCCTGCCGGGCATCACCAGCCCGCTGCGCCACGTCTCGGGTCCGGAACTCGACTGGGTGATCGTGCGCGAGAACTCGGAGGGCGAGTATGCCGGCGTCGGTGGACGCGTTCACCAGGGCCATGCCAACGAGGTCGCGACCGACGTGTCGATGATGACCCGTAGCGGCGTCGATCGCATCATCCGTTACGCGTTCAAGCTCGCCCAGTCCCGTCCGCGCAAGCTCCTGACCGTCGTCACCAAGTCGAACGCCCAGCGCCACGCCATGGTGATGTGGGACGAGATCGCAGCCGAAGTTGCGGCCGACTTCCCCGACGTGACCTGGGACAAGATGTTGGTCGATGCCATGACCATGCGGATGGTGATGAAGCCCGAGACCCTCGACACCATCGTCGCGACGAATCTCCACGCCGACATCCTGTCGGACCTCGCGGCGGCGCTGGCGGGATCCCTCGGCATCGCGCCCACGGCCAACATCAACCCGGAGCGCACCTTCCCGTCGATGTTCGAGCCGATCCATGGCTCGGCCTTCGACATCACCGGCAAGGGCATCGCCAACCCGATCGCGACCTTCTGGACCGCCTGCCAGATGCTGGAACACCTCGGCGAGAAGCCCGCGGCCGACCGGCTGATGCGCGCGGTCGAGCGCGTCACCGCCGATCCGAGCCTGCACACGCCCGACCTCGGCGGCAAGGCCACCACCCGTCAGGTCACGGACGCGGTGATCGCTGCCGTTCAGGGCGACAACGAGTAAGACGGGCGCCGTGACGGATCCCGCCGCTAGCCTTGCCCGGCATCTACCGGAGCCGCCCTATGGTCGCTCGGTCATGGTTGGAGCGGGACAGGCGGCGGCGTCGATGGCACAAGCCGTCCAGGCGGCTTGGCCGTGTGCTCGTCGTCTTCGGCGCAGACGATATCCTCGCAGCGTGACCGAACACTGCGGTGATCCAAAGCTGCGCCGGATTGTCATTGTGAGGGCGTGGTGCGGCGGTAAGACGATCGCTCCTGCGAGCGGGGCGAGCCGCACCACACGGGTGGGGGCAGTTGATCAGCGATGCATCCGATGAATCTGTGGCGTCGCAGTCGAATGCCGCGTGGAGTCGTGCTCGGCATATGCGCGTTCGTTCTTGGCTGCCCGGCGCAGGCCCAGCAGGCTCAGCCACTGCAGCCAACCGATCTGCCAAACCCATACCGCCTCGTCGCGGATTGGCCGACGCTGCCAGCGAGCATGAACGGCGGGCGCTGGGGCGAGGTCAGCCGGGTGCAGGTCGGCCCGCGCGGCAACATCTGGGTCCTCCACCGCTGCTTCGCCGTCACACCGCCCGGCAGCGCCGTCTGTCTCGGGGCCTACAAAGACTATCCGCCGATCCTGGAGTTCGACCCGTCGGGCAAGCTGCTCGCTGGTTTCGGCTCCGGGTTGCTCGCCTACCCGCACGGCCTCGCCATCGACGGGGAGGGCGACCTCTTGGTCACCGACGTCAACGACGAGGCGGCTGTGCTCGGCCTGCCCGCGACGAACGCCGCCGGCGCGGTGATGGGCCAGGACGTCCTCAAGCTCAGTCCGACCGGCAAGGTGCTGCTGACGCTGGGCAAGGAAGGTGTCTCGGGGAGCAGCGCCGACACTTTCGACCGCCCATCCGGCGTCGCCGTCGCGCCCAACGGCGACATCTTCGTCTCGGACGGCCACTACCCAAACGCCCGCCACAACGCGCGGATCATGAAATTCGAGAAGAGCGGTCGCTTCATCAAAAGCTGGGGCACGCTCGGATCGGCACCGGGTGATTTCGATGGGCCGCACGATATCTGCATCGGCGGATCCCAGCAGCACGTCTACGTGGCCGACCGTCAGAACAAGCGCATCCAGGTGTTCGACCAGGACGGCACGCTCATCGCCGCCTGGCCGCAGTTCGGCCAAGTGAACTCCGTGTTCGTCGGCAAGGACGATACGATCTACGCCGGGACGGCATATCCGGACCCCGCCTATACGGGTGCGGCACAAAACGACCCGACAGCGACGAAGGGCCTGATCAGGGGCATCATCGTCGGCAGCGCCAAGGACGGGACGCTGAAAGCCTTCATCCCCGACCCGGCCGATCCGAGTACGGTGGTGCGCGGGTCGTCGGCGTCCGGCGTCACCGCCGACGAGCACGGCAACATCTACGCGGCAGACGTCGGCGCCCATAGCCTGCGAAAGTACCTGCTTCAGGGCCATCTCTGACCGACACTCGAAGATGGACCAGTTGCGGCCGTTCAAGACGACGGTCCGGATGGCCGCCTAAGCCGGCCCCGTCGAGACGAAGAGGATGGGTGATGCTCAACCGCAAGCAAATCCTGGCCGGCCTGTCAGCGATCGGAGCCGCGGCGACTCTCGCCGGGACGGGCCGACGCGCGTGGGCGGCGGACGGAGGGCCCCGGGCGGAGGTCCGACCGGGATCGGCCGATCCTGGTACGGTCGTCGGTCACCACCACCCGGCCCCGGAAGTGACGGCGGAGGCCGCGGCCTTCGTGGTCTCGACCCGATACGAGGACCTGCCGCCCGAGCTGATCGCGCTCGGCAAAAAGCACATCCTCGACGCAGTCGGGCTCGCCATCGCCGGCGAGAAGGCCGAGACCGGTCCGATCGTGCGGCGCTACCTCGCCGACATCGGCGTACTGAACGGGCCGGCCACCGTGCTCGGTGCCGATCTGCACGCCGGCCCACGCTTTGCCGCCTTTGCCAACGGCGTCGCCATCCACGCCGATGACTACGACGACACCCAGCTCGCCGTGGCCAAGGACCGGGTCTACGGCCTGCTCACTCACCCAACCGTACCGAACCTGCCCGCCGCGCTCGCGGTGGCGGAGGCGCTGGCTAAGTCCGGTCGCGACTTCATGCTGGCCTACCATCTCGGCGTCGAGGTCACGGCGAAGCTTGCCGAGGCAATCGCGCCCCGCTCCTACGAGGGCGGGTTCCATTCCACGAGTATGTGCGGCGTGTTCGGCTCGGCGGCGGCCGCGGGCAAGCTGCGCGGCCTCGACGCGAAGCAGGTGCGCAACGCGTTCGGCGTGGCCGGGGCGGAGGCCGGGGGCCTGCGCGAGAATTTTGGCACGATGACCAAGCCGTTCCAGGCCGGCCACGCCGCCGAGGCCGGGATCGCCGCCGTTGACCTTGCCGCGCTCGGATGGACGGCGGCCGAAGACATTTTCGAGGCCAAGCGCGGGTTCTTCGCGGCCTTCGGCGGCGGCTTCGACCCTGTGGCGATCGTGGGTCGGTTCGGCCGGCCGTGGTCGCTGCTCTCGCCCGGCGTGTCGATCAAGCCCTACCCATCCGGCTCGCTCACCCACCCGGCGATGGACGTAATGGCCGGGCTGATCGCGCAGCACGACATCAAGCCGGGGGACGTTGAGCGGGTGCGGGTCGGCACCAACCGGCAGATGCTGAACACGTTGATCCACCATCGCCCGACGACGGGCCTGCAGGGCAAGTTCAGCATGGAATACTGCATGGCGGTCCTCCTCGTGCTGGGGAGAGCCGGACTCTCAGAGTTCCAGGACGAGGTGGTGAGCCGCCCTGACCTGCGGGCGATGGTTGAGCGCATCGACTTCTACAATGACCCAGCGGCCGACGCGGCGGGAGCGGACAAGATGCGCAGCCTCGTCACGGTCCGGCTCAGGGACGGGCGGACTTTCTCGGGCCAGGACGACTTCGCCCGGGGCAGCCCGCAGAAGCCGATGAGCTTCGATGACGCGGTGCGCAAATTCGAGGACTGCGCCGCGTTTGCCGGTCTGCCGCGCGATAGGGCCGAGCGGATCGTGGTCGCCGTGCAGAACCTGGAGGCGGTGCCGGACATGCGGTCCGTCTTCGCCGGGATGTTCGCTTGAACCCGAGCATCGGCCAGGGGGATGGACCGACCTGACCGGCCGGCGTCGGACCGGGCTGATTGAGCGGATCAGCCGGGCCCCGAGGAGCTGGGGATGACGCGCGGAGACAGGCCGAGCGCGGAGCAGGGCGTTCTGATGCGGCGCCAGATCGAGGTCCAGACGGCACCAGGCGAGAGCCTCGCCGTCGCCGGCAAGGCGGCGGCTGTCTCTGAGCAGAGCTATGTGACGAGGGTCTACGCGTAGAAATCGTCTCCTCGCTACAAGAGGCGCAGATCGTGATCGGTCTTGAGCGATCCATCTACGACGGAGTCCGACCGCATGCGTCGCTGGGCGATCGGCCACCCGCGCCCGTCAGCGACCCGGATCTGGCCTTCCGGCGACCCGTGGCCGCGACCATGCCGGAGCCCCGCAACCAGGCCGGCAACCCAAAACCCCCGCAGGATCGAAAGATCCCGCGGGGGTTCTGCGTTCGACGGAGGGTCGACGGATCAGTCCGACGCGCCCGCGTAGGTCCGGAAGGCCGCCAGCACGTCCTCCGGTGAGGCGTCGCAATCCGCCGGCACGCGGATCCTGACGGCCAGCGCCTCGGCTGCCGGATTCCGCCCCGTGGTGAGCCGGGCATAGGCCAGGCGCGTGAAATAGATCGCGTTGAGGCTGACGGACGCGAACCGGCCCCCGAGGTTCCAGCCCCGATAAAGGTAGACGATCCGATCGCCCGGCTCCGGAGGGTCCGCCAGCTCGGGATCCGATCCGTAGGGGCCGACCCAGACGAGGCTCACGACGGCCGGTCGCGGGCAGGCGCCGACCGGGACGGGGTGTCGTCCGGCGCCGGCGTGCGGCAACAATGCGCCCGCACCGAGATCCACAGGCGGGCGCGTGGCCGCCAGGGCGGGCGTGCCACCGGTCTCCGGGGGATGGCCGTAGGCGTAGGCCCGGACGGCGATCGATGCCCCCAGGAGGACGCACAGGAGCGTCAGGCACCGGGCCGGGGCGGTCAGCATGGCCGGCTCGGCACGCAGGCGGGGCCCTCGATCCGGAGCAAGGTGGGACCGATGATCGCCGCCACGGAGGCGAAGGCCACCAGGGACGACCCCAAGCCCTCATGCCAGAAGTGGTAGGCCTCCCGGGACGGGAGCATCGCCAGGATGCGTGCGACGTTGATCGTCACCACCAGGCCGGCGCCCGCGGCGAGCGCGCCGAACGCCGCGCGGTCCGCCCCGTGACCGGCGATCTTCAAGATGGAGAGCCAGACCAGCACGGCCAGCGACAGGTTGTGGAACGACGAGCAGCCTTCGAGGATCACGATCGACCAGTCGCCGCGGACGCTGAGGCTCGCCCCGACGATCCCGAGGCCGTCATAGAGCAGACGGCCGACCCCGTAGATCAGGCCGACCTCGATCCCCTCGATCACCTGATAGACCAGCTTGAAGACGAGCTTGCCCCACAATTCGTAGACCGACAGGGCGAGCCAGACCTGCCCGATTCCGATCAGGTGCCGGTCGGAGCGCGTCCGGAGGAGGACCCAGAGTCCGCCGAGCGTCGTGGCGAGATAGATCCCGTGCTGCTCCGGGAGGAACCAGGCCAGCGCGGCGAGTGCCAGGACCGCGCTGTCCGATCTGGCCAGCGTCAGGCCTCGACCGGCGGCGCGGATCAGGGCCAGAAGCGCGGCCAGCGCGAACGCCTCGCCGATGTTGAACTCGACGAGATGCTGGGCGGTCTGCGTCTGTTCGAACAGGTGGCGCTGCAGGACGGCCGAGAGCACGGTGCCCCCGGAGAAGACCAGAAGGATCCAGGGCGCGGCCCGGTCGGCGCGGCCTGCGCCCCGCGCCGCGTCCGACCAACCGCTCATCCCGCGCCGGGCGAAGCCAACCATGACGGATCAGCCGGTCAGGCCTGCGACTCGGCGCGGCGGGTCCTGCGGCGGCGCAGGAAGGCGACGGTGCCGCCGACGAGGATCAGACCACAGGCGGCGTTGATCTCCGGCGACGGGGCACCCCCGGCATTCTGGCTCGACCCGCTCCCGGAGCCGTAGCCGGACCCGCCGAAGAAACCGCCGCTGAAGAGCGATATGGTGGGGGCGGTGCCCGAATGGGCGGGCGCGGGTGCGGGTACGGGCGCTGGCGCGGGCGCCGGCGCGGTGTGCTGTGCCCCGCTCGTCAGCGAGCTGTCCCAGCCGCCCGCGAGCGCATTCCCGCGCCCGGCCAGGGCGGGACTGCAGAATCCGGCCGCCACCACAGCGCAACCGACAAGTCCTACGTATTTCATCTGCGTATTTCCTCCCTCGGACCGATATTGAGAGAAAGAAATCGAATCCCCATTCGACGCAAGCATCGAATGGATTCGGTTCGGTGGATCCACATATTTATCGACTTGTTAACTATAACGGCCAACCATATTGGTCGCGCGCTGCGTGGGGCCTGTATTCCCCGCACGACAGGCCGAAGCTTGACAGATCCGCCCATGCCGATCCGGATCGATCGGCCGCACCGTGAGCCGTCCGCGGTCGCGTCGCGACGGGGAACGGCTCCGGTTCCTCGTGAGAACGAGCTTTCTTGCGCCGAACCGGCATCCGCTTCGCTGGACCGCACGCGCATTTCAGAACGCGGGATGAAACCCAGGACCGGCGGCGGAACCGTTTCGGGGACCGGACGCGCCGGGGATCGACGCCCCGGATGCGGCCGCACACGATCTTGTGCGGATGCTGCAGGTACAGCGTGGCTATTCGTGAACCAAGCGGCAACGATGTTTTGACACCAAGCTCGGCTAATATCACTACAGGGGGAATGAGAGTCGTGTCGTGAGCGAAGTGCAGGGGCCTTCCGGAGCCGACAGATCCGGGTGCGACAGGAGCGAACCGCCCGAGGGTCGATCGTCCCCGCCACGGCCCCGTCCGCAGACGGGGCGAGCGGCGGGTCCTGATCCGCGCCGGATGCCGGTTCTCGTGGTCGACGACGTGCCCCTGATCCGCACGGTGGTCCGGGCCGTCCTCGAGCAGATCGGGGTCCACGACGTGCGCGAGGCGCCCGACGGTGCCGCCGCGCTCGCCATGCTGAACGAGCACACCTACGGCCTCGTCATCTCGGACCTGCACATGTCCCCGATGTCGGGCTTCGAGCTGCTCCGCCGGATCCGCGACGACCGCCGCCTGCGGGAGACATTGTTCGTGATGATGACCACGAAGGAGCATGCCCACGCGTTCACGGCCGCGCGCCGGGCCGGCGTGAACGCCTGCCTGGTCAAGCCCTTCATGCCGTCCGCCCTGCGGACGATCCTCGCGGAGGTCTGGCCCACCGATCCTCGGCCGGACGCCGCGCATCTCGTCTGAGCCGTGGCGTCCAGGTCCGAAATCCGCTGAGCGCCGGAGCCCGCACCGACGGTCCCGTATCCCCCGATCGAAACGCCCCGACGCCAGGCCCGTCACTTCACCACCAGCCAGTCCTCGACCACGAGGGCGTCGAGGCCGGTGGTGTAGAACATCAGGATCGCGTCCTCCGCGCCGTGGAGGATCGGCTTGCCCATCACGTTGAAGCTGGTGTTGAGCAGGATCGGCACCCCGGTGAGGTCCGCGAAGGCCGCAATCAGGGCCGCGTAGGCCGGGTTGCGCGCGGCCGTGACGCTCTGGAGCCGGCCGGTGCCGTCCGCATGGACCACCGCCGGCACCCGGGCGCGGAGGTGCTCGCGCCAGACCAGCGTGCGCTCCATGTAGGGGCTGTCGGCGTAGTCCTCGAACCAGTCGGGACCGGCCTCGGCCAGGATCGAGGGCGCGAACGGCCGGAACGCCTCCCGGTACTTCACCTTGGCGTTGAGCGCGTCCTTGGCGCCCTCCGGCCGCGGATCGGCCAGGATCGAGCGGTTGCCGAGGGCCCGGGGGCCGAACTCCGCCCGGCCCTGCACCCAGCCGACGAGGCCACCCGCGGCCAGGATCCGCGCCGCCGCGCGGGTCGCCTCGGCGTGGCCGACGCGCTTGGCGCGGGGCTCCTGCTCGGCGAGGCGCTCCATCGGCAGCGTCGAGACCCGGGAGCCGAGATAGGGCGTCAGCGGGCGCTGGGCGGCGGGCGGGCCGGCCCAGTCCGGATGGTCCTCCGCGTAGGCGAGCCACGCGGCGCCCACGGCGTTGCCGTCGTCGGCCGGGGCGGAGGGGACGTGCAGCCGGCGGAACCCGGAGCGGGCGAGCACCCGGCCGTTGTAGGAGGAGTTGAGGCCGCAGCCGCCGGCGATCACGAGATTTTCGCTGGGTGCCAGTGCCCGGGCCTCGGCCACCAGCACGTCCATCAACGTCGCGAAAAAATCCTGGCCGCAGCGGGCGAGGTCGGCCCAGCCGTTCTCCAGGGCGTCCGCGGGACGGCGGGCGCGGATCGCCCCGGCGACCGCCCGGATCGTCTCCGCGTCGGCGTAGTGCAGGCGGCCGTCCGCGACCGCACAGAGCCGGCCCAGCAGGGCGGCGAGGTCCGGATCGGGATGTCCGTAGGGGGCGAGCCCCATGATCTTCCACTCCTCGCCCTTCACCTGGTCGAAGCCGGCGAGATCGGTGATCAGCCCGTACAGGAAGCCGAGCGAGCCGCGCCCGCGGTGGCGGCGCAGTTCCGTGATCCGGCCGTCCTGCAGCCGGTAGAGCGCCGCCGCGCCGGTCTCGCCCATGCCGTCGACCACCAGGGCGGTGGCCGCGTCGAAGGGGCTGCCCCAGAGGCCGTAGGCGGCGTGGCAGAGGTGGTGCGGATAGCGCCGCTGACCGGCGATCGCCGCCCGGGGCGCCGCGCCGGTGATCCGCGCCTCCTGATTGAGGGCGAGCAAGGTGCCGTGCCCGGCCCGCTCCTGGGCGCCGTGGAGATCGGCGATGAACACCCGCTCGGCCTGCTCGGGCACGAAGGAGCGGTTGAGCGCGGTGCCGCGGGCGGCGAGCGCCATCAGGTCGAAGGCGCCGGCCCCGGCTTGGCCCCGCAGGAAGTCGGTGAATTGTGGTCCCCAGGTCGAGGCGATGACCAGCTCGGAACCCGGCGGGACATGCGCCGTCAGGAGGGACGCCATCCGGCCCGGGGCGTCCGGCTCGCAGTTCGGGGCGCGCTTGTACTGGAGATCGCGCTCCGCGGCCTCGGCGAAGAGCAGGCCGCCGTCGGGCCCGACCAGGGCCAGGGCGGGATCGTGGAAGGTGGTGGCGAGGCCGAGATAGAAGCGCATACGCAAGCGCGGTAGCGCATTTTTCCGCGCAACGGAGCCCGGCCGGGCGCGGTGGCTACCGGATTGCCACGGGGCGCCGCACCGACACGAGAATCGCCGCCCCCGCGAGTCCCGAGAGGGCGGAGCCCGCCAGCACGCCGAGCTTCACGGCGGTCTCGTACCGCGGATCCGCGAAGGCGAGGCCGCCGATGAACAGGCTCATGGTGAAGCCGATGCCGCAGAGCACGGCGACCCCGTAGACCTGTCCCCAGGCGGCTCCGGCCGGGCGCTGTCCGAGGCCGAGTGCGACGGCGAGCCGCAGGCTGGCGAACACCCCGGCCTGCTTGCCGAGGAACAGACCGGCCGCGATGCCGAGCGTCACGGGCTGGAGCAGCGCGTCGCCGGTCAGGCCGGTCAGGTCCACGCCGGCATTGGCGAAGCCGAAGACTGGCACCACCCCGTAGGTGATCCAGGGTGCCAGGGCATGCTCCAGCCGATGGAGCGGCGATTCCGCCGCCTCCGGCCGGCCGGGGCTGACCCGGATCGGGATGGTCAGCGCCAGCAGCACCCCCGCGATGGTGGCGTGGATCCCGGAGCGCAGCACGAGCACCCACAGCACGAGGCCCAGGAGCCCGTAGGCCGGGAGCCACCCGATCCCCGCCCGGTTGAGGCCGTAGAGGGCCGCGAGCACCAGGGCGGCGAGACCCAGCATCGTCGTGTCGAGGCCGGCGCTGTAGAACAGGGCGATGACCAGGACGGCGCCGAGGTCGTCGATGATCGCCACGGCGCTCAGGAAGATCTTCAGCGCGACTGGTACCCGCTTGCCGAGCAGCGCCAGGACGCCCAGCGCGAAGGCGATGTCGGTGGCCGCCGGGATCGCCCAGCCGCGCAGGGTGTCGGTCCCGAGGTTGAGCAGGGCGTAGACCAGGGCTGGCACCGCCATGCCGCCCAAAGCCGCGAAGCCGGGCAGCGCCCGGTCCGGCCAGGTGCGCAGCCGCCCGTCGAGCGCCTCGCGCTTGATCTCCAGCCCGACCAGCAGGAAGAACCCGGCCATCAGGCCGTCGTTGATCCAGTGCTGCACGCTCAGCGGGCCGAGGGCGGCGTGGAGCCCGTGCGCGTAGGCCTCGGCCAGGGGCCCGTTGGCGACGACGAGCGCCAGCGCCGCCGCGGCCATCAGGATCAGCCCGCCCGCCGCCTCGCTCGCCAGCATCCTGCGGATGGCCGAGAGCGGGCGCCGGCCCCGCTTCGGCGCGGGGCGATCGGGGGACGGGGGCGGCTTCATCGGGTCAGGCCTTGCCGCGCATCGGCGATGGGGGCAAGCGTCGGGCGCCACGCCTTGGAAGGCGGATCGCCTGTCCCGTATCGTCACACCATGTCGGACCGGCTGCTCTCGCTGGTGGTCGACAGCCGGTCCGCAGCGGATCGGACGCCCGGAGGCGCTGCGGTCCGGGAACTCGACCGCGTTCGCACCCTCGCCGAGGTGATCGGTGCGGATGGCGAACGCGTGCCCGAGGGCAGCGCCGGGACGATCGTCGCCGTCTGGGGCGCGGGTGCCGCCTTCGCCGGCGCAGTTCCGGGTGGATGACGACACGGTGCGGCGCGACTTGCTCGATCCGGGTCACGAGGATGGCGGCCCGAAATGCGCCTTCCCGCTCAGCGTCGGCTTCTCGATCGGCGATCCGGTATCGCTGATGACGGCGCTCGTCGGGCATCCGACAGCGTCCGCGCTCACGAGGGCCTATCCGGCGCCCTATGGCCTGCGGGACCATTTCGAGGGGCCGATGCGCTGCCCCGGCGGAACCAGGGCGAACATCCGGACCGTCTGGCAGGTCGACGACAGGCCCGGACTGCATCCCGCCCGCTTCATCACCCTCAAGCCGCTGCGGAAGGTCCTGCGCGATCCGTAGCGCGCCTCCGCGCTCACGACGTCCGCCCCAGGGCCGCGCGGATCAGCGCCAGCCCGTCCGGGCTCGACCACGCGGCCGGCCCCTTCATCACCCCGAGGGTGCAGCCCTTCGCGTCGATCAGCATCGTGGTCGGCAGGCCAGGCGATTGCGTGTCGCGCTGGACCATCGGGAGCACGCGGCCGCCGGGATCGGCGTAGAAGGCGAGGTCGTGGATGCCGGCCTGCTTCAGCCAGTCCGGCGGCTTGTCGAGATTGCGGGTGTCGACGTTGATCGCCACCACCGCGAAGTCCGGGCCGCCGAGCTGGGCCTGGAGCCGGTCGAGGGCCGGCATCTCGGCCTTGCAGGGGGCGCACCACGTTGCCCAGAGATTGACCAGCAGCAGCCGGCCCTTGAGGTCGGCGAGCCCGGTCTCGGCGCCGTCCGGACCCTTGAACCGGATCTCGGGCGCCGGCCGGGCCTGCGGCAGGGCCTGCATGGCGGCGACCTCGCCCTTGGCGGCGGCGTCGACCCGGGCCAGCGCCGGATCGGAGCCGGCGCAGGGGCCGGGTGCCCCGTCCGTGTTGCCGGGCAGGAGACCGCTCCCGTATAGGGCGAGCCCGAGGGCGGCGAGCGCGGCGACGCCCGCGCCGGCCGCGAGGGTGGTGCGGCGGGGCATCAGGCTTGCCTGCCGGGATGGTCAGGGCGCGGAAGGATCGACATGAGCAACCGGATGTGGGGCGGCCGCTTCGCGAGCGGCCCGGCGGAGATCATGGAGGAGATCAACGCCTCCATCGGATTCGACAAGCGTCTCGCACCCCAGGACATCCGCGGCTCGCTGGCGCATGTGGCGATGCTGGGCCAAGCCGGCATCCTCCCGGCGGAGGATGTGGCCGCCATCGAGGCCGGGCTCAAGTCCGTGCGCGACGAGATCGAGGCCGGGCGCTTCGTGTTCAAGCGCGAGCTCGAGGACATCCACATGTCGGTGGAGAGCCGGCTGACCGAGATCGTCGGTCCGGCGGCCGGGCGGCTGCACACGGCGCGCTCGCGCAACGACCAGGTCGCCACCGACATGAAGCTCTGGGTGCGCGACACCCTCGACGCCCTGGACCAGCAGGCCGCCGACCTGCAGCGCGCTTTGGCCAAGGCGGCGCTCCGGCATGCCGGCACCGTGATGCCGGGCTTCACCCATCTCCAGTCGGCCCAGCCGGTGACCTTCGGCCACCATTGCCTGGCCTATGTCGAGATGCTGGCCCGGGATCGCGGCCGGTTCCGCGACGCGCGGGTGCGGCTCAACGAGTGCCCGCTGGGCGCCGCGGCGCTCGCCGGCACCTCCTTCCCGATCGACCGGCACGCCACCGCTGCGGCCCTGGGCTTCGACCGGCCGACCGCCAACTCCCTGGATTCGGTCGCCGACCGGGACTTCGCCCTGGAATCCCTGGCCGCCGCCTCGATCTGCGCCGTGCATCTCTCGCGCTTCGCCGAGGAGCTGGTGGTCTGGACCTCGGCGCAGTTCAACTTCGTCCGCCTGTCGGACGGGTTCACCACCGGCTCGTCGATCATGCCGCAGAAGCGCAACCCCGACGCCGCCGAACTGGTGCGGGCCAAGTCCGGCCGGATCATCGGCGCGCTGACCGGCCTGCTGATCGTGATGAAGGGCCTGCCGCTCGCCTATTCCAAGGACATGCAGGAGGACAAGGAGGGCACCTTCGACGCCCTCCAGGCCCTGTCCCTGTGCCTGGCCGCCCTGACCGGGATGGTCCAGGACCTGGAGCCCAACGCCGAGGTGCTCGCCCGGGCCGCCGGCTCCGGCTACGCCACCGCCACCGACCTCGCCGACTGGCTGGTGCGCGAGCTCGGCCTGCCGTTCCGCCAGGCCCACCACGTCACCGGCCGCCTGGTCGGCGCGGCCTCCGCCAAGGGCGTCGGGCTGGAGGACCTCTCGCTGCCCGAGATGCAGGAGGCCGAGCCGCGCATCACCGAGGCGGTCTATGCGGTTCTGGGCGTCGCGAACTCGGTGGCGAGCCGCACCAGCTACGGCGGCACCGCGCCCGACAACGTCCGGGCGCAGGCGCAAGGCTGGATCGAGCGGCTGGCCTGACCGGAGGCGGGGTTCGCGGGTGAGCGCCGTCCGCCTCCGGCTATCCTTCGGGGGCCATCCTCCCCCGCAGGCCGACGGGCGACCCAGGCTCGGCCTGGGCGATGAGGCTTCCGCCGTGCTCGGGTCTCTGCCTCACCACCCCGCCCGGCGCATCGACGATCTGCCCCCTGGAGCTGGACTCGGCCCCGGATGATCGCTGCCGGACGCCCCATTGCGGAGACGCGCGCGGCCGTCACCGAGCCGGCGGCGTGTGCGGAGGCGTCGACGTGGCGGGGGGCGCGCTCATCGGCCCGGCCCCGTCGCCAGCGCGATCGCCTCGACCGCGACCAGCGCGCGGCGGGTCTGCGCCGCGATGCCGTCCGGGAACGCCCCCGGCGCCGGGCCACTGGCGGCCGTATCGGGGGGCAGCCGCTCGATGAGCGCCGAAGATCGAGCGCGGCGGGGCCGAGCCGTCGACGGCGGTCCTGTCGCGCCTGGCCGAGGCGCTGGACGTGCCGTTCGCCCGGCTGATGGCTGACGGGACGGCGGACCGACACGCGGCGATGCGAGAACGCGCCGACGCCTTGTCCGTCGCTCGGCCGGCTCCCGCCGGCCGCCTCAGGCGCGCAGCAGCACCAACGTCGGCGCGCTCACCCGAGCCCATGCCGAACCTCGGAACCGTCCGTGCCCAGCGCCGTTGCACCGGCCTGCACTCACGGACGCGAGGAGGCTCATCGTGCGCGACCGCGAGCGACCGTCACGCCGCCGCCTGCTGCGCTCCGGGAGCGCCGTCGTCACGGGCATGATGCTCGGGACGCGCTGGGCGGAGGGCGCCGAGACAGGCTCGGATCTGCCGGGCGGGACCCCGACCGGCCGTCGATCGACGACCCTGGATCCCGACTACTTCAAGGGCATGTACGCCACCGAAACCGACCCCTGGCACTTCGCCACCAGCGCCTACGAGCGCGACAAGTACGCGGCGACGCTCGCGAGCCTGCCGCGGTCCCATTACACGTCGGGTCTGGACGTGGGCTGCTCGATCGGCGTGTTCACCCACCAGCTCTGCACCCGGTGCGACGCGCTGATCGGACTCGACGTCGTGCCATCGGTGCTGGAGGCGGCGCGGGCCCGGTGTGCCGATTGCCCGAACGCGCGTTTCATGCTGGCCGCCGTGCCCGGCACGTGGCCGGACGGGCGGTTCGACCTGATCGTGATCTCGGAGGTCGCCTACTATCTCGACCGCGCCGATCTCGCCCGCCTCGTCGCGCGTGTCGCCGGCGCGTTGCTGCCCGGCGGCGACATCGTGCTGGTCCACTGGCTCGGCGTCACCCACTATCCGCTCTCCGGCGACGAGGCCGCCGAAGGCTTCATCGCGGGCGCGCGCGACTACGCCCAGGTGCTGACGCAGTCGCGAACCGCCGAATACCGGCTCGATGTCCTGCGGGGTATCGCGTCCGGGGCGCCGCCCGTCCGCTGATCGCCGGCCCCGCATCGACGGTGCGACCGGTGCGCGGCGATCGGCGGCCCGGTGGAGGTCAGTCGGTGGGGCGTCCGGGCTTCGCCGCGTTCCGCGCCTGCGCGGCCGCGACGCCGTACAGCAGGAGGCCGGCCAGCATCATGAGGAAGCCTGCCAGCGCCTGAAGGGGCCGGACGGCCACGAGGTGGACCAGCATGAACAGGGTGACGGCGAGGAAGATCAGCGGCGTGACCGGATAGCCCCAGGCCCTGCAGGGCCGCGGCAGGTCGGGCCGGGTGATGCGCAGCTTGATCAGCCCGAGCACGGTCAGGAAGGCGCAGGCGGTCAGCCCGAACTGGATGAAGTCGAGCACGGCCTCGAAGCTCCGGGTGAGGAGGAGGAGGCTGGCGATGCCGGCCTGGAGGAGGATCGCGGCCACGGGCGCGCCGGTGCGGGAGCGGCGCGCGAACAGACGCAGCAGCGGCACGTCCTCGCCCATCGCCACCGTGACGCTCGGACCGATCCACATCAGCGCGCCGATGCTCGGGATCAGGCCGGCGCAGATCAGGGCGCCGACGAGGCGGCCGCCGGCCTCGCCGAAGACGTGCCGCCCCGCGATCAGGGCGACGTCGATCTGTCCGGCGAGTTCGGCCAGCGGCGTCGTGTAGAGGAACACCGCGTTCAGCGCGACGTAGAGCACGACCACGAGGCCCGTCCCGACGAACAGCGCCCGGGGCAGGCTGTAGGGCGGATCGGCCAGATCGCCGACGATGTAGGTCGCCGCGTTCCAGCCCGAGTAGGCATACATCACGAACACGAGGCTCACGGCGAAGCCGGCGCTGAAGACCTGCGCCGGGTCGAAGGCACGCGGCGTGAAGCTGATCGGCTGGCCGCCGCCGGTGGCGAAGCCCGCGACGATGAACGCCACGATCAGCGCGAGCTTCAGCAGGGTGAAACCGACCTGGATCGCCGCGCCGCGGCGCCCCCCGCGCAGCCGGACGGCCGTGACGGCCCACAGAACCGCGAGGCCGAGGGGGAGCGGCGGCACCCCCGGCAGGATCGCCTCGGCGTACTGCCCGAACGCCATCGCGGCCAGCGCCACCGGCGCGCTGAACCCGACCGTGGCCGAGAGCCAGCCCGCCATGAACCCGATTGCCGGACCGTAGGCCCGTGTGAGGAGATTGTACTCCCCGCTCGAGCGCGGAAACATCGCGGCGAGCTCGGCGTAGCTGAACGCCCCGCACAGCGCGACGATGCCGCCGACGAACCACAGCAGCAGCAGCGCGAAGCCGGACTGGATGGCGCTCACCTGGAACCCGAGGCTGGTGAAGACGCCGATGCCGACCATGTCGGCCACCACGAGCGCCGTCGCCGCCAGGGTCGAGACGGCCGGTGGGGGGCCGGCAAGGGCCGGATCGCCGGTCACGACGGCCTCCGCCATGGCCTGTGCGCGTTCATCGCAAGCGCTCCGTGGGCCTGTTGCGGATCGGGCTCGAGCAAGCCTTCGCGGATGCCGGCCCAGGTTTCGAGCGGCGACGTCACCCGCCTGTCCCAGGGATGGCGATGGATCGGAGGCGATGAACCGGCGTCCCTGACGAGACGCGCTCGGTCTACCCCCAGCCGCGAGGCCGGAAAACCAGTTTCCCGCCCGTCGAGGTCGAAACGCACCGGAAGTCCGGATCCGAAACGGTGGGAGACCAGGGCTGGTGCCCTCAACCCGCCGCCGCGGCAACGCTATCGCCGCAAGACCGCGGCGAATGGGTTTTCACCAGGAAAGCCTGGGGGGCGTCAGACCCGGACCCGTCTCCGGGCGCGATCTCCCCGGGCGGCGCTGACAGTACAGGGACAGGCTTCGAAAAAAACCCAGATCCGGACGCGTGCCGGCTCAAGCCCTCGCAGCAGATGCAGGCGCTGGGCGGCTTTCTCGCTCCGACGGCGAGCAGGGAAGCGAAACGGTACGTGCAGGGAACCGCACGCAGCGACCGAGGGACCTGAGGCTCGGAAGTCCTGCTGATCCGGGAATGACACTTTGCCAGACGCCGACCGACCGCTCCGCGCCCATCCCGGTCAGTCAGGGCACGAGGGCCCGATCGCCGAAGCGGCCATGGAGGCCTCACCGCACGGTCATGGCTTTCCTCGCGGAACCGCACGCCGCCGATGGGCGGTCCCGGGGTTTCGATCAGCCGCCCGTTGAATTTACCGGCATGGACGGGTTCAGCCGGCCAAGCCGGCCGACCTCCGCGGCAACATCCTGCAGGCTGGCGTCGCCCTTGCGCAAGATCCGGTCGGCCGCGGACAAATCGCGACGCTCTTCCTCCGAGACGTCGCGGGCGCTGAGGACGACCACCGGAACCTCGTCCCCGCCCGGCATCGTCCGCAAGGCGCGCAGGAATGTGAAGCCGTCCATCACCGGCATGGTCAGATCGAGGAGCACGAGGCTCGGGCGTGCCGCGCGCACGCTGGCCAGGGCCTCGGCCCCGTCGCCGGCCTCCCGAACCGCGAACCCCTGGCGCCCCAGAACAGTACGGAGCCGGCGGCGCATCTCGGCGTCGTCGTCCACCACCAGCACGTCGCCCGCACCCGCGCCGATCCGGTCGAGCACCCCCTTCAGGCGGCTCCAGTCCACCGGCTTCGCGATCGAACTGGTCGCCCCGAGCGCGGCACCGAGTGCGGCGTCGGCGACGAAGCTGACCATGATCACAGGGATGTCGCGGGTGGCGTCGTCGTGCTTCAGCGCGGCCAGCACGGCCCAGCCGTCCATCTCCGGCATCATCACGTCGAGCAGCACCGCGGCGGGCTGGAGCCGGCGTGCGAGTTCGAGACCCGACTGCCCGTCGACCGCGGCATGGGCCGCAAAGCCCTGGCGGGTCAGGAAGCGGATCATCAGCTCGCGCTGGCTGGACTCGTCATCGACGACCAGGACCAGACCGCGCGTGCCGTCCGCCGTGCCATCGTGAAGCGCGGGAAGATGCCCACCCTCGATCTCGGGCCCCGGCATCGCCGCGGGCAGGGTGAGCGTGAAGGTCGTGCCCCGGCCTTCGGCGCTGTCCGCGGAGACGTCGCCGCCCATCAGATTGGCGAAGGCCTTGGTCAAGGCCAAGCCCAGTCCCGTGCCGCCGTACTTGCGCGTCGTCGATCCGTCGGCCTGCACGAACCTCTGGAACAGCCCGGCGAGCTGCTCCGGCGTCATGCCGATGCCGGTATCCGAGACGGCGAAGGTCAGCCGGTCACCGGCGGGTCCGGGCTCGCGCCGGACCCGCAAGGTCACGGTCCCGCCCTCGGTGAACTTGGCGGCGTTGCCGAGCAGATTGAACAGGCACTGGCGCAGTTTCACCGCGTCGGTCTGTGCATGGCCGAGGTCCGGAGCGAGGTCGAGGACGAGGCGGTTGCCCTTCTTGGCCACGAGACCCTCGACGGTCGCGGCGGCGTCTTGCACGAAGGCCTCGAGCGCGATGGTCTCGGCCAGGACATCCATCTTCTCGGCCTCGACCTTCGAGAGGTCGAGGACGTCGTTGATCAGCCCGAGCAGGTGCTGGGCGTTCGAGCGGATCTTTCCGAGATCGGCCTGGAACGTGTCCTGCCCGAGATCCTCCGCTTCCTCCTGAAGCATCTCGGCGTAGCCGATGACCGCCGAGAGCGGCGTGCGCAGCTCGTGGCTCATGTTGGCGAGGAACGCGCTCTTGGCGCGGTTGGCGGCCTCGGCCGCATCCCGGGCGTCCCGCAGGGCGGCCTCGTGGGCGTGACGGGCGCTGACATCCGCATGGACGCCGACCCATTCGCGGATCGCCCCGTCCGCATCCCGCACGGGTACGGCGCGCACCGCGTAGTGCCGCCAGCCGCCGTCCGACGCGCGGACGCGGTGCTCGACCGCGTAGGCGCCCCCCGTCCGGGCCGCCTCCAGCCAGACCCGGGTCGTCTCGGGGAGGTCCTCCGGGTGGATCGCTCTCGCCCAGCCGCGACCGCGGTACTCGGCGAAGGTATGCCCCGTGATCTGCTCCCAGCCCGGCTGCTCCTCGATGAAGTCGCCACCCGCGTCCGTCGTCCACATCACGCCATCGACGGCGCGGACCGCGGAGCGGAACCGCGCTTCGCTGACGTGCAGGCGCCGCTGGGTGCGCCGCTGGTCGAGCGAACCGGCCATCATCGCCAGGAACAGGACGACGAAGGTGACACCGGCCACCGCCAGGGCGAGGTCCTGCTGGCCGGTGGACAGGGTGACCGCATGGGCCGCGTGGGCCCCCGCCTCCTCGGCGGTGAAGGTCGCGGCGGCCATGCCGGTGTAGTGCATGCCGGCGACCGCCAGACCCATGACGCAGGCGGCCATGAGCTTCTGCCAGGGCCGGTTGCGCCGGAAGGTGAGCCACAGGGCCGCGGTCGCCGCGGTGACCGCGATGGCGACCGACACGGCCACGATGCGCGGGTCGTAGGCCAGGTTCCCCGGAACCCGCATCGCGGCCATGCCGGTATAGTGCATCGCCGCCACGCCGAGGCCCATCGCCGTGCCCGCGACGAGCAGCGACGCGGCGGCGGTGCCTGCCCGCGCCACCCAGGCAAAGGCCGCGGCCGTGCTGCCGACGGCGATCAACAGCGACAGGACGGTCGTGCCGAGGTCGTACCGCGCCGGCATGCCCATCTCGAAGGCAAGCATCCCGACGAAGTGCATGGCCCAGATGCCACCGCCCATGGCGACCGCGGCGGCGGCGCCCCAGGCCCAGCGCGGACCGAAATCGGGTCTGCGGATGCGCGCGCCGAGGTCGAGCGCCGCATAGGATGCGAACACCGCGATCACGATCGAGAGCGCCACGAGGGCCGGGCTGTAGCCGGTATGGACCATACGAGGATTGACCAGGGAGAGGTCGGGCGTCGGGCGCCCGGGAGCGCGGACGAATCTGCGGGCGGCGACCAGGCGTGTCCACTCACCGATGCGTTTGGCTCCGGTATCCGCCCGCGCGGGCGGCCGATAGCGCGGATTTGACGCTCGACGACCGGTGTGACGAGGTCGGCTTGGGCGCGTCCCTCGGATCCGGGACCATGTCCGGGGACGGGTGATCGGGGTCGCGCGCACGGCCTTCGACAACGCCGCGGACGGCATCTCACGCGTGCGGAAGGTCACAGCCAACGTGGCGGGGCCGCCACGGGCACGCCCGGCGGACTGACGATTCCCACGATGCGAAAGCGCGCGCGTCCGCGCGAGGGTCGAACCACAGCGTCGGAGAGCCGGATCGCCGGTCGGCGCGCACGCGGGTCGTTCTCCTCCGCACCGCCGTCACCGGCGGGTGCCCGAGGCATGGATGGGCGGCGGGCTCACGCGCAATCGGATGCGGTCAGCACCGCGGGAATGGCCGAGCGGAGGCGGGAATAGCCACGCGTCGATTTCGGCCATGCCGCCTCGTCCCATCCGCGACGGACCCGGATGCACCCGTCGGGTAGCGCATCGGCCGACGGTCCCACCGGAGCCCAAGCCGTGACCACGGGAAGATCACCGGACCAGTCGCTGACGACCACGCGCGCCGCGCAGCCGAACTGCGCCGCCGAACGGTCCAGAGCATCGGCCATCGCCGCCGCGTCGGCCGCGCGGACCCGATCCGACGCACCGGGGGCGTGGGCCAGCAGGCCGCCGACGCGGACGACGCGGGCGCCGGCCAAGGGCAGGCTCTCCGGATGCAGGTCGTCGAGGTGCAGCAGCAGCGCGACATCACCGGCCGGTCCGGCATCGGCCCGCGGCAGCGCCACTTCGCGGGGCGGCATCGCTTCGTCGAGGGCGTCCGGATACTCATCGAGGCCGGCGGGGTCGAAGCGACCGTCGGTGTATCGCCGGATGTTCTCGCGGCGGGCGACGTAGTGCTTGCCCCGTGTGTGCAGGCCCGCCACCCAGCGCCAGGACAGCGTGTTGCTCGCCGGGTCGCCGTCGACGAGGTGGCGCAGGAAGAAGTCGGCACCGAGCGCCCAGGGCAGGCGCAGGGTGAAGATCCAGATCGACGCGAACCACATCCGGGCGTGGTTGTGCAGCCAGTTGGTTTCGACGAGTTCGCGAGCCCAGTCGTCGAAGCCGTCGATGCCGGTCCGGCCCGCGACGGCCTGCTCGTAGATCCGGTGCAGCCCGGGCTCGGCGGCGAGCCGTTCCCGGTCCGCCGCGGCCAGGGCGAGGTAGCCGGTCCAGGCCGTCGGGTGGGTCTCCAGGTGGCCCTTGAAGTAGGTTCGCCAGAACACCTCGGACACGAATTTCTCGGCGCCTCCGTCGCCGAACGCGCGTTCGGCAGCGGCCGCAACCTCGGCCTCCGTAACCAAGCGCCGGCGCAGATAGGGCGAGAGGGCCGACGTGGTCGGCTCGATCCCGGGACCACGGTCGGTGTTGCGGGAAGCCGCGTAATCGGCCCCGGCTCCCGCCAGGAAGGCGGAGAGGCGGTCGAGCCCGGCATTCCGAGTCATGGGGAAGGTACGATCCATGCTTCGGAGTTAGCGCGCGACGCCAGCGGTGCGGATGCGACCCATTCCCCGGACCTGCCGGAACGGGGACGCCATGGTCAAAACGCGGACGCAGACGTTGCATCCGAGCGCCAGAAGCATCACACACGCGGCAGATTTTCGGACCGTTCGGTGCGCAGCCCTTGAGCGAGGTGCGCCGAAGAGTCGGCAGTTCGGCGCCGTCCGTGATCGTCCAGACAATGGGAACATGTGATGAAGACGCGCGCCGCGGTCGCGTGGGAGGCCAAGAAGCCTCTCACGATCGAGACCATCGACATCGAGGGGCCCAAGGCCGGCGAGGTTCTCGTCGAGCTGATGGCCACCGGTATCTGCCACACGGATGCCTACACCCTCTCGGGCCTCGATTCCGAGGGCAAATTCCCGGCGATCCTGGGCCATGAGGGCGCGGGCATCGTCCGCGAGGTCGGCGCCGGCGTCACCGCGCTGAAGCCCGGCGACCACGTCATCCCGCTCTACACGCCGGAATGCCGGAACTGTAAGTCCTGCCTCTCGCAGCGCACCAACCTGTGCACCGCGATCCGGGCGACCCAGGGCCAGGGCGTGATGCCCGACGGCACGAGCCGGTTCTCCTGCGTCTCCACCGGCGGCAGCCCCGGCGGTTCGAGCACCGTGTTCCACTACATGGGCTGCTCGACCTTCTCGAACTTCACGGTCCTGCCCGCGATCGCGCTCGCCAAGATCCGGGAAGACGCGCCCTTCGACAAGATCTGCTACATCGGCTGCGGCGTGACCACGGGCATCGGCGCGGTGATCTACACCGCCAAGGTCTGGCCGGGCGCCAACGTGGTGGTGTTCGGTCTCGGCGGCATCGGCCTCAACGTGCTCCAGGCCGCCCGGATGGTGGGCGCCGACAAGATCATCGGCGTCGACATCAACCCGGAGAAGCAGGCCATGGCCCGCAAATTCGGCATGACCGACTTCATCAATCCGAACGCGGTCGGCACCGACAAGGTGGTCCAGGCCATCGTCGATCTCACCGGCGGCGGCGCCGACTTCTCCTTCGACTGCACCGGCAACGTCCACGTGATGCGCCAGGCCCTCGAGTGCTGCCATCGCGGCTGGGGCGAGTCGATCGTCATCGGCGTGGCGGAGGCCGGCCGCGAGATCTCGACCCGTCCGTTCCAGCTCGTGACCGGCCGCGTCTGGAGGGGCTCGGCCTTCGGCGGTGCGCGCGGCCGCACGGACGTGCCGAAGATCGTCGACTGGTACATGGAGGGCAAGATCAACATCGACGATCTGATCACCCACACCATGCCGCTGGACGAGATCAATCACGGCTTCGACCTCATGCACGAGGGCAAGTCGATCCGCTCCGTGGTCGTCTACTGAGAACAACAGATCCGGGGCTCCCCGCCTGCGCGGTCGGGGAGCCCCACGCACGTCCCCGCATTCCCGAAGCCCCGGGCCCGCGATCCGGCCCCCGCGCGGGGCTTTCGCCTCCCGGGCAGGAGTTCACAGCTGATGGAAACCGTCTCGAAGGCCCGCGCCCACGGCGGCACGCAGGGCGTCTACAAGCACGACGCACAGACCACGGGATGCCCGATGACCTTCGCGGTGTTCGTGCCGCCCCAGGCCGAGAACGGCCCGGTCCCGGTGCTGTGGTACCTGTCCGGGCTGACCTGCACGCACGCCAACGTCATGGACAAGGGCGAGTACCGCGCGGCCGCCGCCGCGCACGGCGTGATCGTCGTGGCCCCCGACACCAGCCCGCGCGGCCCCGGGATCCCGGATGAGGACGGCAACTGGCAGTTCGGCTCCGGCGCCGGGTTCTATCTGGACGCCACTGAGGCGCCCTATGCAAAGAACTACAGGATGTGGAGCTACGTGACCGAGGAGTTGCCGGCCCTGATCGCGAAGGAGTTCCCGGCCGACATGACCCGCCAGGGCATCTTCGGCCATTCCATGGGCGGCCACGGGGCGCTCACCATCGCGCTGACCTACCCGGAGCGCTTCAAATCCTGCTCCGCGTTCGCGCCGATCGCACAGCCCTCGACGGCCGGCTGGTCGAAGCCCGCCTTCGAGAAGTATCTCGGCTCCGACCCGTCCGCCTGGCGCGCCCACGACGCCACCGCGCTGATCGAGGATGGCAAGCGCTTCCCCGAGTTCCTCGTGGATCAGGGCACCGCCGACAGCTTCCTGCAGGACGGCCTGCGCCCGTGGCTGCTGGAGGAGGCCTGCCAGAAGGCCGGCATCGGGCTGACCCTCAACATGCGCGAGGGCTACGACCACTCCTACTTCTTCATCTCGACCTTCATGGCCGACCACATCGCCTGGGCTGCCGCGCGCCTGAAGTGATCTTGTCAGCGCCCTCGGCGCAGTCGGGGGGCAAGGCCTCCCGACGCTGGGTGGAAGACGCCGTCCTTGGCGCCTGCGGGGGCCCGATCCGATCACGGCGGGGCGCGCCTGAGCGGCAGGCCCGGCCCGCAGATGGCGCCGGTGTCCAGCCGTAGGAACGCCCTGGCCCGGCAAAGGCCGGACGCACCGCTCGTGTCTGTACGCCAGGCCGGGTTCGTCTCCGGGGCATACCGGTCGGGGGCATGCTGCGCGACGTCAGCCACGGCACCGGGCGGTGGCCGGGCTTCGCCCTTCGGCTCGGCCGCCCCCTCCGAGCTGACGCGGATCACGCTGCGGACCGCGCCGTAACACCGCCTTTGCCGTTCGGCGGGGCAGCGCGAGCGTCGCCGTCGCGCTAGGATGGCGGAGCGTCGGGATGAAGCGATCATGACCACGGATCGACCGGAGAGCGTGAGGCCGCGCCGCGTGCTCGTTCTGGGGGCGACCGGCACGATCGGCCGGGCGACCGTGCGGGCGCTGGTGTCACGCGGTCACGCGGTCGTCTGCCTCGTCAGGCGCGCTGCCGGCACCGCCATCCCCGCCGGTGCCACCGAACGGATCGTGGATCTGACCGATCCGGTATCGCTGGCGCGCGCGGGTGTCCGCGGCGAACCGTTCGACGTCCTGGTGTCGTGCCTCGCATCGCGCACCGGATTGCCCGACGACGCCTGGGCGATCGATTACGGCGCGCATGTCAATGCCCTTCAGGCGAGCCGGGCGGCCGGCGTGACGCAGGTCGTGCTCCTGTCGGCGATCTGCGTTCAGAAGCCGGTCCTGGCTTTCCAGCACGCCAAACTGGCCTTCGAAGCGGAGCTGATCGGTTCAGGGCTCGACTACACGATCGTTCGGCCGACGGCCTTCTTCAAATCGCTCTCCGGGCAGATCGATCGCCTGAAACGCGGCAAGCCGTTCCTGGTTTTCGGTGACGGGACCCTGACCGCCTGCAAGCCGATCGGTGACGACGACCTGGGGCGCTATCTCGCGGACTGCCTCGACGATGAGGACCGGCGCAATCGCGTGCTGCCGATCGGTGGGCCGGGCGAAGCGATCACCCCGAAGGCGCAGGGCGAGCGGCTCTTCGCCCTGCTCGGGCGCGAACCGCGTTTCACCCACGTTCCCGTGGCGCTCCTGGATGGGATCGTCACCGTCCTGGCGACGATCGGACGATGGGTGCCGGCCGTGGCCGCCAAGGCCGAACTCGCGCGAATCGGCCGCTATTACGCCACCGAGTCGATGCTCGTGCTGGACCCGGCGACCGGGCGATACGATGCGCTGGCCACCCCTTCGACGGGGTCGGAGACACTGTTCGACTATTATGCCCGCGTGATCCGCGGCGAGGCCGTCGCCGAACGGGGCGACCACGCCGTGTTCTGACGATGCTCGGATCCGAATAACGCCACTTGACGGAGCGACCTTCCGATTTGGGTGGCCATCGGACCTTGATCCTGCGCTCCGAAGCAGGCGTTCCGCCTCCACCCGTTAGCGGATTTCGTTTAGAAACAAGATCGAATTCACATCCGTACCAGTATAGCCATGCGCGTGCTCATCCGTCGTCGCGTTTCTTCCGGCCTTCGGTTCGGCGACGTGCGATCTTCTGTCCGACCTGGAACAGAAGGATGCGCATGGTGGCCTGCATTTCGGGCGTGCCATGCGCCTGCACGAGTTCATGGGCCCGAAGGCACGCCTCGACCATCGCATCGATGTTGCCCACTTTGCTCATGCAACCTCTACCATGGACAGTGCGTCTTACGACTAATGATGGCAAAATTCGAAAAGCCTGCAACCTGTGGTGTGGCCTTTTTTTACAGATCCTGTGTCAAGCTTTTGAGCATCCATGGATATGATCATTTCCCAGCCTCATGACCGGGGGAGCGAAGAGGCTTCTCTCAATCGTCTCGCTGCCGCCCTCGGTTGCTCGCCGAAGGCCTTCTCCGATCCATCTCCGCCTGAACTGGATCAGACCCTCGAATTGTTGAGCCTTTGGCTCGCGGTGGAGGACGTACAGAACCGGGCAATGGTGCTGGCTCTGTTGCGCAACATGAGCGGTAAGCCGGGAGCACCCGGCGCCACAGCGGCGCAAGTGTCCGGTGAACCTGCGGCACTGACGATCGCAATGCAGAAAACCGATTAGTTTCCATGATTCTCAACGACGGCGCTGATTCTAATAACGATTCCTCATGGCCTACTTGAGCGAGCGTCTCTCACCAGTTTCGGCCGCAGGGCTTTGACTTATCAAGCCGCTCGCAAGCAGACGGGGCCCGCTTTCGCACGGGGTCGACACCCGACGGTCGGCCGCCTGAAACGAAGGGTTGCCGGGCTTTGGGCCGATTTCCGCTCCCGGCGCGGAGCCGCCGTCACCCCACGATCGCTTCAACGTGGCCCATCGGCATCTGCCGCGGCCCTCTGGTCAGAGACGCGTGATTGCGCCAGGCTGCACGGAACAGGGGGACGCACCATGAGACGTCTTTCACGCGCAGCGGTGGTGCTCATCATCGCGTTGAGCGGAGGCGTTGCCCAGGCCAAGGTCACGCGGCTCGAGATCGCGTCCAGGCAGGCTTACGGCTCGTTCAAGGCAGGCGACTACGTGCGCCTGGACGGGCGCATCGCCGGGGAACTCGCGCCCGACGCGGCCGGCCTTCCCGACCTCGGCAAGGCGACGCGCAACGCCGACGGCAGGGTCGCCTACAGCGCGCGCATCATCCTCTTCGTCCCGGTCGATCCCGGCTCGGGCAACGGGGCGCTGCTGGTCGACGTGCCCAACCGCGGCAACGCCTACGCGAACGCGCTCTACAACAGCCCGCGCACCCGTCCCACGCCGTCCGGCGACCTCGATGCCGGCACCGGCTTCCTGGAGGATCGCGGCTATACCGTCGCCGAGGTGTACTGGGAACTCGGCCGGGGGGCGGATCTGCCCACGTTCACCGATGCGGACGGGAAGCAGCGATTCGTCGAAGGCGTTGGCTTTGCCATCGTGCGCGATACCGCCGACTTCCTGGCGCATGCCGCGGTCGACACGACCGGGACGCCGAACCCGCTGGCCGGGACGATCAGCCGGACGCTGGCCACCGGCAAGTCGCAGGACGGCCGGTTCCTGAAGACGTTCCTGCTCCACGGATTCAACGTCGCGGAGGGGCGGCGCGTCTTCGACGGGATGCACGTCTTCGTCTCCGGTGCCGGGCTGCTGCCGATCCTGCAATCCGGGACCGGGCCGGACTCCAGCGCCGACAAGGCGCCGAATTTCGCCGATCCCGAGTTCCCCGGCGTCAACGACGGGCCGCTCACGATCGGCGAGATCGTCGCCGCGGTCGAGGCACGCGGCGAGGTCCCGCCGAAGATGATGCTGCTCAACTCGACGGTCGACTACGCCTCGCTGCGGGCCTCCCTCGGTCGCACCGGGGCGCACGGCACCGCCGACCTGCCGCTGCCCTCGAGCGTGCGGATGTACGATGTCGCCGGCGCCTCGCACGTCACCGTCCTCAAGGCTCTCGCCTGCGATCAGCCGCCGGGACGGCTCGATTGGGCCCCGGTCGCGCGCGCCACGCTGCGGCGGCTCGACGGCTGGGTGGCACGCAACGAGGCGCCGCCCGACACGCGGCTGATGCCGCTCCAACCCGCCAAGAACGACCCGACCGTGCTCCAGGCGCCGAAGAACCTACCGGAGGCCGTCGTCCAGGTGCCGCAGCGCGACGCCGACGGGAACCCGATCGGCGGCGTGCGGCTTCCGGACGTCGCGGTGCCGTTGGGCGTGCATGGCGGCCAGAACGCGCCGTTGACGACCTTCACCTGTTCGTTGGTCGGCGCCTATCAGCCGTTCGCGCGGATGCAGGCCTCGGGCGAGGGCGGGCATCCGTCCCTCGCCGAACGGTACGGGGATCAGCAAACTTACGTGAACCGGGTCCGCGTCGCGGCGCGCGCCGCGCAAGCCGACGGCTTCCTGCTGGCGGAGGATGCGGCCGTCATCGTGAATGCCGCGGCCCAAAGCCCAGTCGTCGAGCAGAAGCCGCAGGCCAGTCCGCCCCGCTGAACGGTGCGTCCCTGGACGACCGACGACCACCTCAGCCACACGATTCTGGGCTGGGCTGGGCTGAGGGCGGTATCGCACGGCGCGCGTGACGAACCCAAGTCTCGTCTCCAGGACCGAAACGGTCTCCGATTGCCTATGCGCGGTAATCCCGGAAGAAGTGGCAGGCGGACCTGCTGTCCTCGTGGCGCGGCGCAGCCGTCGGAGAACCTCGACCCACCGGATTGCTCAGGGGGCCTGATGCCGGCCGGTCGACGCACCGCCGGTCCGGTCGCCGAACGCGCGGTGCTGGAATGCCGCGGGTCCGGGACAGGGATCCCGGATTCCGGGTCAGGACCCGGCCTTGCGGGGTTCGCGCGCCACCCGGAACCACAGGGCGTAGAGCGCCGGCAGGAACAGGAGCGTCAGCAGGGTGCCGACGCCGACCCCGCCGATCAGCCCGTAGGCCAGGGCCCCCCAGAACACCGAGTGGGTCGGCGGGATGAAGGCCAGCATCGCGGCCGCCGCCGTGAGGATCACCGGACGGGCCCGCCGCACCGTCGACTCGACGATGGCGTCGTAGTCCGACAGGCCCGAGGCGCGGTCGTGACCTGACCGGCTGGCTTTGGACCGGGCTGATTGAGAGGATCAGCCAGGACCGAAGGAGCTGGACATGAAGCGAGGTCAGAAGACGGGTGCGGAGCAGGTGGTGCTGAAGCTGCGCGTGATCGAGGTTCAGACGGCGCAGGGTAAGAGTTTGGCGATAGCGTGCCGGGAGGCGGAGATCTCCGAGCAGAGTTACTATCGCTGGCGCCAGGAGTACGGCGGCCTGCCGATCGACCAGGCCCGTCGGATGAAGGATCTGGAGCGCGAGAACGCGCGCTTGCGCCGGCTCGTGGCCGACTTGTCCCTGGAGAAGCAGGGGCTGGCGGACGTCGCCGCGGGAAACTTGTAGCCCCGGAGCGACGCCGGCAGGCCGTCGACGGCATTCGTGAGAAGTACGGTCTCTCGGAGCGCCATGCCTGCCGGATCGTTGGCCAGCACCGGGGCACGCAACGCTACGTGACCACCGTGCCGGCTGACGAGGATGCGCTGACCCGCGCCATCATCGCTTTGGCGTCCGAGTACGGACGCTACGGCTACCGCCGCGTCACCGCGCTGCTGCAGGCAGCCGGCTGGCAGGTGGGCAAGGACCGGGTTCAGCGGATCTGGCGTCGTGAGGGGCACAAGGTTCCGCAGAAGCATCGGCCGCGAAGCCGGCTGTGATTGAACGATGGCTCCTGCGTACGGCTGCGGCCTCTCCATCGCAATCACGTCTGGAGCTTCGACTTCGTACAAGGCCAGACCCATGACGGGCGCAGCCGGCGCATCCTGACGCTGATCGACGCGCACAGTCGCGCCTGCCTGGCGCTGAAGGTCTGGCGCTGAAGGTCTGGCGCTGAAGGTCGCGAGGCGCATCAACAGTCTGGGTGTGGTCGAGGCGCTGGCAGATGCGAGGTGCCTGCATGGCATCCCCGACAACATCCGCTGCGACAACGGCCCGGAGATGATCGCGAAGGCTTTGCGGAAATGGGTCGCCAAAACCGGCCCGCAGATCCAGTACATCGCTCCAGGCTCGCCATGGGAGAACGGCTACCGTGAGAGCGTCAATGGCAAGCTGAAGGACGCGTGCCTACGCCAAGAGATCGTCTACGCGCTCAAGGAGGCACAGACCGTGATTGGGATCTGGCAGGATACCCACAACCGCGTTCGACCGCATGCGTCCTTGGGCTACCGGCCGCCCGCGCCTGTCACCTTCCCGGGTCTGGCCTTCCGGCCACCCATGGCCGCCACCATGCAGTAGCCTCTCAATCGGCTCGGTCCAAAATACCGGTCAGGTCAGTGAGACATGGTTTTTTCCTTTGAGATCCTGTTCCCCGCCGGCCCGGAGGGCGTGATGGCTGTCGTTTTGAGTAGACCGGTCGTCTATCTCTTTGGACCGATTCGGCGTCGTATCGCCAGCGCCGAAGGGTCGATCAGTTCGAAGCGAGCCCGAGGATGCGCCGCGTCGTTCCCATGGCGGCATCGAACGGTGCGTCGGTCCGCACGATCTTCGCCATCAGGCTCGCACCGAGCCAGACGTGATACAGATCCTCGGCGGTCGTGTGCGGCTTGCTCTCGACCTTGAGCGAACCCTCCGCCACGCCGGCCGCGATCGCCCGCGACACGCGTTCGATGATGCCGGCGGTGCCGCCCTTGAGGGCGAGGCGCATCGCTTCGGAGAGGTCCGAGACCTCCGCCGCGCGCTTCACGGCGAGGCACTTGCGCTGATAGTCGATGCTCCCCTGTGTCGCCTGCCACTTCCGCCAGTAGTTCATCAGGCGCTCGGCATGGCTCAGCCCCGGCTCGGCGAGCGTCGTGTCGAGATCGGCAAGATAGCTTTCGAAGTAGTCTGCCAGGAGGGCCTCGCCGAAGGCCTCCTTCGAGCCGAAATAGTGTTAGAACGACCCCTTCGGCACACCCGCAAAGGTCAGGATCTCGTTCAGCCCGACCCCGGAGAACCCCTTCGCGCCCACGAGGCCGTAGGCGGTGTCGAGGATCTCCGGCCGGGTGTCGGTGTGTGCGGTGGCGCGGCTCATGACGGTCACAGAGATCGGATTAGACCGGTCGTCTAGAGGTTTGCGGATCTGTTTGGTTCGGAGCGGTCGCGCGGTACGCCAAGCGGGCGGGCGCATCGTCGTTCACGCGGACGACGCGTTCCGTCACCCTGACGGATGTGGGCGCGAAATCGTCTTCGGTTCCGCCAGACGCGCCGATGTCATCATCGACATCCCGACCGACACGAAGCCGGCTAGGGCCCGAAGGTCGCTCGGTTGCCGGGGATCTCGCGAGATGGCCTCGGCCTCGTGTTGCAAGCGAAGATTGCACGCTTTCGAGGCGAGGCCAGTGCCTGGGGTACAGGCGTCGTGGCGGGCGCAGGCCGCATCGAGGGCATCGATCGGTGCTGCGGGCGCGTTATTGCCTGGGCCACAATAGTTGCCGTGGAACAGAGCGCTGGGTGCCCTCTCGTACGACCCGGGTTGGGCATGCGCCGGGTTGGCGAGGGCGAGAATCAGAAGGGGCGGAACGATCAGTCTGTGTAGCATCAGTCTAAACCCCAATAGGTGTTAAACCCCGGGACTGTTCGCGGCGTCGAAAAGATAAATGGCCACTGCGACATGCGATGATCAGATAAGAACTTTTTTCGATTGCATGTATGAACTAAACGCCTGACGTGGACGACAGGCGGTATCTCCAGATAAAATATAGCCTAAAATGCAGCCATCGCCCCAAGCGATTATGCGTGGTCGATCGTCGTGAATGGTCCGACCGCCGGTTCCGCCGGCCCACTAGTTTTTCGTCACGGAACGATCCGTGCAAATCGATCCCGAACCGCTCGGTGTCTCAAGGCCAAGACCGACAAATGGCCTGAGATGGGGTTTCAGCGTCGCGACTTGGCGTCTGGCGCAGTGGCAGGCCAAGCGGAAGGCCAGGACAGGCACCCGCGGGTCCTGACAGATTGCTGAACTGGACGACCCTGACAGTCGCGACCTTGGATCATCCAACACACCGACGTGGCGGCGGCACACGCATCCCATTCTCGACAGGAGACAACCATGCGCATGCTCGTCGTAGGAGCCGGTTCGACCGGCGGATACATCGGAGGCCGGCTCGCCCAAGACGGACGGGACGTCACATTCCTCGTCCGTGGCACGCGTGCCGATCAACTCCGCCGATCCGGACTCCGGATCGTCAGTCCGCTCGGCGACGCGACCATCGAGCCGCGAATCGTAGCCGCCAAAAGCCTGAACACGCCTTTCGACGTTGTCCTCCTGACGGTCAAAGGCTTCCAGCTGGCATCCGCACTCGACGACCTGCGTCCGGCCGTCGGACCGGAGACGATGATCCTGCCGGTGCTGAACGGCATGCGACACATGGAGATTTTGGCGCAGCGCTTCGCTCCGCGCAACGTCGTCGGCTGCGCGCTCAAGATCGCGACCATCCTCGATGCGGAGGGGGCCGTCATACATCTGACCCCGCTTCAGGATCTCGCGTATGGAGAGCTCGACGGAAGCACGACGCCACGTATCCAGGCGCTCCATCGCCTCATGCAGGCTGGTGGCCTGCAACCGCGTCTGTCGGTCGAGATCCGTCGCGAGATGTGGGAGAAGTGGATCTTCCTGTCCGCGCTGGGCGCCGTTACGTGTCTGATGCGTGGTGCCATCGGAGAGATCGAGGCCGTGCCGGGCGGCGTTGAATTCGCCCGTGCCGTCCTGGACGAGGCCGTGGCGACCGTGCGGGCGGTCGGCGCCGAACCGTCGGCGTCCTTCCTGGTCTCGGTCGTCGAACACCTGACCTCCGAGGGCTCCCCCCTGACGTCGTCCATGTATCGCGACCTCCAGAAAGGGCGGCCGGTCGAGCTGGAAAACATCATCGGCGACCTGGTGCGCCAGGCCACGGAAGCCGGCATCGACACGCCGCTGCTTGCGGCTGCCTATGTTCACCTCGCCGTCTACCAGCAATCCGTGAGTAGGAATCGGAATGGGGTCGCGTGATGCGATGCCCGTAGCGCGCCTGCCCGGCGCAGACGCAGGGTCCCTTCGTCACGTCGAAGGTGAGCAATGCGAGGTCGCCCGGACTGAGCGCGGCCGCGACCTCGGCGGGGACGTCGCAGCCGGCGACGAGGCAGAGGCCGCCGTCCAGTCACGCCCTGGCGGCCCTTGCCGGTTCATCGGCCCGGAGCCCGGGATTCCGACTTCGCTGCGCAAGGGGGGGCGGCCCCATGGACCTGCGCTCCACTGTCGTCGAAGCCACGCGGGAAGTCCGCAAATTCGGGTAGCCACTCCGCAAAATCACTTGGCCCTCCGGCGCTATCCTCCGGGCGAGTGACAGCGGTCCAGCCCTACATCCCGTCACGACGGCCTAACGCCAACGGACGGAGACGCGACATGACGCATACATCGACAGCGGCGGTATTCCTGGTCGGGACCATGCTTGCGGCCTCCCCGGCCCTGGCGATCACGGTGACCAACAAGGACAAGGCCGAGCATACCCTGACGGTGGATCAGGGCGAGACTCAGGCCGATCAGAAGCTGACCGCAGGCGCCTCGACCGAGGTCGAATGCCAGGGGGGATGCGAGCTTCGCGTCCGGGGTTCGGGATACGGACGTTCGGTGGAGGCAGGCGACAAGCTCGTCATCGACACCGAGGGCATGCTTCGCTTCGCCAGCGAGCCCTCGGCTACGGGCTCGATCAACAGGAAGGATGCGGGCGAGCCGCAAAAGTAGCGCCGATCCACCGGTTGCCGGCCCCCATTCGGCCGGTTGCCGGCACCGGGGATGCGGCGAGCATCCCCGGCGTCGCGATGGGATGGGGCGGTCCGGGCGGAGGGCTTCGCAGAGGCGACCGTCGCGATCCGGTCGCCGAGCCGCGTCTTGAAGTCGGCGCTGCCGAACAGCTGGACCGGCTGGCCTGCCTCCTCGAGGAACTCGCAGAGCGCGTCCTCGATGTTGCGGTCGCTGAAGGAGACGATGGCATCGCGGTCACCACCGGCCTGAATGTCGGGCTTGCCGTCGGCCGGACCGGGGATGTCGCTCGGTCGGGCGGATCGCCTCCAGAACGCGCGCGTCCGGTCATCCACGACCACGCAGGTCCCCTGCGGCGGCCTCGCCCGACTTTCGAGCCCTCGATCAGAGCCGCAGCCCGCCGCCGACCTGCAGGGTCTCGCCGGTGATCCAGGCGCCGTCCCCGGACACCACGAAGGCGACCACGGCGGCGATGTCGGCCGGCTGACCGATGCGGCCGAGCGGCGTGCGCGCGACGAACGGGGCCGTGCCCTCCTCGCCCATGCCGCTGGTCCCTTCCGTCGCGACGAGGCCCGGCGCGACGCCGACGACGCGGATCCGGCGTGCCCCGAGTTCGAGCGCGAGCGAGCGCGTCAGGCTGTCGACCGCGCCCTTCGTGGCGCTGTAGACCTGCGCCTCGGCGATGGGCGTGACGCCGGCGCCGGACGAGATGTTTACGACGACGCCCCCGGTCGACGGGAATGTCCTTGCCGCCGCCTGCGTCGCGAGGATCAGCCCCCTCACGTTCAAGCCGAACTGGCGGTCTATCGATTCCGGCGTGATGCTGGCGAGGTCGCCGAACTCGTAGATGCCGGCGTTGTTGACCAGGATATCGACATGCCCGAAGGCCGCCGTCGCCGCGTCGAACAACGCGGTTATGTCCGCGGGCTGGGATACGTCCGCCTGGACCGCCTCGGCGTGTCCGCCGGCCGCCCTGATCGTCGTGACGAGCTTTTCCGCGGCCTCCGCACTGCGCGCGTAATTGACCACGACGCTTGCCCCTTCGGCCGCCAGCCGCAACGCGATCCCCGCGCCGATCCCCTTCGACGCTCCGGTGACGATCGCCACCCGTCCTTCAAGCTTGCTCATCTCGATCTCCCTGTTCTTTGATCGGACGCATCCCCTGGGGCCAGGGGATCGCAGAGT
This sequence comes from uncultured Methylobacterium sp., assembly GCA_964242725.1. Classification (GTDB taxonomy): domain Bacteria; phylum Pseudomonadota; class Alphaproteobacteria; order Rhizobiales; family Beijerinckiaceae; genus Methylobacterium. The sequence goes on from CAXTCV010000007.1 coordinate 45,612, forward strand.
GCGATCTCCAGGCTTCCAGGATCGCACTCAGTCGTGGACCGGGACCCACCTGGCTTGGCCTCGACGCCGAGCATGCCGGACCGTCGGGTCGTCCGCCCCGAACCTCGTCGCCTCCTCAAGGTCCGCGGCCTTGAAGATCGTCATGCCGCCCGACGCCAGGGTCCCTGACAGGCCACCGGGGGGCGTCATGAACGGGCCCGCCGAGCAGGATCAGGCGCTTGTCGTGGCGGTCACTGATGTCGGCGACGTGGTCCTGGAAGCCGGGTTGCCCGTTGTCGGGCCTGCCGTCGACCCATTTCGGTCCATGACTGTGGGGCACGACAAGATAATGAGGTCGGTTCTCGTCGACCATTGTTGGATAAATAGGATAATTTCCGCCTCTGGAAACACTTGGACCGGCTAAAATATGATACAAAATACAGTCATGCTCGGGAGCAAATGTGAAAAGCCGGTCCCCGGAAACGGTTGGATCGTCGGGTTCTCGATCCTGCTACTGTCGGGATCCCAACGGTTGCGCGGCCGTCGGGCCAATGGGCGAGGGTCTTGCCCCCAACCGAACGCCGGCGCATCGGGCCGTTGCGCGGTCGCTGACCACGCGCCGGTCCGAGGCGCCATTGTCTCGATCCCGTGGCGAATGCCGGGGGACGCCGATGCCGAGCCACGCCTGTATCGGTCCGCGCGACCAGTGCGCCCCAGCGGGAAGTCATGGTCGCATTCGAGACGATGTCGGGCTCGGGCAGGCTCATTTCCGCGCGTGAGACTCTCGGACGACGACATCCTCACCCGTTCTTGAGGCCGTCCAGCGCGAGGCGCGCGAAGGCGAGATCCGAGACGATTACCGGCCGGGCCTGCCGTCGCCGTGACGGTTCCCCGGATCAAGAACCGATGACGGACCGACAGAGGATAGGATCAGCATGAGCGCCCAGCACAACGGCTCCCAGGCCCAGCACGACGACCATGCCGAGGGCATCCCCGACGCGGTGAAGGCCGGGACGAACGGGTCGCGCGACCGGACCATCTGGCCGATCTCCAGCGGGATCGAGGCAGCCGCCCGGCAGGCCCGGGACGCAACCGATCAGTTCAGCCGCGTCCTCGGCTTCTCTGGCGAGGAGGGCGAGCGGCTCTCGAACCAGTCCAAGAAGAACATGGAGGCGGTCAAGCAGTGCCGTACGGTGCTGACCCAGGCGTTCCAGGCATCGTCCCAGAGTTGGATGGAGATGGTCCAGGGTCAGTGGAAGCGGAACTTCGACGGGATGGAGCGCCTGATGCACGCCAAGTCCATCCACGAGTTCGGCGTGATCCAGGGTGAGATCGTCCGGGAGAACCTGGAGCACATCCTCAAGGACAGCCGCGCCATCGCCGAGCGTTCGATGCGGGCAGCGGACGAGGCTGGGAAGTCCCTCACCATGATGGCCGACCAGGGCGCCGGCGAACGGGCATGAGATGCCTCCGGCCCCGGTCTCCGGCGGGACACGGGGCCGGGTCGCAGGCAGCACGACCGGTCGGACGGACCACGGTCGCCCGCTTTCTTTTCGTCGAGTCGCTCGGCAGCGCGCGATGGCATCGAAGCCTGTTGCCGATCGCGTTCACCGTCCTGGCGACCGGCATCGGCCTGTCCTGCGTGTTGGCGAACGTCCTCGACGGTGGTCCAACCGTCCTCGCGATGCCGTAGAGGCACGGCCCGGAATCGCCACTGCTAAGGGGGCGGGCAGGACCATCGTTGCGGCGGCGCGTGGCCCGCCTTGCCGATCCCGGAGACAGGGCCGCCGCGTTTCGTTGTGTCCGGCACGTCCGTGAACACCACCGCGGCGCGCTCGGCGCCCAGTAAGGCGGGGTGGGAGGCGGCTGACCGGCGGTCCGGCCTCGGGGCCCGCTCCCGCATGGTCAGGATCGGCGAGGCTCTGCCCAGGATCCAGGAAGGCCTCGATCTCCGGCGTCTCGAAGCCGGTGATCTCAAGATCGATGTCGGGATCCTGCGGGCTCTCGAACCCGCTGCGCTGGCGCTCGCGATCCCAAAGGGCGAGTTCGGCCTGTTTGGTGACGGCGCGACGGTAAGATCCGGGCCTCGGCGAGGCCGATCTGACGGGCGGCCAGAAGCCGCTCGTGCCCGACGATGATCCGGTCGGATGTCCGCTACCCGGCATAGAGCCGGTTTCCGCGAACGGCGCACAGCGGCGATGTCGACCGGCTCGGTGGGGCGCTTTGGCGATGTTCCGTTTTCGGCAGACCGGCCCGCAGATCAGACGGAACCAGGTGGCAGAACAACACGGCCAGACCACGCTGCCATGCGACGGTCGCAGGCTCGGTCGGGTCCGGATCTTCCGCTGGCGCCGCCCCGAAAGCTCTGCCCAACCTCGATGGGACACCGACCGTGCGTAACCCTGTTGTCTTGGCAGGGCATGCCCAACGATGCGCAGGAAGTGGTCATCGCGCTGCGGCTGTCTTCACCAACGGACACGCGCTCTCGGTGAGCGGTGGGTAAGCGTCCTGCGGCTTGATCGTGCTCAGCACCTTGTACACGTCCCACGGCCCCTTTGACTCCGCAGGGGTCTTCACCTCGACGAGGTAGAAGTCGTGGACGAGGCGGCTGTCGGCCCGCAGCGTCGCCCCACGCGCGTAGAAGTCGTCCACCGGATTGGCGCGCATCCACGCCAGGACCGTGTCCGTGCCGTCGGTACCGGTGGCCGCCACACCCTTCAGATAGTGGCTCACCGCCGAGTACATGGACGCCTGGGCCTCGCTCGGCATGGCCCCGTGCAACTCGTAGAAGCGCTGCGCAAAGGCGCGCGTCTCGTCGTTCAGGTCCCAGTACCACGCCGTCACCGCGCGCAGCCCGGCCGCGATGTTCAAGCCCATGCTGTGCGTGTCGGTCAGGAAGAGCAGCCCGGCCACTGGCTTCTGCGGACCGCCGGTCATGCCGAACTCGGTCCACTGCTTCATCTCGGTGACGAGTTGCGACCCGGTGCTGGCGAAGCCGATGGTGTCGGCGCCCGATGCCTGGGCTTGCAGCAGGTACGAGGTATAGTCGGTCTCGGCCGAAGGGTGGAACACCTCGCCCAGGGACTTGCCGCCTGCCGCCGCGAGCAGCGTCTGGGACACGGAGACCATGTTGCGGCCGAAGGCGTAGTCCGCGCCAATGAAGAACCAGGTCTTCTGGCCCTTCGGGACGAGGTCTCGGATCGGACCTGCGACGAGGTTGTAGGCGTCGTGCAGCCAGGACAGCCCGGTGGGGACGCATTGCTGGCCGGTGACTTCGGTGGTGGCCACAGCCGAGTAGACCGCGATCCGGTTCTTCTCGCGGATGATGGACTGGATCGCCAGGGCGACGGCCGAGTTGCCGACATCGGCGATCAGATCCACGCCATCCACGTCGATCCACTTACGCACGATCGTGGCGCCGACATCCGGCTTGTTCTGGTGATCGGCCGAGACGACCTCGACCTTCAGGCCGTGCGCCTCCGGCTTGAAGTCCTCGACCGCCATCTGGGTGGCGATCACGGACCCCGTGCCGGTGGGATCGGACAGGAACCCGGTCTGGTCGTTGACGACACCGATCCGAATCACGCCGCCGGAGATCTCGCCACTCAGGGCGGCAGGGGCGCCCGCGGCGGCGGCCAGCAGTCCCCCGAGCATTGCTGCCCGCAGATGAGCCTTCAGCTTGCCCGGCATGCGTGTGTTCTCCACGGTCACATTGGGGATGGTTCTGCGTCCAGCAGGCCCGGGCCCCTCGTCCCGGCTTGCCTTCCGGAGAGGCGGGCGCGGCACCCCCGTTGCAAGCGTTGAGCCGGACCGATCAGCCGATCACGCCGCCGCCATCGACGCGCGCGTTGGACCCTATCGCGCAGGGTGCGATGGCTCCGATGGCACGCTTAGACCCGACGCGGGGGTGGGCCGCGGCGGGCGGGCCGACGATCCCGACCGGAGCGAAGATCGCGAGGCTGAGGGCGCCGCCTCCGCCGCAACCGAAATTCAGCCGCAGCGGCCCGCGGCGCCGGACCAGCGGCGTGGCGAGGCGACGGCCCGCGGGGACCAAGGCGTAGACCAGGCCGGAATAGGCCCCCGCGACCGCGGCGGGCCGGCCGCAGCTCCGCGTGACGGCCGCCGCCCTGACCGGCGGCGCGCGGCTGTGCATGGACAGGGCGGCCTGCGGACCCGCGTGGCGACGGGGGGCGCGGCCGGGCCGCCCCTGCCGGGCGGCATCGTTGGGGCCGGACCTCGACCGCCGTCGTCGATCGACGGATCGCACCCACGAACGGCCTCATCTCGTCCGCCGATCCTCGCGCCACCGGGCCCGGCTCCTCGATCACGCGCTTCACGCCGCGCACCCGCGTCTCAAGGCGAGCGAACGACGCAAGGTTCGGAGCCGCCGCTGATCCGGGACTGCGACTTTGCCAGAAGCAGAGCGTCCATCGCAGCCGTGCCGTTGGGCCGGCCCTTTGCCCCGAAACCAGACATCGCGAAACGGAGGCGTCCCGGCAGGCCCGGATCGGGCGTGCGCCGAAACGCTGGTCTGGGCCGAGCGTGCCGGCGTGACGGTGAGGGGCCGCGGTGGTACCCGGCGGTCGCCGGGCTTGGCCGGCACGTCCCCGGTCCCGATGCCGGCCTCCCGCACGAACTTGTCGCTGCGACGCGCGTTTGGCGTCGGGCTCGGGCCTTCCCTTGGTGCCTCCGCGTCCGGGGCATCGTTCCGCTCCGGCCTCGGCGCCGACCGGGTCTGTCCCGCGGCAGGATGGCGTGCGCATTGTCGACGACAGAGGGATGCCGATGTGGCCGCGTGACAGCCGAAGGCGTGAAACGACCGTCGCGATCGCCCTCGGGGTCACCTGCCACACTCTCTTCGTCCTCGCCGTCGGGACCATGATGATGGCGATGTTTTTCGGGATGAGCCGCTCGCTGGGCCGCCTCGACACCCCATGGGGTGGGCTTGCGGATGCTCTCCTGCTCCTCCAGTTCCCCATCCTCCACTCGTTCCTGCTCAGCCGACCGGGCCGACGTTGGATGGGCAGACTCGCGCCCTACGGTCTCGGCACGAAGCTCTCGACCACGATCTATGCGACGCTCGCCTCCATCCAGGTCGGGCTCCTGTTCGCCCTCTGGACGCCGAGCGGCATCGTCTGGTGGCAGGCGCAGGGGCCGGCGCTCGTCGTCTTCTGCATCCTCTACGCCGCATCCTGGATCCTGCTCTTGAAATCCATCGTGGATGCCGGCTTCCCCCTGCAGGTCGGCCTGCTCGGCTGGTGGGCCGTCGCCCGGGGCCGCGCGCCGATCTACCCGGCGATGCCGCGCCGGGGCCTGTTCCGCCTGTGTCGCCAGCCGATCTATCTGGCCTTCGCGCTGACGCTCTGGACGGTGCCGACCCTGACACCGGACCAGCTCTGCGTGGCGCTCGTCCTGACCGCGTATTGCGTCCTGGGACCCCTGCTCAAGGAAGCTCGGTTCCGCAAGGTCTTCGGAGCGGAGTTCGCCCGCTATCAGGCGCGTGTGCCGTACTTCCTGCCCCGGCTTCGGAAATGACCGAGGTGGGACCGACCCTCTACGACTGCCACGGCCCGGACTGGTGGGACGGCTCGACGCGCTGGCTTCGGCAACTGGGCAAGCTGGTTCCTGCGCGCCTCGCCCAGTTCGACCCGATGGTCGCCGATTGGCGAGGCCTCGCCGTGCTGGATCTCGGCTGCGGCGGTGGCTTCATGGCGGAGGCCTTGGCGCGGCGCGGCGCGGCCGTAACGGGCGTCGACCCCTCCGGGCCGGCGCTCGTGGCGGCGCGGCGCCACGCCGCCGAGGGGGGGCTCGCCATCGACTACAGGCAGGGCGTCGGTGAGGCGATACCGGTCGCTGCGGGCAGCCTGGACGTCGTGGTCTGCGTCGACGTGCTGGAACATGTGGGGGATCTCGCGCGCGTGCTCGACGAGGTGCGACGCGTCCTGAAACCCGAGGGCCGGTTCCTGTTCGACACCGTCAATCGCACGTGGCTCGCCGGCCTGGTCATGATCACGCTGGCCGAGACGATCCTCCGGATCCTGCCGCCGGGCACCCACGACCCCCGCCGGTTCATCGGGCCCGAGACGCTTCGCCAAGCCCTTCTGGCACGCGGGTTCACGGTCCCGCCCTTCCTGGGATTCGGGCCGCGCGGGCTCGACCGCCAGGGCGACTTCACCTTCGGGCGCGTTCCCACGCAGGCCGTGCTCTACCTCGGTCAGGCGCGGGCGCCCGCCTGAGCGTCCTCGCCCGCGATCGGGTCGCCGTCCGCCTGGGCCTCCCGCCAGGGTTCGGGTGAGCCGACGAAGAGCAGCGTCACGACGGCCCCGAGGGTCAGCACCGCCACCAGGGCCCAGGCCTCGCCGATCGCCGTCGCCAAGGCGGCCCGACTGACGAGCTGGTCCAGCATGGCCTTGAGGGCGGGGGTGAGTTGGCTCGCCCCCTTCTGGAGGACGGAGATCGGGATCCCGAGCGCGGTCGCCGTGGCGACGTCGCCGGCGGCGAGGCGTTCGAGGATCCCGCGGCCGATGGCCGGCGTCCGGCCGAACACCAGGGAGCCGATCAGCGCGAGGCCCACGGCCCCACCGAGGTTGCGCATCAGGTTGAAGAGGCCGCTCGCATCCGGCACGCGGGCCGGCGCGAGATGGGCGAGGGCGAGACGCGTCGGCGGCAGGAGGCAGAACATGATGGCGCAGCCGCGGATCACCTGCGGCCAGAACATCGCGTCGTAGTCGGCCGAGGGGCCGTCGAACGCGCTGAGGCCGAGCCCGACGCCGAACAGGACGAAGCCGAACAGCGTCAGCAGCCGCCCGTCGACCCTGCGCTCCAGGATCACCGCCAGCGGCGCCGTGCAGAGCTGAGCCACGCCCGTCACCAGCATGATCTCGCCGATCTCCAGGGGGTCGTGACCGCGCACGAGGGCCAGGAACACCGGCATGAGGTAGATCGTGCCGAACAGCCCGATGCCGAGCACGAAGCTGAGGATGCAGCCCATGGCGAAGGCGCGGTCGCCGAGCAGGCGCAGATCGACGATCGGGACCGCGGCCCGCAGCGTCCGGAGCGCGAAGGCCGCCGCGGAGACGGCGCTGTAGGCGATCAGGCCCAGGACTGGCCCGGAGGACCAGCCGCGCTCCGGCGCCTGCGTGAGACCGATCTCCAGGGCCGCGAGGCTCGAGGCCAGCAGCGTCAGGGCGGCGAGGTCGATCCTGTGCAGGTGCCCCGGCGCCGGGGCGTCCCGCGGCAGCTGAAGCGCTCCGCAGATCGCTGCGGCGATCCCCGGCGCGACGTTGATGAGGAACAGCCAGTGCCACGCCCAGGTCTGGGTGATCCAACCCCCGACCACGGGCCCGACCGTCGGGGCCAGGACGGCGAGCACGCCGGCCAGGGTCGTGGCGATGCCCTGGCGCTTCGGTGGGAACAGCAGGAAGACGGCCGCGAACACCGAGGGGATCAGCGTGCCGCCGGCGAACCCCTGCACGATGCGCCAGCCGATCAGCGATCCGAAGCCCGTGCTGGCCGCGCATCCGATGGACGCCGCGGTGAACAGCGAGACGGCCAGGACGAACAGCCACCGCACCGTCAAGGCGCGCGTCAGAAGGCCCGTCAGCGGAATGGCGACGACCTCGGCCACCAGATACGCGGTCTGGATCCAGGTCATGGCGGCGGGCGGGATGCCCAGGGCCTCCTGAATGGCCGGCAGCGACGTCGCCACCACCTGCACGTCCAGGATCGCCATGAACATGCCGACGCACATGGCGACGAAGCCGATCACGTCGGCCGACGTCCCGGCGGCCATGCCCGTCCGGGACGTCGGCCGGCCGTCCGCCGCCGTCACGTCGGCACCGCCACGGCCCCGGCCAGGGCCCGGTTCTCGGCCCGGATGCGGACGTAGAGGATCGCGGCGTTGAGCGCGCTGAAGAGAAGCGCGAACCACGGCAGATCGAAGGTCAGGGGCAGCACGGCGATCTCGGACGCCACCACGACGTAGTTGGGGTGCGACAACCAGCGATAGGGGCCGGTGGCGACCAAGCCGCGGCCCGGCGGAATGATGATCCGCGTCGTCCACCGCGGTCCGAGCGTCGCGATGACCCAGACGCGCAGGAGTTGCAGGATGCAGAACAGCGCGAGCCAAGCCGGCTGAACCTCGGCGTTCCAGCCGAAGTACCAGAGGCCTGCGAGCCAGAACGCGTGCACCGCGATCACAGCCGGATAATGGTTCGGTGCGACCTCGACCGCACCGGCGTCCAGCAGGCGGCGGGTGTTGTGCCGCGCGAGCACGAGTTCGCCGACGCGCTGGAGCGTCACCAGGCCGAGGATCAGCGTGGCGAGCGTCATGCCGACCGCCTCAGCACCGCGCAGCTCGACGTGAAGCCGGGCCCGAGCGCGTTGATCACCGACACCTCCGGAAGTCCCTGCTGCAGCACGCGCTCCAGCACGAAGAGGACGGTGGGCGAGGACATGTTGCCGTGCGCCTTCAAGACAGCGCGCTCGTGGTCGAGCGTCCCGGTGGCCAGGCCCAGGGCGCTCTCCAGGGCGGAGACGACCTTGCGGCCACCGGGATGGCAGACGAACCGATCGATATCCGCCATCGCGTGACCCGAACGGGCGAGGATCCCCGACACCGCCGGTCCGATGTTGCTCCGCGCGAAGGGCGGGATCGCCTGGGCAAAGATCACCCCGAAGCCCTGCGGGTCGACGGACCAGCCCATGATGTCGAGCGTATCCGGCCACGTGTGCTCGCCCGTGGCCTCGATCGATGCGAGACCGCCGTCCCCGGCACGGAGCACGCAGGCGGCGGCGCCATCGCCGAAGAGCGCCGTCGCCACGATGTTGGACTTGGTCATCAGGTCGAGGCGGAACGACAAGGTGCAGAGTTCGATCACCACGACGAGGACGTTGGTGCCCGGCCGCGCCTGGGCGAGCCTTGCGCCGATCGAGACGCCCGACACGCCGCCCGCACAACCGAGACCGAAGACCGGGACGCGGGACACGTCAGAGCGGAATCCCATCGCGGTCGCGACGCGGGCCTCAAGGCTCGGCGTCGCGACCCCGGTCGATGTCACCGTGATGATCGTGTCGACGTCGGCCCCGGACAGGCCCGCAGCCGCCAGCGCCCGTCCAGCCGCCGCGATGAACAGGGCCTCGCCGCCCGCAATGAAGGCAGCCGTGCGCTCGGGCCAGCCCAGCGTCTGCCGGTACCAGTCGAGCGGCTGGACCGATTGTCTGGTCTCGATGCCCGAGGTCGTGAACACCTTGGAAAGACGCTCGAACTCTTCGTAGCGCAACGAGAACATGTCGCCGGCTACGGCCGCAACCTGGGATTGATCGAGAGTATAAGGTGGGGAAGCGGTTGCGACGGATAAAAGGTGGGCTGGATTAATCAAAAAACAGTCCTCTGCATCAACCTGTAAACAGACCGTGATTTCACGTGCCGTGTCGTATTAACTCTTGAGACCCGTGACATACGTTTGTGATGAAATGAGAGAAACCAGCGCGTGGTGTCTCGATCCGCGAATGTGTCATGATGCCGCTGGCCCGGCCCGGCCCGGCCCTGCGCACGCAGGGTGCTGCGCCGGCTCCGTGCGCAACGCCGACGCTGCTATCCCAATCGCTTCGCGCGGCATGATCCGGCTGGCCTCTGCACGCGGCCGCCACAGGCCCGAGGTTTCCCCGAGGTTTCCCCGAGGTTTCCCCGAGGTTTCCTGGGCAGCTCGTCCAGGCGAC
>CAXTCV010000007.1:55410-57464 GCA_964242725.1 uncultured Methylobacterium sp.
CCCGAGGTTTCCCCGAGGTTTCCCCGAGGTTTCCTGGGCAGCTCGTCCAGGCGACGTCTGTCTGACCAGCTCGCAGGCGCGCGGCGACCGCACCGCAGGCATCTCCCACGGCCCGAGGGAATGAAGCGAACCCCCCAGGCTCACAACGCGAAGGCCGAGAGCTTCATGAAGACGTTCAGGGTCGAGGGTGTCTATCCCATGCCCTTCGGGGCGTTCGCCGCTGTGCTGGAACGCTTGCCGCGCTTCATCGACGAGACCGACAAGACCCGATGGCTCCGCCTAGCGCTCGGCTGTCTCGGCCCGGCACAGTTCGAGGATCAGCAGACCCGGCGCACGGTCAAACCAGCAGCGTGATCCCGTCCACCCCGAGGGGCCCAATCCAGCTGTCCCCATCCCTCGCATCGCGGTTCGACCCGGACGCATGACGCGCTGGACGCCCGTGGTGCCACCCTGTAGCCGTGCGACGGCGGATGCAGGGTCGCGGCACAGAATGGAGGCGGCTTCTTGGACGGGTACGCAGGCGCGGGGCGGCCGACATTCTACCTCGACGTGGATGGGGTCGTGACGACGAAGGACTATCAACGCGAGGCCGGTAAGGACCGGCTGGACCCGCGCCAGATCGCCCGTGTTGCCGCTCTGGTGCGCGAGTTCGACGCCCGGGTGGTGGTGTCATCGACCTGGCGCGTCGCCGATTGTCGTCCGACCCTCGTCGAAGCCGGTCTGCCCGCGGACTGCTTCCACGCCGACTGGCATACGGCCATCCTCCCGACGAGCCGGGATGCTGAGACGGGCGCGATGCTCCCCGCTGAGCGAGCCCGGCGCGGTGACGAGATCGCCGAGCACGCGCTCCGGAACCGCATCACGGATTACCTCGTCCTCGACGATGTCGAGGTCGGCCCCGCTCATGCGGGCCGGCACGTCCGGCCGGACGCGGCGCGCGGTTTCTGCGACGCGGATGGCGTCCTGGCGCGCAATCTCCTCGCGCGGATGAGGGCGGCTTGACCGACCCTGCGTCCGGACCGCGCATTCCGATCGTCCCCCGGTTTACGCTTCCGTAGCACTTGAACTTTTCGGCCCCGCCGGTCATTGCATGACAGTGGTGTGACGGTCGCGTCACGCTGCTCCCGACATCGACACGGTCACCCCGACCTCCGCCGGACCTGCCCGTCCGGCCCGTCTCCATGGCGCTGCACGCGTGCGGCACCGGAGAGTGCGTCGCGTCGGACCGGTGACCGCGAGGACGGAGTGAGCGCGATGCTGGGGTTCAGGAACCGCAAGAAGCTCACCAGCCCCTCGCTGGCTGCCCTGGGCATCGTCGAGCGCTCGGCCGACAAGGCGTACGCCTCGCTCATTGCCACCGGCTGGACCGAGATCGGCTATGGCTACCACGGCTCGGTTCACGCGCACCCGGACCACCCGGACGTCGTCGTGCGCCTCGCGCGCAAGGCCGACGGATTCGGCGACTATGCGGCCCTTCTCCTGAGGGGGTTCGCCGGTTCCGACGGGCCCCATGCTCCGCGCGTCCACGACCTGTCCGCCAGCCGCTGCGGCGCGCTCATGACAGTCGGCGCGCGCCTGACCAATCCGACGCCTGACACATGGTGGCTGGCCTACGCCCACGCCGTCCTGGCGGACCATCCGGGCGTGACGATGGACGAGGGCGTCCGCGAGCGGTTCAAGGCAGAGTGGCCCACGTACGAGCCCAGGGTCGATCATCCGAGCTTTGATGGAATACGGGAGGCCTTCCGGGCTGCGTGGCCGGGATACGAGGCTTTCGTCGCCACCCTCCGGGCCGCGTCCCCCCGGGCGCTCGATCCGAATGTCGGGAACGTGCTGGTCGGCCAGGACGGCTGTCCCGTGGTCAACGACCCGCTCTGCGACGACGGATACGGCTTGTGGCGCTCGCCACTGTCGCGTTTGGCGACCCGCGTGGCGGACGCCCTGTGCCGTCTGGTGGGTGAACCCTGGGGCCGGGGGCCTGCCGTGTTCTGACGACCGCCGGTACCGCGGCTGGCAGGGCTCCGCCGGGACCTCGGTGCCCCCCCGGCGGGCCC
>CAXTCV010000007.1:57564-60555 GCA_964242725.1 uncultured Methylobacterium sp.
CCCCCCCGGCGGGCCCGCCTCGGAGGCAGCGGATGGTCCCGCGCGCCCGGCGAGGCTCGATGCCGCTTCGCGGTCAGCGGGACGCCTCGATGAGGTCGCAGGCCGCCTGCAGGCTGTCGTTGGCGATCAGCCGTTGCCGCGCGCGGTCACAGGCCGCCTGGATCCGGGCATCGGTCAGCAACCGCCTCACGTGCCGGGCCGCGCGAGCCGGCGTGAAGCGCCTCCGGCTCAGGGAGAGGCCCAGGTGCAGGCGCCGCAGCCGGCGGGCCTCGTCGAAATGGTCGAAGGCCACCGGGACGATGAGCTGCGGGATCCCCGCGGCCATCGCCTGGGCCACGGTCCCGATCCCGCCGTGGTGGATCAGGGCGGCGCAGCGGGGCAGGAGCTCACCGAACGGCGCGTAGGGCACGTGCAGGACGTCCTGCGGCAGATCGCGTCGCACCTGACCGCTCTGGGGCGCCAGCAGGATCCCGCGGCGACCGACGAGACGGCAGAGATCGACCGCGGTCTCGAAGAAGCGGCGGCCCTGGCGCATCCCCGAGCCGTAGGTGAAGGCCAGGGGCGGGTCGCCGCGTTCGAGGAAGGCGGTCAGGTCCGGGCCGAGACTCCCGGCGTCGCCGAACCCGTCCGAGATCGGGAAGCCGAGCTGCACCGCCTGAGCCGGCCAGTCGGCCTGCGGCGGCGCGTACCAGTCCGGGAACATCAGGAGCATCGTGGTCGGACTGTTCCACCAATGGGCCAGACGCCGCACCGGCGGCAGTCCGAGATCCGCGCGGAAGCCGTTCAGCTGCGGCAGGGCGAAGGGTTCGATCCCGTACTTGAAGGCGCCGCGCCCGATCCAGTCGCGGAAGCCGGTGGGCAGGATTTCGGGGAGGGGTATGCCGGGCAGGCGCGGCGGCTCGAACCGGCTCTCGACCAGCATCGGTATCACGTGGAGCGTCACCAGGGGCGTGCCGAGGCGGTCCTGCGCGATCCGCGCGCCGAAGGCGCTCGACGAGGCGACGACCACGCAGGATTCCGTGCGCTGAGCCTCGACCCAGCGGTAGATGTCCGCGACGCGCTCCAGCGCATAGCGGACGGCGACCTGGGCTCCCCGGCGCGGATGCCAGAGATCCGGCTCGCGCACGAGCCGGTCGAAATCGGCTTGGGTGCCGAGGGCGTGGAACGCGAGGCCCGCCCGGACGGCGTGCCTCTCGAACGGCGCCGGCGCGTTCAGCAGGACCTCGTGGCCCCGGCGCGCCAGCGCGCTGCCCAGCGCGATGAAGGGCAGGACGTCGCCATGGGTGCCCAGGACGGCCAGGAGACATCTCATGGTACGCGACACGGCTCCGGTGGGATGCGCAACGCGGGGCCGGGATCCGCGAGGGGCTCGCAACCGCCCCTCCCCAGCGGCGCGCTGTCGTCCCGCAGCACGCGGTCGCGCAGGCATCGGCTGCCCAGGGAGAGAGCGAAGACGTCGAACACGCCCGCGCGGTCGTTGGCCATCAGGAACTGGAAGTGCATCCGGAAGGGACGCATGCGGATCTGGCGGTAGGTCTCCGCGCTGATGATCTCGCTGAACTTGGCCGACCGGATGATCGGGTTGACCGTCTCGGCCTCGGACAGGCCGAGGGCCAGGTCCTGCGCCGGATTGAATCCCGGGAAGTTCAACCAGTCCTGCGGGGCTTGGTACTCGACCCAGACGACGCGCGGCGACGTCGCCAGGCGCGCGACCGCGGCCCGCGTAGCACGGGCGCCGGGCTGCAGAGCGACGATGGGCAGGCTGGATCCGAGGGTCAGGAGCGAGAAGACCGACCCGTTGATCCCGAGCCGGGGGGCCGCGGCGAGGAGGCGGGCGGCAAGATCGACGGCCGCGAGACCGCCGGTCGAATGGCCGACGATCAGGACCTCGTCGTAGTCCGCCTGCCCGATCCGGGCCAGGACGTGCGCGGCGAAGGCGTCGATCCGCTGCTGGTAATCCGGGCGCCGGCCGGTGGCATGCTGCCAGTGGAAGATCCAGTCGTGCATGAGCTGCCAGAGGAACGCGCGGTCGAGGCGCGGCGCCAGCGTCCTGAGCCCCCAGAGGCCGACCCCGGTGCCGATCAGCAGCGCGATCCAGGACGGCAGCCCCAATCCGATCCCCAGGAGGCCGTGGCCCAGGAAGCCGGTGCCGAGGGCCGCCGCCAGCAGGAGGAGGGACATGACGAAGGGGTAGAGGATGACGTTGCCGCACTTCCAATTGGCCCGGTAGAGGCGCGCGAGCGTGCCGTTCGCCGCCACGTGCAGGAGGGCCCAGGCGTTGAGACAGGCGCTCCGTCCGTAGGGCCGCGCCATGTCCCGCCGGACGAGGTCGCTCCAGAGGAGAACCTCGTAGACGGTTCGCGTCCGGGTCCCGCCCTCCTGCGCCTCGATGGTCCAGGCCTGGCTCCGCCCGTCGCCCGCCGTGACGGGACGGGTGATCGAGGGCGCCTTGATGCGGAAGCTCCTGGCGTAGCGGCGCAGCTCGCGCACGAACAGAGCCCGGTACCGGCGCTCGGCATCCGGATCATATCCGGGCACGTAGAAGAGCAGGCGTCGCTCGACGACCCGGGCAGGATCCTGCGACGCCAGGCGCGGCGTGAAGGTGATGCGCTTAGGCATAAGGGTTCGCGGAGAGCAATGGGATCGCGTTGTTCGGCTATATGCACAGCGATCCGCCTGCCGAGCATGAGTGACGGAGCGACGGATTGAAGTGGCCGCGCTCTCACGCCCGGCTAATAAGCCATCGACGATGTGTTCCTGCAGCCGATTACTAAATCTCAGATGAGATTTTGTTCTACAAGATGAAGCTTGGTGACGTACGGCCGGATTGCGTGGACGCGGGAGCGGCGAGGGCTTCCGGTTGTCACTGATCCATCCTGAAGCAAGCGCCTAGTTTACCGATGAGATGGAATGACATACGTCGTTCACTAGACCCCTTCCGAACCTTATCATCAAACTTTGTCATGGTCGTCAATAGAGCGTTTTTACTAG
>CAXTCV010000008.1:0-53703 GCA_964242725.1 uncultured Methylobacterium sp.
AGCGGGTGATGCAGGAGATCGAGGGCTTCTTCGGCGTCCACCGGGCCGAGGGCACGATCGCCGGCGGCATCCATCTGGAGATGACCGGCAAGGACGTGACCGAATGCACCGGCGGCGCCCGGGCACTGACGGCCGACGATCTGCAGGACCGCTACCATACCTACTGCGACCCGCGCCTCAACGCGGAGCAGGCCCTGGAGGTGGCGTTCCGCACGGCGGAGCTGGTGAAGGCCGAGCGCAGCCACGTGGAGGCCCCGCGCCTCGACGCCGCGGAGTAGGACAGGGAAGCCACGTCTCCCTCCCCCCTCTGCGGGGGAGGGTAGGCGCGCGACCCTCCCGGACTGCCACAGCCGCCGACCGCGCGATGACCCCAAACGCGGAGCGCGAATCCGCTCCCCGCTCCGTCCTCATGCGATCGCCCGGCTGGCGCCGTTCCAGCGGCTGATCACGGCGGCGACCTCCGAGACGGGGACCGGCCGGCTGAACAAGTAGCCCTGGACTTCGTCGCACCCCTCGGCGCGCAACCGGGCGAGCTGCGCCTCGGTCTCCACGCCCTCGGCGGTGGTGGTCATGCCGAGGCTCGCGCCCAGCCCGATCACCGCCCGGACGATGAAGTCGGTCCCGTCCTTGATGCAGAGATCGCGCACGAACGACTGGTCGATCTTGATCTTGTCGAAGGGGAAGCTGCGCAGGTAGCTGAGCGACGAGTAGCCAGTGCCGAAATCGTCCATGGCGACGCGCACGCCCAGCGCCTTGAGGCTGTGGAGGACCGCCGTGGCGGCGCCGGGATTGGCCACCAGGACCGATTCGGTGATCTCGAGCTCCAGGCGCCGGCCGGGCAGGCCGGTCCGCCGCAGGGCTTCCCGGACCACGTTGACGAGGCTTGCCGAGGTGAACTGCACCGCCGAGACGTTCACGGCGACCTTCAGGCCGTCCGGCCAGCGGGCGGCCTCCTCGCAGGCCCGGCGCAGCACCCATTCGCCGAGCGGCACGATCAGGCCGAGTTCCTCGGCGATCGGGATGAACTCGGCCGGCGAGATGAAGCCGCGGACCGGGTGGTTCCAGCGCAGCAGGGCCTCGAAGCCGCAGACCCGGTCGGCGTCGAGGCTGTAGATCGGCTGGTAGTAGACCTCGAACGCTTCCCGGGCGAGGGCGTCGCGCAGGTCCCGCTCCAGGATCCGCCGGGCCTGGAGGCGCGCATCCATCTCGGGCTCGAAGAACCGGAACGAGCCCCGCGCCTCGGTCTTGCCGCGGTCGAGGGCGACCTCGGCGTTCTTCAGGAGCTTGTCGCAGCTCGTCCCGTCGCTCGGCGCGAGGGTGATCCCGATGGTCAGCCCGACGCTGATCTCGTGGCTGCTCAGGCTGTAGGGCGCGCCCACCACCTCGATGATGCGCCGGGCGAGCACCGCGGCATCCTCCGGCCGGTCGATGCCGCGCTGGATCACGATGAACTCGTCGGCGCCGAGGCGGGCGACGCAGTCGATCTCGCGCACGCAGGCGGTCAGGCGGTTCGCCACCGCGGCGAGCAGCTCGTCCCCGACCCCGTGCCCCAGGGTCTCGTTGACCGGCCGGAAATCGTCGAGATCGATGGCGAAGACCGCGAAGCCGTGGTCGCGCCCCGCCTGGGCGACCGCCATCTCGATCTGCTGGCCGAGCGCGATCCGGTTCGGCAGGCCGGTGAGCATGTCGTGATGGGCCAGGAAGGCGATGCGGGCCTCGGCGTGCCGCCGCTCCGTGACGTCCTCGTACGTGGCCACGAAGCCGCCATCGGCGGTCTTGCGCCGCTCGATCGCCACGATGCGCCCATTGCACAATTCCTGGAAATGCGTGTGCCAGGCTCCCCCGTGGAAGGCCTCGCGCTGCTGACGCAGCAACGTCTCGATGTCACAACCCGGATGGTTGCCGGCCAGGAGGCTGGCGTTCATGACCTCGACGGCGCTCATCCCGGGCGCGACCGCGTGGCTGGGCAGCCCGTAGATCTCGCCGTAGCGCCGGTTGACCACCATCAGGCGATCCTGCGCGTCGTAGAGGCACAGCCCCTGGGACATGTTGTCGAGGGCGGCGTCGAGGCGGAGGTTGGTCTCCGTCAGCCGATCCTCCTGCTCCTTCAGCAGGCTGATGTCGCTGCACACCGCGATGAAGCCACCCTGCTGGGTGGCGCTCCGGCTCACCCGCAGCCATCGCCCGTCCGCCAGCCGGATATCGCCGTCGCGGGCCAGGGCCCGGAAGCAATCCCCGAGCGGTTCCGATGCGTCGGCCTCGGCGCCGCCGGAATGACCCCAGACGGAGACCCCGGCCTCGATGGCCTCGCCCAGGCCCTCGAAGAAGCGCTGGGCCTGGGCATTGGCCAGGGCGATCCGCCCCGCGGCATCGACGACGACCACGCCCTCGCGGGAGGTCTGGAGCGCGTCCGTGACCAGAGCCTCGGCGCGACGGCGCTGGCTGACCTCGCGGGCCATCATCGCGTGGATGTTGTCGCGCATCACCGCCATGGACCGCAGCAGGCTGCCGAGTTCGTCGCGGCCCCCCGCGGGGATGCGATCGTCGAGGCGGCCGCTGGCGATGCGCTCCGCGGCGCGCGAGGCCGCGGCCAGCGGTCCGGTGATGCGCCGGTTGAGCAGCCAGGCGACCAGCGCGCAGGCGACGATCGCCAGCGCCGCCGCGATGGCGTTGACCCGCATCTCCTGGACCACCAGCGTGCGCGCCGCCTGCCGGAACGTGAAGCCGTCGCCGGCCGTGTAGTTGACGAGCATGTCGATCTGGTTGTCGACCACGCCCGCCTGCTGATCCAGGGCGTCCCAGCGCTCCGGGCGGGCCGTGGCGGGATCCAGGGTGCGGCGCGTCTCCTCCCAGGCGGACACCGCCGCCTGGACCGCGCCCGCGGTCCGCACAGCCCGGTCGGACTGGGACCGCTCCACCGCGATCGTCAGATCCTCGGCCAGCGTCGTCGACAGGTCGGCGATCTCGGCGTTCAGCTTGGCCGTCTCGGCCTCGCTGCGCAGGTGCAACCGCCGGGCGAAGGCCGTCCGCATCTTAGCGAAATCGGCGGCGGTCGCCCGCGCGTAATTGATGGACATCAGCGACTCGTCGTAGGTCCGGTTGACCAGCGTGCCGATGTGCGAGATCGCGACGACCGCGTAGAGTCCGAGGGCGCCCGACAGCAGGCTCATGCTCAGGAAGGCGACGAAGATCCGGCCCCGGACGGTGGTGAAGAATCCCAGGATCCCACGCGCAACACCCGACAGCCTCACCGGGGACCTGTCCTCCTGAGCCGTCTCGGGGTCTTGCATCGCACCGGCCGCCGCGCCACACGTTCAAATATCTGTAGTTGCGACATGTTAAGAGGCGCTTAGTTCGCGGCCCTGGCAATTCGATTCCGTGGCGTGCGTGAAGATCGATCGAAGCCCGTAGATCGCTCGATCGCATACAAAATCCGACTTCGGAAAATGATTTCTCAACGAAGTCTGTGCGATCACAGCGCTCGGAAACCGAGGGATCACATGCCCGCCTCCGAATCCCGGATCGTTTCAAGCCTGAGTTGGCGAGCCGCACTCCCGGCGGTGCTGGCCCTGTCCCTGGGCGCGACCTGCGGATTGCTGATCACGGATCGGCTCCAGGCCTCCGCCATCGCGGTGTCCCAGAAGGGCCGGATGTTCCATCCCGACAACCTCGCGGTCGCCCGCGGCGAAGTCGTGACGTTCGTCAACGACGACAGCGACCTGCTGCACCACGTCTTCGTCGAGTCCGACACGTTCACCTTCGATTCCGGGGACCAGGAACCGGGAAGCCGCACGTCGATCACGTTCACGGAACGCGGCACCTTCCAGGTTCTCTGCGGCATTCATCCCAAGATGAAGCTCGTCGTCCGGGTGAATTGACCGGTCCGGGACCGGTCAGCGCTGGGCCGAACGCATCGGCGTGGGCTCCGGCGCCGGCTTCAGCTGCTCGATCGCCTGGCCGTCACGGAGCTCCGGGGGCGGGCTGTAGACGATGCGGCTGTCGGCCGAGAGGCCGGATTCGAGCTCGATCGTGCGTCCGAGATCGCGCCGAACCCGGACGGTCCGCCACGTCACCCGGTCGTCGTCGCCGACCTGGGCGACCTGCAGACCCTTGCTGTTGAACACCGTCGCCTCCGCAGGCACGGAGACCGCCGGCTCGACGCGCGGGATCTTCAGGGTGACATAGGCGTAGAGCCCCGCCCGCAAGACGCGGTCGGGATTGGGCACGTCCACCTGTGTCGTCAGGGTGCGCGAGGCTGCGTCCAGGGCCACGGAGCTGCGCTCGACGAAGCCGTCGAAGGACCGGCCCGGAAGCTGCGGCACCGTGATCACCGCCTTGACGCCGGGTTTGACCCCGACCGCGTCGTTCTGTGGCACGTTCACGGTGATGCGCAGGGTGCTGTCCTGATCGATGCTCAGGAGCGGCGTGCCGCCGTTGTCGGCCCGGACGAGGTCGCCGACATCGACATTGCGGGTCGTGACGACCCCGTCGAAGGGGGCCACCACCCGCTCGAACGCCGCGAGGGCCTTGAGCCGATCGACCGCGGCGTCCTGCGACTTGATGTTGGCGGTCGCCACCTTCACGCCGGCCTCCGCGGCCGCGAGGGTGGCCGCCTGGGAGAGGACGCCGGCCTGCGAGGTGTCGGCGTTCTGCCGGGAGGCCCAGCCCTGCACCGCGAGCGTCGTGGTCCGGTTGTTGGTGAGGTTGGCGAGGTTCACGTTGGCGCGGGCCTGCTCGACCTGCGCCTGCGCCTGAAGGAGCTGCGCCTTCAGCTGGCCGACCTGCGCCTCGGCCTGGGCGAGCTGCTGGTCGAGATCCGGGGCGGCGATCCGCAGGAGCAGGTCTCCGGCCTTGACCCTTGATCCGATATCGACCCGGCGCTCGGCGATGTAGCCGGTCGCCCGGGCCGCGATCGCCGCCGTGGTGAAGGCCTGCATCTCCCCCGGGAGCACGAGATCGATCGGCCCCTCCGCCCGCTCGGCCGTGACCGTGCGCACCTGCGGGACGAGGGTCTTGATCCGCTCCAGCGTCGCGGTCGCCGCCACGTCCCGCTGCCAGTGGCCGTAGGCGCCCCAGGCCAGCAGCCCGACGCCGACGAGGCCGACGAGGAGGAACGGGACGATTCCGGGGGGCGGGGGTACGTCGCGCGCCGCATCCTGGGCCATCATCGCTCGGCTCTCCGCCCGGCGCCCGCAAACGCCGACGCCACGGTAGCGGCCAGAGCCCGCCACCGCCAGAGCGGGCTTTGCCGCAGCGCCGTCTACGCGGTGCGCGGGCCGGTCAGGCGCGGGTTCCGGCTGAGACGCTTGTGCAGGTGGACCATCAGGGCGATCCCGAAGAGCGGCGTCAGCAGGTTGAGGATCGGCACCACCATCAGCGCCGAGAGGAGGCAGCCGGCGCCCAGCGTCCGCACCGAGAAGGCGCGGCGCATGGCGGCGGCCTCGGGCAGGGGCCGGAACCGGGCCGCCGCCATCTCGAAATACTCGCGGGCGAGCAGATAGGCGTTGGCGCCGAAGAAGGCCGCGATCCCGATCACCGGGACGAAGAAGATCACCAAAGCCGCGAGGTTGACGAGCAGCGCCACCCCGGCGAAGCGGACGGTGTAGAGCATGGCGGTGCCGAACGGCATGGCGCGGCCCGGCGGCTCCCCGGGGAAATCCGTCCGCTCGACGATCTCGGCCGCGTCGTCCAGGAAGAAGCCCGCCACCAGGATCGAGACCGCCGGCATCAGGTAGGCGAGCACGACGAACAGGCCGAAGCCCGCCAGGTAGTAGGCGAGGCTGTCGAGGATCGGGTACTGGGACGAGATGTGATGGCTCGCCTGGAACGCCTGGACCAGCCGGGTGAGGCCGAGCCAGACCAGGACCAGGAGCCCGAGCGTCAGGCCGAGGGATTTCCAGAGGATCGCCCGCATCGGGGGCGAGAAGGTCTGGCGCAAAGCCGCCGTCGCGGACTCGACGAGCATCGGGTGCGGGTTCCGGTCGCCGCCGGGCGCGGCGTCGGCGGATGTGGAGCGGTGCGGCCGGCGACGCAAGGCTGCGGGCGCCGCAGCGCGGGTGAGGGACGGGAGTGCACGTGCAGGACCAGACGCGACAGGATGCGGGGCGAGGGGTCTCGCCGGATCCGCGGGCAGCCGGGGACCGCAGCGCCGACCCGCCGCGCGCGCCTGCGTACCGGCCCCGGCTCGCGCCGCTGCCGGACGATCCGGAGGTGCTGGTGATCGGGGCCGGGGCGGCGGGGATCGGTGCGGCCCGGACGCTCGCGGCCCGGGGGGTGGCGGTGGCGGTGCTGGAGGCCCGGGACCGGGTCGGCGGCCGCGCTTTGACGGTGACGCTGCGCGGCCACGCCCTCGACCTCGGCGCCCACTGGCTCCATGCCGGACCGATCAATCCCCTGGTGGCGCTTGGCCGAACCCGCGGCGAGCGCCTGCGCCGGGCGGCGCAGGACAGCCATGTCTGGGTCGGTCGCCGGCCCGGACGGAGCGACGAGGTCCGCGCCAATGCCCGGGCCTTCGTCCGGGCGGACCACGCGATGACCCGCGGCGCCGCGCAGCCCGGGGCCGATTGTCCGGCCGCGAGTGCCCTGCCGCCGGGGCTCGGCCCCTGGGGCTCCCGGGTGGCACAGGTCCACGGTCTGGTCTCCGGCCGGCCGCTCGGCGAGGTCTCGCTCCAGGACTTCCCCAGCATGGAGTACAGCGACAATTTCTTCCTGGCCGACGGCTACGGCAGCTATCTGGCCCGCCTCGCAGACGGACTGCCGGTGGCGCTGGGGACCGCGGTCACGCGGGTCGACTGGTCGGATCGCCGCGTCCGCGTGACGACCGCCGGCGGCCCGGAATACCGGGCGCGGGCGCTGATCGTGACCGTGCCGATGATGGTGCTGCGCGCCGGACCGGCCTTCAGCCCGCCCCTGCCGAATGCCGTGCGCGCCGCCATCGACGGCTTCACCACCGGGATCTACGAGCACGCGGTGCTGCACTGGCCGTCGAGCCCGTTCCGGGGCCGGGACCGCCTGGCGGCGATCCACGGGCGCCGCCGCACGCCCCCGGGCCTGCTCACCCGCATCGACGGCACGCCGTTCCACTACTACGAACTCGACCTGCACGAGGCCGCCTCCCTCGACGCCGCCGGGGCCGGGGCGGACGGGGTCCGCCGGCACGTCCGGGCGGTCCTGGGCGATCTGTTCGGGGCGGCGCGCCTGCGCGACCTGACCATCCCGGCGGTGAGCGCGTGGCGCCACGACCCGTGGTCCCGGGGATCCTGGGCCGTGGTCCCGCCGGGCCACGCGCCGGCCCGGCAGACCCTGCACGCGCCCGTGGGCGACACGGTCTGGTTCGCCGGGGAGGCGCTCTCCCGGGAGCAATGGGGCACCGTCGGAGGCGCCTATGCCGAGGGGTCGCGGGCCGCCGAGGCGATCGCCGCGCGTCTCCGCCCGGGCACGGCCTGAGGCCTGCGCACCGCCCGGACACCCGGGCGGCTTGCGGGCGATCCACCAGACGGGCATCCCCGAGCCCTCGGCAAGGGGGACGACCATGGATTGGATCGAGGCGATCGGCTACCTCGGCACCGCACTGACGATCTCGGCCACGGCCATGAGCACGATGATCCCCCTGCGGATCATCTCCCTCTGTGCGAGCTGTGCGGTGATCATCTACGGATCGCTGATCGGCAGCATGCCGGTGGTGCTCACCGAGCTGATCCAGATGCCGTTCAACGCCTATCGGCTCTGGCAGATGCTGCGCCTCGTCCGCGACGTCGAGACGGCCGCCGACGGCGACCTGTCCCTCGAATGGCTACGCCCGTTCGGTTCGCGCCGCCCGTTTGGCACCGGCGAGGTGGTGTTCCGGAAGGGCGATACCGCGGACGAGATGTATTACGTCGAGAGCGGCGCGTTCCGGATCCCGGAGGTGGGGATCGAGGTGCGCGCAGGCGGGATCGTCGGCGAGCTGGGCCTGCTGTCGCCGGGCAACACGCGCACCGCCTCCCTGATCTGCACCGAGCCCGGCCACGCGCTGTGCGTGACCTATTCCGACGTCAAGCAGCTCTACTATCAGAACCCGGAATTCGGCTTCTATTTTCTCAAGCTGACAAGCGAACGCCTCTTCCAGGGCGTTCAAAGCATGAAACGCCCGAGTTTCACGGGCGACGCGATCTGACGCAATCCGGTCCGAGGGCCGGATCGCCGGGCCGGTCGTCCTCGCGGATCTGTTCGAGATCCCGATTGACGTCTATCGGCCGTGGCAGATGTCCCTCCGGTGCGCGACGCGAAGACAGCCGCCGCGGGGCACCTGTCCCGCGGCGGGATACGCCCGCCCGGGACGGAGCGGGCCTTCGGGGCGGACGGGACCGTGGTCCGTGCGGGCGATCCCGCTCGCGAGATGCACGACACCGAGAGCGGCGACGTCCGGGTCCCGGAGGTCGGGATCGTCGGCGAGCCAAGCCTGCTCGCGCCGGGCGACGCCCGCACGGCATCACCGGTCTGCGAGGTGCCGGGCACGGCCCCGTGCGTGACCTCTTGCGACCTCAAGGCGCCCTACAACCAGAACTCCGATTTCGGCTTCCACGTCCTGAAGCCGACGGCGGAGCGGCCGGTCCAGAGCGTGGAAGCCGCCAATCCGCCGGTGGCGACCGCCGACGCCCTCCGAGAGCGGGCGAACGCGTTGTGTCGGGACCTGGCCCCGTCAGAGCATGCTGGGCAGGATCCGGTCCGGCGGCCGGTGGCCGTCCATGAAGGTCTTGATGTTGATGATGACCTTCTCGCCCATGTCGATGCGGCTCTCGTAGGTCGCCGAGCCCATATGGGGCAGCAGCACGACCTTGCCCTGCCGGGCGAGCTTGACGAGCCGCGGGCTGACGGCCGGCTCCTGCTCGAACACGTCGAGGCCGGCCGCCGAGATCTCGCCGCCCTCGATCAGCCGCGCCAGGGCGTTCTCGTCGATGACCTCGCCGCGGGCGGTGTTCACCACCACCGCCTCGGGCTTGAGCAGCTTGAGGCGTCGCGCCGAGAGCAGGTGGTAGGTCGCGGGCGTGTGCGGGCAGTTCACCGACACGATGTCGACCCGGGCGAGCATCTGGTCGAGGGATTCCCAGTAGGTCGCGTCCAGCGCGCCCTCGATGGCGGCCGGGACCCGGCGGCGGTTGTGGTAGTGGACCTGGAGGCCGAAGGCCCGGGCGCGCTTGGCGAGCGCCTGA
This sequence comes from uncultured Methylobacterium sp., assembly GCA_964242725.1. Taxonomy (GTDB): domain Bacteria; phylum Pseudomonadota; class Alphaproteobacteria; order Rhizobiales; family Beijerinckiaceae; genus Methylobacterium. The sequence goes on from CAXTCV010000008.1 coordinate 9,192, forward strand.
CCGATCCGGCCCATGCCGACGATCCCGAGCCGCTTGCCGGTGATGCGCCGTCCGAGCATCCAGGTCGGCGACCAGCCGGTGGTCCACTCGTCGTCGGGGATGATCCGCGCACCCTCGGTGACCCGGCGGGCGACGGCGAGGATCAGCGCCATCGTCATGTCGGCGGTGTCCTCGGTCAGCACGCCCGGGGTGTTGGTGACGGTGATGCCGCGCTCCAGCGCCGCCGCCACGTCGATATGATCGACGCCATTGCCGAAATTGGCGATGAGACGCAGGTTCGGGCCGGCCTGGGCGATGAGCCCGGCATCGACCTCGTCGGTGACGGTGGGGACCAGGACGTCGGCCTCGCGCAGGGCCGCCGCCATCGCGTCCGCCGCCATGGGCGCGTCGTCGGAACTGAGGCGGACGTCGAACAGCTCGCGCATCCGCGTCTCGACGGCGTCCGGCAGGCGCCGCGTCACGACCACCAGCGGCTTGCGCTTCGACACGTTTCTCTCCCCGTCAGCTCTGCGGCCGTGTTGGCGGCGCCCGGCAGGACCGCTTCACGCAAGCGTCCGTTAACCGAATTCGGCCAGACAGGACCGGTCACGCGGCGCCGATCCCGGAGCCTGATCCGACCCATTCGCCTCTCTATCAGAGGTGGGCCGGAACACAATCTGATGCCGACGAAGCCGGCTTGCCGAAAGGCCTCGCCTTCGACAAGCCCGACAGCCACCATCCGCCGTCCGGACAGGGAGACGACCATGCGCGTGTCACGCCTCAGCCTCGCCGTCGCGGCGCTGCTGGCGGGCGGCGTCGCGACAGGTGCCCTCGCGGCGCCCGCCGCGCCCCCCGAGGCCGGGATCGGGCCGGTGACCAAGCTGCCGCTGCCGCGCTACGCCAGCCTGAAGACCGATCGCGTCAACCTGCGCGAGGGCCCGTCCAAGGATCACCGCACCCTCTGGGTGTTCCAGCGCGCCGGCCTGCCGGTGGAGATCGTGGGCGAGTTCGAGACCTGGCGCAGGATCCGCGACTCGGAGGGGACCGAGGGCTGGGTCCTGCACTCGTTGCTGTCGGGGCGGCGCACCGCCATCGTCAATGCCGGCCCCGACAAGGGCGTCGAGAAGGCCGCCATCTCGCTTCGGGCCAAGGCGGACGACGGTGCCGAGGACGAAGCCCGGCTTCAGACCGGGGTGATCGGCAGCGTGAAGACCTGCACCGGCACGTGGTGCCGCCTGATCGTGGCCCTGCCGAACAAGCGGGACGTCGACGGCTACATCCGGCAGAACCGCCTCTGGGGGGTCTACCCGAACGAGGTCGTGGAGTAGGAGGTCCCGCAACGGCGCGGGGCCCGGACGATGCCGGGCCCCTTCGCGACGATCCTGCGATCCCGATCCTGTCGTGCCCGCTCAGCTCTGGCGGCGCCCGACGGGCCGGCTGCGCCGCAGGCGGACGATGACCTCGACCCCGGCGATCTCCATGCCCTCGGGGGCCTCGGGGAGCGAATCGACCGTGATGCCGCAATCGGGCATGTCGATCACCTGACCCTCATCCTCGAGATAGAAGTGGTGGTGCTCGCTCGGATTCGTGTCGAAATAGGCCTTCGACCCATCGAGGGCGAGCTGGCGCAGCAGCCCGGCCTCGGTAAACTGGTGCAGGGTGTTGTAGACGGTGGCCAGCGAGACCGGCACCTTGGCGCGCATCGCCTCGTCGTAGAGCATCTCGGCCGTCAGGTGACGGTCGCCGCGGCCGAACAGCAGCCAGCCCAGGGACAGGCGCTGCCGGGTCGGCCGCAGGCCCGCCCGGCGCAGCCGATCGCGCAGGTCGGAGAGCGGGCAGCCGCGGCGCGGCGTGCCGTTGGCCTCCAGCTGGGGGGCAGGCACCCGCCCGTTGAAGACGGCCTGGAATGGCACCGGTTCGGACATCGCTGGACTGAACGCTCGACGAGGGGCCTGGGGAAGATTCCAACCAGTATATGGAACTGACCATGCGGTCGCAACCCGAGCGTCGCCGCACCGACCGGGACCGGTCGCGGCTTTGAAGGCGCACCGCCACGTGCTACCCCGCGCGCCACACAGCGGGGCGGAGGCCTTCGCCCGCGCGCGTGCCGCACCCGCGGCACATCCGAGGAAACAGCCCACGCAATGCCGCCAGACGCCGAAACCTCTGCCCCGAACGCGAGCCGCCGGACGCACTTCTCCTACGAGGACCTGCTGGCCTGCGGCCGCGGCGAACTCTTCGGAGCCGGGAACGCGCAGCTGCCGCTGCCGCCGATGCTGATGTTCGACCGCATCACGTCGATCGGCGTCGCGGGCGGTGCCCACGGCAAGGGGCACGTGACCGCGGAACTCGACATCCGGCCCGACCTCTGGTTCTTCCCCTGCCACTTCCAGGGCGATCCCGTGATGCCCGGCTGCCTCGGGCTCGACGCCCTGTGGCAGATGCTCGGCTTCCATCTCGGCTGGCTCGGCGCCCCCGGGCGCGGGCGGGCCCTGGGCGTGGGCGAGGTGAAGCTCGCGGGCCAGGTGCTCCCGTCGATGAAGCGGGTGGTCTACAATGTCGACGTGAAGCGCGTCCGCCAGGGCAAGCTGGTTCTCGGCATCGGCGACGGCTGGCTTGAGGCCGACGGCGAGCGCGTCTACCAGGTCCAGGACATGCGCGTCGGCCTGTTTCAGAGCTGAACGGGCCGGTTCGGGGCGCCGGACGCAACGTCGGATGCCCTCGGCGGTTGAGATTGTGTCCGCGTCATCTTAGCTGACCGGGACGCGGCGCGGACGTGCGACGCCGCGACGGAGGTATCGTCACCATCATGCGCCGTGTCGTCATCACCGGGATGGGCATCGTCTCGTCCATCGGCAACAACACGCAGGAGGTGCTGGCCTCCCTGCGCGAAGCCCGCTCGGGCATCGCGCGCGACGCCAGCTACGCCGAGCACGGCTTCCGCAGCCAGGTCTCCGGCGCGCCGACGCTCGACCCCGAGGGCGTGGTCGACCGGCGCGCCATGCGCTTCCACGGCGGCGGTACCGCCTGGAACCACGTGGCCATGGATCAGGCGATCGCCGATGCGGGTCTGGAGCCGGGCGACGTCTCCAACGAGCGCACCGGCATCATCATGGGCTCGGGCGGCCCCTCGACCCGGGTGATCGTGGAAGCCGCGGCCATCGCCCGTGAGAAGGGCCCGAAGCGTATCGGCCCGTTCGCGGTGCCCAAGGCGATGTCGTCGACCGCCTCTGCGACGCTGGCCACGTGGTTCAAGATCCGCGGCGTGAACTATTCGATCTCGTCGGCCTGCGCGACATCGAATCACTGCATCGGCAACGCCGCCGAGATCATCCAGGGCGGCCGGCAGGACATCATCTTCGCCGGCGGCTGCGAGGATCTCGACTGGACCCTGTCGGTGCTGTTCGACGCCATGGGCGCCATGTCGTCGAAGTTCAACGAGACCCCGTCCCGGGCCTCCCGGGCCTACGACGCCAACCGCGACGGTTTCGTCATCGCGGGGGGCGCCGGCGTGCTGGTCCTCGAGGAACTGGAGCACGCCAAGGCGCGCGGCGCGCGGATCTACGGGGAGATCGCGGGCTACGGCGCCACCTCGGACGGGCACGACATGGTCGCGCCATCCGGCGAGGGCGCGGTGCGCTGCATGCGCCAGGCGCTCGAAGGCCTGAAGGGCGCGCGGATCGACTACATCAACCCGCACGCCACCTCCACGCCGGTCGGCGACGACAAGGAGATCGAGGCCATCCGCGAGGTGTTCGGCCGGGGTGAATCCTGCCCGCCGATCGCCGCCACGAAGTCCCTGACCGGCCATTCGCTCGGCGCCACCGGCGTGCAGGAGGCGATCTACAGCCTGCTGATGATGCAGAACGGGTTCATCTGCGAGAGCGCACATATCGACACGCTCGATCCGGCCTTCGCCGACATGCCGATCCTGCGGCAGCGCCGGGACGACGCCCGCCTCGGCCACGTCCTGACCAACTCCTTCGGTTTCGGCGGGACCAACGCCACCCTGGTGCTGAAGCACGTCGACGCCTGAACCCGACGGCCGGAACCGTTGTCGGACGGACGGCGTTTACCGGCTGTTGAGATCTGGTGGTGGCGATGGGGACTTTCATCCTCGGAACGTTGAGCGGGCTGGTCCTCGCGGCCTTCGCGGCGATCTACGCCAAGCAGGCGCTGATCGAAGAGGCCCGGTCCCACACGAACGGCTACTTCTGAGCCGAACCACCCGATCGTGAACGCCCCGCCCCTCGGCGGGGCTTTTTTTATCCGCCCCCGACCGACGGACGTTTGGAACGCCGGGCGAGGCGCGCTAAGGCACCCTGCCGCGGTTCGGTGGAGCCTAGCGCGGCCCGTCCCCGCCATCCGGGTGCGGTGCGCTCGTTCGGGAAACAGGTCGGCATGACGGGTTTGATGGCGGGCAAGCGCGGCCTCATCATGGGCGTCGCCAACGATCACTCGATCGCCTGGGGCATAGCCAAGGCCCTTCACGGTCAGGGTGCGCGGCTCGCCTTCACGTATCAGGGCGAGGCGCTGGGCCGGCGCGTCACGCCGCTGGCCGCGCAGCTCGATTCGGACATCGTCCTGCCCTGCGACGTGGAGGATCTGACCTCGGTGGATGCCGCCTTCGCGGCGCTCGACGCGCGCTTCGAGGGCAGTCTCGATTTCGTCGTCCACGCGATCGGCTTCTCCGACAAGGCGCAGCTCAAGGGCCGCTACGTCGACGTGACGACCCGCGAGAACTTCGCGCGCACCATGACAATCTCGTGCTTCTCCTTCACCGAGATCGCCCAGCGCGCGGCCAAACGGATGAAGGCCGGCGGCGCGCTCCTGACGCTCACCTACGGTGGCTCGACGCGGGTCATGCCCAACTACAACGTGATGGGGGTCGCCAAGGCGGCGCTGGAAGCGTCGGTGCGCTATCTCGCCGGTGATCTCGGTCCGGACGGGATCCGGGTGAACGCCCTCTCGGCCGGGCCGATGCGCACCCTGGCGGGCGCCGGGATCGCCGATGCCCGGCTGATGTTCAACCACCAGCGTGCCCACGCCCCGCTGCGGCGCACGGTGACCCTGGAGGATGTCGGCGGCTCGGCCCTCTATCTGCTGTCGCCGCTCTCGGGCGGGGTCACCGGCGAGGTCCATTTCGTGGATGCCGGCTACAACATCATCTCGATGCCGCGCCCGGACGTGCTCCAGGCGCAGGACGAGGCGGGGGTCGTCGGCGCCGCCTGAACCGCGTCATTCCTCCGGGACGCGCCCCGGGGGCAGGGGGCCAGGCTCCCGGCCGCCGCGCTCGCCGCGGCCGGCCCGCCGCTGGCGCTCCGACCGGACGTCGTCGGCCGTGGGCGGCGCCGAGGGGTAATTCGACGCGAAGGGGTTGGGCGGCGCGCCCCGCCCGGACCCGCCGAAGAGCCGGTCGAAGAATCCCTCCTCGGCGCGGGCCGGTTGCGCGGCCACGAGGAGAACGAGGGCGAGGATCGGTCGAAGCTGCATCGGATAAATCGTCTGGCGCCGGGGTCGGTCCGCGCTACGCGCACTTTCCGGCGGATCGGAGGCCGACGACACGCCCGATCCGGAACCGCTGCGCCTCCGGGGGGTTCGCGCTCAACGAAGACGGGCGCGTGCAGGAGGCGAGATGTCCGAGGTTACCTATCGCATCGTCGAGCATGACGGCGGCTTCGCCTACAAGGTCGGCGACGTCTTCTCCGAGACGTTCCCGAGCCGCGAGGAGGCGCTGCAGGCCGCGCAGGCCGCGGCCGCCGAACAGCAGGTGCCGGGGTCCACGGAGGGCATCCGCTATCAGGACCAGGCCGGGGGGTGGCACGATGAGACCGCCCGCGGGAATGATCGGCCCCGCGCCAAGGTCGTGGAGTAGCGAGACGGTCGCGGCCCGCGGGATCGGGCGCATCGACGGGGCCGACGTGGCGCGGGCAAGCAGCAAAAAAGGGGCGGCGGGCGCCACGCCGCGGACGGCGCTGGCGGCTCTGCCCAAGGGTGTGCGGCGCACGACGCCGACACCCGAAACCCTGGCCGCGCTCAGCTCCGAACGCCTGATCGGCCTGATCCTCGGCGAGACCGGGCGCAATCCGGCCTTCAAGAAACTGGTGAGCGCGGCTCTGGCCGCGCTCCAGGGGCCGGACGCCGTGGCGGCGATCGTGGACCGGCGGCTGACGGCCCTCGAAGCGGCAGAGGGCTTCATCGACTGGCAGAAGCGGCGCGCCTTCGTGGCGGACCTGAACGCCACGGTCACGGTGATCCTCGACGAGTTGCGCCCCCTGGATCCCGCCGCGGCGCTCGACCGGCTCCGGCGTTTCCTCGACGCGGCCGATGCGGTCCTGGACCGCGTGGACGACGGCAACGGCACCGTGCAGGGCGTGTTCGAGCGGGCCTCCGAGGCCTTCGTGGCGATCGCGCGGGCGTTGCCGCCCGAGGCGGCCGCGCAGGTCGCCACCCGTTTGGTATCCGCCTTCACCGAGGATCCGTTCGGCCCCCTGGGCACGGTCCTCGCCGAATTGATCCCAGCGCTCGCCGACGACGGGCTCGGCGAGATCGATGGCCGATTGTCCGAAGCCGCGGCGGCACAACCCCGGATCCGCCATCCCCGCAATGCGGCGGCTCCGTACCGCGCGGCCGTCCGCGGCCAGATCCTGCGCCTGCGCCAGGCCATCGCCGACCGCCGGGGCGACCCGGACGCCTTCATCGCGCTGGAGGAGGCGATCGCACCGGGCGGCGAGAACCGCGCCGAGATCGCCCGCCGGCTCCTCGGCGCCGGGCGACCGGGGGAGGCTCTGGACTGGATCCGGCGGCCGCAGGATCCCGAGCGTCGCCTCGCCACCCGGGCCGACCTGATCGCCGGCTTCGACCTGCGGGCGTCGGAGCGCGAGCGGCTGATGGTGGAGATCGAGGTCCTCGACGCCCTCGGGCGGGGGGACGAGGCGCAGGCCCTGCGCTGGGCGCGGTTCGTGCGGGACCTCGACGCCCCGCTGCTGCGCGCCCATCTGGCCAAGCTTCCGGATTTCGAGGACGAGGACGCCCTCCGGCGCGCGCTGGACCACGCGGCGGCCTTCCCGGAGCCGCTGCGGGCTCTCGCCTTCCTGGTGGGTTGGCCCGACCTGCGGCGTGCCGCCCGGCTGGTGACGGAGCAGCCGGCCGTCTGGCGGGGCCACGACTACACGGTGCTGGCACCAGCCGCCGACGCCCTGGCCCAGGACCATCCGCTCGCCGCCACGATCCTATACCGCCGGCTGGTTGACGCCATCCTCGCCGACAACCGCAATGCCGCCTACCCACATGCGGCCCGCTACCTCGCGGACCTCACCGGCCTGGCACCGCGGATCGAGGCGGGCGCCCTCGACCCCGACCCGGACGCATACCGTGCGGAGCTGCGGCGCATGTATGGGCGCCGGCACGGCTTCTGGGGACTGGTGCGGGATTAGGGCCGCTTCCGCGCGCGGCGGGCCATGGGTCTCGACCGCGATGAACCCGCGCTCCCGTCTTGGCTACGATGGTCGCACATCGTTTTAGGAGGGGCGATGGCGGGCCCAGCCCGCGTCCCCCTCCCTCCCTCCGCGGGGGCGGGCGCGTGGCAGCTCAGGATTGCCCCGCCCGTCGACTTGACGATGGCCCCGATCAGTCGGTCACCAGGATGGCGTCGACCCGGTCCGGGTAGAACGCCACGTGGTCCCGGATCGCCGCGACCGCGGGGTAGGGCGCCTCGTAGCTCCACACCGCGTCGGGCCGGTTCGTGCCGTCGACCGCGAGGTCGAAGTAGCGCGCATCCCCCTTGTAGGGGCAGTGGCTCGTGCGGGCCGACGCTGCGAAGTGCTCGGGTCGGATGTCGGCCCGCGGCACGTAGAACACCGGCGTGTATCGGCCCTCCTCCAGGCGCAGGGCGCGGCGCGTGTCGGCGACTGCGATGCCGGCGACCAGGACGCGCACGCGGCGCGTCTCCGGCGTGACGGTGATGGGGTGGTCAGGTCCTGGCAGCGTCATGATGGATGTCCTTCTTCCGGCTTCAACTCGATCGTCCCGAGGGCGTCGGCGAGGCGCGCCTTGGCGCTGCCGGGCCGCAGCGGCTTCTGCTGACTCTCGTGCGGCGCCCAGCCGGACAGCCACAGCACCTCGAAGGTCGCCCGCACCCGGCCGTCGGGATCCGAGAAGCGGGCGGCGTAAATCTCCGCCATGCGCAGCAGGGTCGCCCGGCGCAGAGGCGTCCGCCGGCGCTCGGTGAGCACGTTGGTCATGCCCATGGCCCGCAGGTCGCGCATCAGGCCGAACGGATCGGCGTAGCGCACGGTGAGCGTATCGGTGTCGGCCACCGGGAGGGCGAAGCCCGCCCGCTGCAGCAGGGCGCCGGCCTCGCGCACGGCCGCGAAGGGTGCGACCCGCGGGCTGACCCCGCCCTCGACCTCGCTCTCGGCCTGGCCGAAGCTCTGGCGCAGCTCGGTGAGGGTGGCGCCGCCGAGCAGGCATCCCACGAACAGTCCGTCCGGCCGGAGAGCGCGGCGGAGCTGAATCAGCGTGCCCGGCAGGTCGTTGACCGCGTGCAGCGTCAGCAGCGAGACCGCGAGATCGACGCTCCCGGCCGCCAGCGGCAGCACCTCCGGGTCGCCGACGATCCGGCCGGCGCCGGGCTCGGGCCACGGGGCGAGCCGGAGATGCCGCGCCTCCGGGTACCGCGCCGCCAGAACCGGTACGGCGGCCGGCCTGGGCGTGGCGAGGTCGAGCACGGTGGCGAAGCCGCGCAGCACCGCGCCGAGGCGATCGTCGAGATCCTCGACGAGGCGGTCGAGCAGGAACCCCGCGTAGCCGATCCTCGCGGCGCGGGCGAGGCGGTGCCGGGCGAGGGCGGTGTCGAGCAGGGCGGCGGGGGCATCCATCGACCCTCAGATGGCGTGCGCGAGGCCCGCCCGCCAGCACCGTCACGGACGCGTTCCGACGGGTCCACACGGACCCGTGAGCGGATGTAGGATGGTGGAACGACTCGGCAGCGTCGCTGTTCCTGCTGGATGCGGCCCGAGGGCTGAGACGATCGAGGAGTTTCCACCATGTCGCGCATGCTGGTCGGGGCCGCCATGGCCCTCGCAGCCCTCACCGCGGCCGGCACCGCCGAAGCGAAGGGCTGCATCAAGGGCGCCATCGTCGGCGGCATCGCGGGGCACTATGCCGGCCATCACGGCCTCCTCGGTGCCGCCGCCGGCTGCGCCATCGGCCGCCACCGGGCCAATGCCCGCGCCCGTCAGCTGGACCAGCAGCCGATGGCCCCGGACGCGCGCCCCGTCTCGGCCCGCTGAGGCCGAGACTGCCGGTTCGGCACCGCCGTGGCGGCGCTCCAGGCCGTCGCCATGGCCCTGCGCGGGTTGCCGCGCGGGGCGCTCGCGCTGATCTACCCGCCGACCTGCGCGGCCTGCGGCGCCGCCACGGCTGATCCGGGCGCCCTCTGCCCCGCCTGCTGGTCGGGCCTGAACCTGATCGAGGAGCCGCTGTGCCGGCGGTACGGGACGCCCTTCGCGCTGGATCTCGGCGTCGGGCCGCTGCTTTCGCCCCGGGCCATTGCCGATCCCCCGGTCTTCGAACGGGGACGGGCCGTCGCCCTCTACGACGCTGTCGCCCGTCGCCTGGTCCACCGCCTGAAATACGAGGATCGCCTCGACCTGGCCGCCGTCATGGCGCGGATGATGGCTGCGAGCGGCCGGACCCTGATCGCCGAGGCGGAGTGCCTCGTGCCGGTCCCGCTGCACCGGGGACGCCTGTGGCGCCGCCGCTTCAATCAGGCGGCGCTCCTGGGACGGGAGATCGCCGCGGGGACGACGCTCACCTTCGCGCCGACCGCCCTGGCCCGGGTTCGCGCCACGCGCCCGCAGGTCGGTTTGAGCCGTGCCGCCCGGGCCGAGAACCTGAGCGGCGCGTTCCGGGTGCCGGCCGCCGAGGCGCATCGGATCCGCGGGCGCCGGGTCCTCCTCGTCGACGACGTCGCCACCACGGGGGCGACGGGCAACGCCGCCGCCCGGGCGCTCCTGCGCGGCGGGGCTGCCGCCGTCGACCTGCTGACCTTCGCCCTGGTCGACGGCGCGTCCGGGTGAGCGGCCGCGTCAGGCCGAGGCGCGGTCCCGGTCGGGGAAGCTCACCGCCAGGCTGAAGTCGAACGCCTCCGCGATGCCCTCGTACCAGAGCGAGACCGGCGTCGGCCGTTCGAGCTGAAGGGCGCCGTCGATCTCGCTGCCCGCGCGCCGCAGCGCCGCCCCATGCTTGGCCGCCAGCCGCAGCATCGGCCCGTTCCCGGACAGGCAGCGCACGTGCAGGTCGGTCACGCCGCGGTGACGCGCGGCGCGGGCGATCCGTGCGAACAGGTCCGCACCGATGCCCCGGCGGCGGAAGGCCGGCTCGACCGCGAAGGCCGCCTCCGCCTGGGGGCCCAGCACGAAGCGCGACCGGGTCGGTCCCATCGGTCGGAGCTCGCCGAGCCCGCGCAGGACGCCGTCCACGAGGGCACCGTACATCGCGCCCTCGGCGCGCACCGCCTGCGCGGCATAGGCCCGCACGCCGGCCTCGCCGACACTGCCCATGAAGCGGCTCGCCCGGGTCTCGGGATCCAGGCGCAGGAAATAGGCGAGGACCGCGTTGCGGTCGGCGGGCCACAGGCGCCGGATGCTGTGGACCGACACGTCGCTCGCGTGAACGTCCATGATGGGTCTCCGGTCTTCGCGCGTTGCCGCGCAGGTTGATCCGGACGTCCCTCCCCAGAACACGGCCTTGATCTCGCACCTCGCTCGGCATTGTGCAATGCAGCAGAATGCCCGGGCACCGGGTCCGCGTGGCTGCCCTGCGCCGGCCGGACACGCCATCCGATCCGCCGGTTCTCCGCACGGGCTTGATTCAGGCCGGTCTTCCCCGGCACAGGGGAAGGCCCGGCGCGGCGGCGGGGCGGGAGGTGCCGGTCGGGCGCCGCGGCGAGGGGCGAGGAACCGGCGGCGTGAGCGACAGACCCGGCATGCAATATTCTCCGTCGCCGGAGGCGCGGGCCGGTGCCGTCTCGCCCGGTCCCGTCCACGACCGCTACGAGGCCCTCGTCGCCACCGGCACGATCGAGCGGGACCCGGCCCAGGCACGGCTGGTCCGTGCCCTCGACCGGCTGAGCCAGGACCTGCAGCGCCGCAGGCGCGCGAGCAAGACCAGCGCGCTGGGCTGGCTCTTCCGGCGCCGGGACGAGCCCGAGACGCCCCGGGGGCTCTACATCTGGGGCTCGGTCGGACGCGGCAAGACGATGCTGATGGACCTGTTCCACGAGGCCGCGCCGGAGCCGAAGCGACGGGTCCACTTCCACGGCTTCCTGGCGGACGCCCACGCGCGCATCTACGCCTACCGCCAGGCGCTGAAGGCCGGCACCGTGAAGGGCGACGACCCGATCGGACCCGTGGCCGACCAGCTCGCCGACGAGGCGACGCTGCTGTGCTTCGACGAGTTCACGGTGACCGACATCGCCGACGCCATGATCCTCGGCCGGCTGTTCGGCCACCTGTTCCGGCGCGGCGTCACCGTGGTGGCGACCTCGAACGTCGAGCCGGACCGGCTCTACGAGGGCGGGCTCAACCGGGCGCTGTTCCTGCCGTTCATCGAGACGCTGAAGGAACGGGTGGAGGTGATGCGCCTCGACGCGCGCACCGATTTCCGCCTGGAGAAGCTCGGCGGCGCGGCCGTGTACCACGTCCCGGCCGACGCGGCCGCCCGCGCCGCCCTCGACGCCGCCTTCAAGGGGCTGACCGGACAGGCGAAGGGCCGGCCGGCGGCCCTGACGGTCCAGGGCCGGCAGGTCGCGATTCCCGAGGCGGTGGGCGGAGTCGCGCGGTTCGCCTTCGACGATCTCTGCCGCAAGCCCCTCGGCGCCTCCGACTACATGGCCCTGGCCCGCGCCTATCACACGGTGATCCTCGACGGGATCCCGGTGATGAAAGAGGCCGACCGGAACGAGGCCAAGCGCTTCATCACGCTGATCGACACGCTCTACGACCGGCACGTGAAGCTGGTCGCGTCCGCCGCCGCCGAGGCGCAGGATCTCTACGCCGCCGAGACCGGGCGGGAGGCCTTCGAGTTCGACCGGACCGTCTCCCGCCTCGTCGAGATGCGCTCCCGGGACTATCTCGCCCTGCCGCACGGTCGACCCGATTCGGAGGCGTCGGGCGCCAGCACCGGGCTCGTCGAGACATGAGCGCCCGTACCGGCGTCGGTTCGATCTTCCGCCTGCACCGGCGGAACTGGCGGGGCGCGGGGCCCCTGGGGCCGCTCCTGAGCTCGCCGACCGCCTTCATCCTGCTCGTCGTCGCCCTGGCGGCCGGCACGGCGAATTACCTCGCCGGCGAGGCCGACAGGGCCGCGACCGCGCGGGCGAACGCCATCATCGGCGAGGTCGAGCGCCTGATCTCCGAGGTCAAGGACCTCGAGACCGGGGAGCGCGGCTTCGTGCTGGTCGGCAGCGAGGAATACCTCGCGCCCTACACGCTCGCCCTGCCGAGGATCGAATCGGAGCTGGCGAGCCTCGGCTCGGTTGCGCAGGAGCCGGTCCGACCCGGCGGCCGGGCGCTCGCGGGTCTGATCGCGCAGAAGCGGGACTTCGCCACCCGGGTGATCGCGGCACGGCGCGACCAGGGTTTCGATGCGGCGACCGACCTCGTCCGGACGGGCGAGGGCAAGCGCCTCATGGACGCGATCCGCATCGAGGCCGCCGCGCGCCAGGAGGTCGCCACCGAAAACCTCGCCGCCCTGCAGGTCCGCGCGCACCGGCGCGGGCTGATCCTGTTCCTGCTCTCCGGCGCCTCGGCGCTGGGTGCCATCGTGCTGCTCGCGCGCCTCGCCCTCGTCCGGCGGCAGGAATCCCTGCGCATGTCGCGGCTCCTCGACGGGGTGCTGGCGAACGCGCCGGTCGGCCTCGGTTTCCTCGACCGCGACCTGCAGATCCGCCACATGAACCGGGCGCTCGCCACCATGAGCGAGCGGGGGTTCGGGGCCGATCTCGGCGCCCCGATCTGGGCGATGCTGCCGACCCTGCGCGCGGAGCTGGCGCCCAAGCTCGCCGCGGCGCTCGGCGAGGGCCTCGTCTCGCCCGACGTCCCGGTCGCGGTGCCGACGCCCTCGGCACCGGGCGGCCTGCGCCAGTTTTCCATGAGCTTCTACCCGCTCCGCGGCGCCGACGCCGGCACGGGCGAGGCGGGACAGGACGTGGAGGGCGTCGGCCTCGTGGTGGTCGACGACACCATCCGCCACCTGGCGGAGGCCCGGCTGCGCCGGAGCGAGGAACGCTTCCGCTCGCTGATCGAGGCCAGCGCGGCGATCGTCTGGACGGCCAATCCCGAGGGAAGCCTGCAGCGTCGGCAGGTCGCCTGGAGCCGCTTCACCGGGCAGGACGAGGTCGCCTATGCGGGCCTGGGCTTCCTCGACGTCGTCCATCCCGACGATCGCGCGCGCACCCAGGCCGCCTGGGCGCGGGCGGTGGCGACGCGGCAGTCCTACAGCACCGAGCACCGCATCCGCGACGCGTCCGGGGCCTACCGGCACATGAGCGTGCGCGCCGTCCCGATCCTCGAACCCGACGGGACCCTGCGCGAGTGGGTCGGCACCCACACCGACATCACGGAGCGCAAGCAGGCCGAGGCGGCGATCGAGGCGGCCCGTGCGGCCGCCGAGGCGGCCAACACCGCCAAGAGCCAGTTCCTGGCCAACATGAGCCACGAATTGCGCACACCGCTCTCGGCGGTGATCGGCTATTCCGAGATGGTCCAGGAGGAGCTGGAGGATCTGGGCGAGGCCGGGCTCATCGGGGACATGAAGAAGATCGAGTCCAACGCCCGGCACCTGCTCGGCCTGATCAACGACGTGCTCGACATCTCGAAGATCGAGGCCGACCGGATCGAGATCTTCGCCGAGGATTTCGACGTGGCCTCGGTGGTGCGCGAGGTCGCCGGCAGCGTCGAGGGGCTGATCGGCAAGAAGGGCAACGCCCTGGTGCTCGACCTGGCGGAGGGCCTGGGCCGCGCCCACACCGACGTCACGAAGCTGCGCCAGTGCCTGATCAACCTGCTGAGCAACGCCGCGAAGTTCACCGAGAACGGCCGGATCATCCTGGCGGTCGCCCGCGCCGGGGACACGCTGCGCTTCGCCGTTTCCGACACCGGCATCGGCATGAATGCGGACCAGGTGGGCAAGCTGTTCGAGCGCTTCGCCCAGGCCGACGCCTCGACGACCCGCCGGTTCGGCGGCACCGGCCTCGGCCTCGCGATCACCCGGGCCTTCGCCGACATGCTCGGCGGCGCGATCACCGTGGAGAGCCGCCAGGGGGAAGGCACCACCTTCACGCTGACGCTGCCGCTGCGGTACCAGGAATCCGGGACGCCGGACCCGGACGAAGCCGGCGCCGTGGTCGGCGACCGCAACACCATCCTGGTGGTCGACGACGATGCCGCCACCCGCGATCTGCTGGCCCGCTTCCTGGAGCGCGAGGGCTTCTCGGTGGCGGTGGCCGAGGACGGACGGCGTGGGCTCGAACTCGCCCGAAGCCTGCGCCCGCGGGCGGTGCTCCTCGATGTGACCATGCCGCAGATGGACGGCTGGGCGGTGCTGCGGACCCTGCGGGCCGAGCCGGAGATCGGGGCGACTCCGATCGTGATGGTGACGGTGCTGGACGAGCAGAACCTCGCCTTCTCGCTGGGCGCCACCGATTATCTGCAGAAGCCGATCGACTGGGGGAGCCTGCGCCAGATCGTCGAACGGTTCCGGCCCGCGGGCGGCGCGGGACCGATCCTGGTGGTGGAGGACGAGCCGGATGTGCGCGAGCATCTCTGCGCCCATCTCCGCCGCGAGGGCTTCCCCGTGCGCGAGGCCGAGAACGGCGTCCGCGCGCTGGACTCGATGGCCCAGGAGCGGCCCGCCCTGATTCTCCTCGACCTGATGATGCCGGAGATGGACGGCTTCACCTTCCTGCGCACCCTCCGGGAGCGGGCGGAGTGGCGCGACGTGCCGGTGGTGGTGCTCACCGCCAAGGACATCACCGCGGAGGACCGGCGGCGCCTCGCCGGACAGGCCGACCGGGTGCTCGCCAAGGGCAGGACCGGGCTCGCGGAGCTCGCCCGCGAACTCCGCGCCCTGATGCCGGCGCAGGCCGACGCCGCCTGACCGCCGAGCAGGGGCTCAGAGGCCCCGGAACGCCAGGACCAGCGCCCCGATCGCGATGCCCCACAGCGCCACGGTGGACCAGATCGCCCGGAGGCGCTCGTCGCGGGCGAACCGCTCCAGGCGGCGCGCGTCGCCCGTGCCGGCCTCGTCGAGGCGGATCAGCACGCGCTTGAGCCGGGTCGCGAGGTCGGGGATGTCGCCGACCACGTCGGTGACCACCCGCAGGGCTTCGAGGCCGCTCTGGGCGCGGCCCACCGGGCCCATGTTCCGGGCGATCCAGGCGCGCACCACCGGCTCGGCGGTGGTCCACATGTCGAGGCGCGGGTCGAGGGAACGGGCGACGCCCTCCACCACCACCATGGTCTTCTGGAGCATCACCAGTTCGGTCCGGGTGCTCATGTCGAACAGGGCCGTGATGTCGAACAGCAGGGTCAGCACCTTGGCCATGGAGATCTCGTCGGCCCGGCGCTGGTGGATCGGTTCGCCGATCGCCCGGATCGCCTGGGCGAAATCCTCCACGGAATGGTGGGCCGGCACGTAGCCCGCCTCGAAATGGACCTTCGCCACCCGGCGATAATCGCGCAGGATGAAGCCGAGCAGGATCTCCGCGAGGAACCGGCGCTCGTTCGCGCCGAGCCGGCCCATGATGCCGAAATCGACCGCCACCAGCCGGCCCTCGGCGTCGACCAGCAGATTCCCCTGATGCATGTCGGCGTGGAAGAACCCGTCGCGGATCGCCTGCCGGAGGAAGCTCTGGATCACGATGCGCCCGATCGCCCGCGGGTCGTGCCCGGCGGCGGCGAGTTCGGCGGCGCTGTGCAGGCGGGTCCCCTCGATCCATTCCGCCGACAGGACCTCCCGCGCGGTCAATTCCCAGTCGGGTTTGGGCACCCGGAAATCGGTGTCGTCCCGGGTGTTCTCGGCGATCTCGGAGGCGGCCGCCGCCTCCAGTCGAAAGTCCATCTCCATGAGGACGGAGCGGGCGAGAATCTCCACGACCTCGCGCGGGCGCAGCCGCTCGGCCTGGGGGGACACCGCGTGCACCACCCGGGCCATGAAGCGCATGACTTCGAGGTCGCGCATGAAGCGCTCGCGCACCCCCGGCCGCATCACCTTAACGGCGAGGACGCGCTGCGTCCCGTCGGGGTCCTGCACCACGGCCTTGTGGACCTGCGCGATCGAGGCCGCCGCGATCGGCTCGCTGAACGACAGGAACAGGTCGTGGACCGGCTTGCCCAAGGCCGTCTCGACCACTTTCAGGGCGGTCGCCTGCGGGAAGGGCGGGACGCGGTCCTGCAGCTTCTCCAGGTCGAGGGCCGCCCGCATGCCGACGATGTCGGGCCGGGTCGCCAGGAACTGGCCGAACTTCACGTAGGACGGGCCGAGCCGCGTGAGGGCCGCCGAGAGCCGGGCAGCGCCGTCGTCGAGGCCCGGCCGCTCCAGGGTGCGCCCGATCCGCAGGGCGAAGCGCAGGTGCGGCGGCAGGTCCGACGGATCGGCGAGGGCGAGCGCGCCCTCCCGAGCCAGCACGAAGCCGACCCGGGCACCGCGAAACAGGTTGATCGCGGCCCCGATCATCGATGAGGCGCCCGGGTGGTGACCGCCGCACCGCACCGCGCCTCCCCTGTCTGGCGACCGGCTCCCCAGGTTTGCGACGCGGTGCTGTCACGGGGTTGGCCGACATGGCGCGGGTCCCCTCTCCCGTGCGGGAAGGGGACAGGGTGAGGGGTGCGACCGCGCCGGAGCAGGCTCGCTCCGAACCTGCCGCACGACCGCGCCCGATCCTGAGCCTTCAAGGCTCTCACCCGACCCCTCGCCCGCACGGGTGAGGGGGCATGTCGCGCTCGCGTATCGGTGCCGATTCCAGACCTGCGACGCCCACCGCCAGTCTGGAGAGGCGGCGGCGGTGGTGCACGACGGAGCCCGGCGGCCGCGTCTGAACCACCCCCACCCCTGACCCTTCCGCACAAGGGGGAGGGGCGCGCGCTGATGGCCAAGATCAGGAGACCTTCCAGCCCGAATGGATCGCCACGATCCCACCCGTGAGCGGCCGGTCGGTGACGTGGCGGAAGCCGGCGCGCTCGATCATCCCGGCGAAGGCGCCCCGGGTCGGAAATGTCCGGATCGACTCCACGAGGTAGCGGTACGACTCCGCGTCGCCCGCCACCCGGGCGCCGATCCGGGGGATCACGTTGAACGAATAGGCGTCGTAGATCCGGTCCAGCAGCGGGATGTCGACGGCGGAGAATTCGAGGCACAGGAAGCGCCCGCCGGGCTTCAGCACCCGCCGCGCCTCGGCAAGAGCGACCTCGATCCGCGGGACATTCCGGATGCCGAAGGCGATCGTGTAGGCGTCGAAGGCGGCGTCCGGCAGGGGCAGGCTCTCGGCGTTGCCGGTGACGAAGGCGATCCGGTCCTCCGCCCCCTCGACCTTCTCGCGGGCTCGCTCCGCGCCGACGCGCAGCATCGATTCGTTGATGTCGAGCACCGTCACCCGGGTGCGCGGGCCGCCCGCGGCCAGGACCCGGAAGGCCACGTCGCCGGTGCCGCCGGCGACGTCGAGATGCGCGAAGGGCCGGCCATGCGGCGGCCGCAGCATCGAGACGAGCTGCGCCTTCCAGGCCCGGTGCAGGCCCACTGACATCAGGTCGTTCATGATGTCGTAGCGGCGGGCGACCGAGTGGAAGACGCTGTCGACGCGCCCCTGCTTCTCGTCGAGCGCCACGCGCTCGAAGCCGAAATCCGCGCTCGCGCGCTCGGACGTCCCGTCGCCGGCCTTCATGACACTCCCGTTCCTCGATCGGCGCGTCATAGCGAAGGTCGCGCCCCTCCGCTATGCGTCACGGACGGTCGGACAGCGATCCCGGTGCCGCGACGCGCCCGCGACCTTCTTAGCGGACGCGGCTCCGGAGGGCGTCAGCCACCGCCGCGGCCATGGCGCGGGTGCCGATGGGGTTCGTGTCCGGGCCGGCGATGTCGGCCGTGCGCGCGCCGCTCGCCAAGGCGTCGGTGATGGCACCGTCCAGGGCGTCCGCGGCCTCGCCGAGGCCGAAGGAGTAGCGCAGGCACATGGTCAGCGAGCCGATCATGGCGATGGGGTTGGCCTTGTCCTGGCCGGCGATGTCCGGCGCCGAGCCGTGGCACGGCTCGTAGAGCGCCCGGCGCACGCCGGTCGCATCGACAGCGCCGAGCGAGGCCGAGGGCAGCATGCCGAGCGAGCCGGTGAGCATCGCGGCGAGGTCGGAGAGGACGTCGCCGAACAGGTTGTCGGTCACCAGGACGTCGAACTGCTTCGGCCGGCGCACCAGCTGCATCGCGCAATTGTCGGCCAGCACGTGCTCGAGGTCGATGGCGGCGTAGTGCTCGGCATGGACCCGGGTGACGACCTCCTTCCACAGGACGCCGGACTTCATCACGTTGTGCTTCTCGGCCGACGCGACCCGGCCCGAGCGCTTGCCCGCGAGGTCGAAGGCCACGCGGGCGATCCGCTCGATCTCAGCGGTCGTGTAGACCTGCGTGTCGACCGCCCGCTTGGAGCCGTCCGGCAGCGTGGTGATCTCCTTCGGTTCGCCGAAATAGACGCCGCCGGTGAGCTCCCGCACGATCATGATGTCGAGGCCCTCGACCAGTTCGCGCTTGAGCGCGGAGGCCTCGGCGAGCGCCGGGTAGCAGATCGCCGGCCGCAGATTGGCGAACAACTCGAGTTCCTTGCGCAGGCGCAGCAACCCGGCCTCGGGGCGGCTGTCGTAGGCGACGCCGGCCCATTTCGGGCCGCCCACCGCGCCAAGCAGGATCGCGTCCGCCGCCTCGGCGCGCGCCAGGGTCGCGTCCGAGAGCGGGCTGCCATGGGCGTCGAGGGCGCAGCCGCCGACGAGGTCGGTCTCGGTCTCGAACGTGGCGAGCCCGGTCTCCCGGAGGGCGTCCAACACGACCTGCATGCCGCCCGCGACCTCGGGGCCGATCCCGTCGCCGGGGAGGAGCAGGAGCTTGTAGCTGGCCATGGACGGTCTCGCGGGTTCTCTCGGTGGGCCGGGCGGCTTTATCGAGGGCGCACCGCCATTGGCAAGGCGGCCTCGTCGCGCCCGCCCTTGTGTTTGCGCCACGCGGGCGCTACCTCTGCCGCCCACCGCGCGGGTGCCGCATCACGCCGTCCGCGCTTCACCCGGGAGAGACGAGCCTTGGCCAGAGCCGGCTCAGCGACCGAGACCGCCCGCGCCGTCATCACGGCGCCGCGGTCGCGTGCGCGTCGTGCCGGGCTTCGTCTTCCGCTTCTGCTTACCCGCCCCTGAGGGCCGTCCGGGCGCGCGCGCCTGGGCCTTCAGGGGATCGTCTGCACTCGCGACTCTCAGCCCCCCCGGGGGCACCATGCCGCCCCGAGCCGAGTGCCGGGCGGTCCGCGACAGGGTAACGCCATGACCTCGACCACAAGCACCGCTCCGGCCCGCGACCGCATCGTGATCTTCGACACCACGCTGCGCGACGGCGAGCAGTGCCCCGGCGCCACCATGACCTTCGACGAGAAGCTGGCGGTGGCCGAACTCCTCGACACGATGGGCGTCGACATCATCGAGGCCGGCTTCCCGATCGCCTCCGTGGGCGATTTCGAGGCGGTGTCCGAGATCGCCCGGCGCACCAAGCGCGCCACCATCGCGGGCCTCGCCCGGGCGATCCCCGCCGACATCGCCCGGGCCGGCGAGGCCGTGCGGCACGCCCAGCGCGCGCGGATCCACACTTTCGTGTCGACCTCGCCGATCCACCTCGCGCACCAGATGCGCAAGAGCCAGGACGAGGTGGTCGAGATCATCCTGAAGACCGTGGCCCAGGCCCGCGACCTCGTGGAGGACGTGGAATGGTCGGCCATGGACGCGACCCGCACCCCCCTCGACTACCTGTGCCGCTGCGTCGAGGCGGCGATCAAGGCCGGCGCCACGACGATCAACCTGCCCGACACGGTCGGCTACGCCACGCCCAGCGAGTATCGCGACATGTTCGCGAGCGTCCGCGAGCGGGTGCCGAACGCCGATAAAGCGGTGTTCTCGGTCCATTGCCACAACGACCTGGGGCTGGCGATCGCCAACTCGCTCGCCGGCATCGAGGGCGGCGCCCGCCAGGTCGAATGCACGATCAACGGCATCGGCGAGCGGGCCGGCAACGCCGCGCTGGAAGAGATCGTCATGGCTTTGCGCACCCGCGCCGACGTGCTGCCCTACGACACCGGAATCGAATCGACGATGCTGACCCGCGCTTCGAAGCTCGTGAGCCACGCCACCAACTTCCCGGTGCAGTTCAACAAGGCGATCGTCGGCCGGAACGCCTTCGCGCACGAGAGCGGCATCCACCAGGACGGGATGCTCAAGAATTCCGAGACCTACGAGATCATGACTCCGGCCTCCGTCGGCCTGACCAAGACCTCCCTGGTGATGGGCAAGCATTCCGGCCGGGCGGCCTTCCGCTCCAAGCTCGACGATCTCGGCCTGCACCTCTCCGACAACCAGTTCCAGGACGCGTTCGAGCGGTTCAAGGCGCTCGCTGACCGCAAGAAGCACGTCTACGACGAGGACATCGAGGCGCTCGTCGACGAGAACCTCGCCACGGCGCACGACCGGTTCCGGCTGGTCTCGCTCTCGGTCATCGCCGGTACCCGCGGCCCGCAGCGGGCGACGCTGCGCATCGCCGACGAGACCGGCACGCGGATCGAGGAGGCCGACGGCAACGGGCCGGTGGACGCGGTGTTCAACGCGATCACCGCGCTTGTGCCGCACACGGCCGAGCTGGAACTGTATCAGGTCCACGCCGTGACCGGCGGCACCGATGCCCAGGCCGAGGTCTCGGTGCGCCTGCGCGACGGCGAGCGCAGCGTCACCGCCCGCGGCGCCGACCCGGACACCCTGGTGGCCTCGGCCAAGGCGTACCTCTCGGCGCTGAACAAGCTCGCGGCCCACGCCGTGCGCGTGCATGCGCAGCATGCCGCGGCGGAATGAGAAAATCCGCGGCCGGGGGTGGACAGTCCCCGGCCACGTTGGTATCAGCCCGCCACCCCGACGGACTTGGTGGCCGCCGGGGCGGGTCGCGGACGCGATCGGGCGCATAGCTCAGTTGGTAGAGCAGCTGACTCTTAATCAGCGGGTCCTAGGTTCGAACCCTAGTGCGCCCACCATGTTTTCCGGACAGAATCACTTCGCGCGGCGTCCGCACACTGGCGTGGATGGCCGCACCGTCCATGCCGCGGACGGGAGCGTCGGCATCGCATCTCGCTGTTTTCGGCCGGTCGGCGACACGTGAATCCCAAGCCTCGAGGAGCCCGCCATCGTCCCCCTGCGGATCGTCGCTCTCCTCTGGTGTGCTGTGACGCTCGGCGGATGCCTGGGTCCGGCAGCAACGGCGCCGCCCGCCCTGGGCGGCCCGCCGAGGGCGGCCTCGACCGTGGCCCTGCCCCGCAGCACCGAGCCCGGGCAGCTGCTGAGGCCCGGCCTCGGGGCTGCCGCCGGGACGGGCGTCGACCCCGCGGCCCAGCTCGATGCCTCGATGCGCGAACGGGCCGCCTGGGCGCCGCTGCGTGCGGGCGCACTCGACCGGCCGGCCCTGGTCGACGCCCGCAGGGGGAGCCGACCGGGCTCCGGGGACGCGGCCGGTCCGAACGGCATGGTCAGCACATCGCCCGCTGCCGAAGCCCGGCCCGGCTCCCAGGCCCGGAACGCGAGCGCCACCATGGATCGCCTCGAGCGCGAGGGGCAGCAAACCGCCAAGCCGATCTGCGGCGGCTGCTGATTCCGGCCTTGTTTCGCGCCCACGCAAGGTCTCCGGGCGACCGGCGCGGCGCGTGCCCGGGTCAGCTGCCGACCCACGCGGACCCGAGACGGCGCCGCGCTCGTGTGCCGGAGCACGCCGGTCCGGAACGGATGCGCTTACATCGGCGACATGCCGCAGACACGAACGCGGACCCGATGGAGCCGACCGATGACCTTCAGCACCCGCCTCACCCTTGCCGCCGCCGTCGCCGTGGCAACCTTCGCCGTCCTGGCCGGCACCTATGCCGAGATGCTCGACCGCGCCCTGCCGATGCATTTCGTCTGATCCCGCCGATGCGGCTCGGAGGAGCCTCTCCATCCGACGCGCCGTCCCTTCACGGCGGCGCGCCCGGACCGTAAGGCGATCGGATCGCGACGGTGACGTATGCCACCGACAATCCCATGCCGCGGAGATGACGCTACAGACCGCGTTGTACGCGCGTCGGGGGTCGTACCCGTGGCGCTGGCCTTTACTCCGGCCGGTGCCGAGACCCGCGGTTTCGGGGGGCACCACGCCGGCCACGAAGGGTTCCGCAGGGCGGGCTTCCGCGGCGGCGACGGGGAATGCGGATACCGAAAGGTCCGGCTGCCACACGTCTGCCCTGTCCCGCCCGGCATCGGCCGGGCGGAGCGTTTCAACGCCTATCGTCGGCGCCGATGCCGGCCCGCTGCGTCAGCGGCCCGTCGAGCCGGGCTTCGCACCGGATCCCGCGTCGTTCGCGCCCGTGCTGTTGGTGGTCCCGGAGCGGCTCAACGACCCCGTCGACGGCCCGCTGCCCTTCGCCCCCGGCGTCGAGCCGGAACCGGCATCGTTCGGACCGGTGCTGTTGGCGGTCCCGGACCGGCTCATGCCGTTGCCGGTCTCGGCCGCCAGGGCGGGACTCGCGGCAGCGAGGAGGCCGGCGAGCGTGAGGGTTAAGAGTTTCATGGCGTGTGCTCCTCCGTTGCCGACGATCGTGCGTGGAACGCCGCCGCCGGTCTCACGGAAAACACCGGGTCAGGGCCGCTGTTCCTGGCCCCGATGCCAGCGCGGCTGCCCCACCGGTCGGGATTGACGGTCCCGATCGCCCGACCGGCGACCGCCCTCCGCATCCTCGACACGAGGCTGGCGATGGCGAATGCCAGCCGGAGCGCGGCCATCGGAGCCGGTCGTGGCGGCGCCGATCGTGGCGGGTGGACCGGACGCGATCGTCACGCCCCCTCGCGGTGGGTTCAGCGGAGGATGGGCGTCTGGCCCGTACTCGGCCCGGCATCCGACTGCGGAGTCGCGCCCGTCACCCGCCAGACCGTGCCGCCGGCATCGTCGGCGATGAGGAGGGCACCGCGGCTGTCGACGGCGAGGCCGACCGGCCGCCCCTTCGCCTCGCGCCCGTCGGTCACGAACCCGGTGACGACGTCCCGGGCCTTGCCGGAGGGCTTGCCGTTCTCGAAGGGGATGAAGACGACCTTGTAGCCGTTCAGCGGATTCCGGTCCCAGCTCCCGTGCTCGCCCACGAAGGCGCCGCCGTGATAGGTCTGGGGCAGGGCGGTCCCCGTGTAGAACGTCATCCCGAGCGGGGCCACGTGCGAGCTCAGGGCGTAGTCCGGCATGATCGCCGCGGCGACCAGGTCTGGGCGCTGGGGCATCACCCGGGGATCGACGTGCGGGCCCCAGTAGCTGTAGGGCCAGCCGTAGAAGCCGCCATCCTTCACCGAGGTCATGTAGTCCGGCACGAGGTCGGGGCCGAGTTCGTCGCGCTCGTTCACCACGCACCAGAGCGTTCCGGTCTGCGGCTCGAAGGTCAGGCCGTTCGGGTTGCGCAGGCCGGTGGCGTAGAGCCGGTGCGCGCCGGTCGCCCGGTCGATCTCCCAGATCGCCGCCCGGTCCTTCTCCTCGTCGATGCCGTTCTCGGTGACGTTGCTGTTCGATCCGACGCCGGCATAGAGCTTGATCCCGTCGGGGCTCGCGGTCAGGCTCTTGGTCCAGTGGTGGTTGATGTGGCCCGCCGGCAGCTCCGTGAGCTTGACGCCGGGTTGCGTGATCGTCGTCGCGCCGGTCGCGTAGGGATAGCGCATCACCGCGTCGGTTTCGGCGACGTAGAGGTCGTTGCCGACCAGCGCCATGCCGAAGGGCGACTTCTGCTTGTCGAGGAGGACGGAGCGCTGTTCCGGCACGCCGTCGCCGTCCGCGTCCCGCAGCAGCGTGATGCGCTGGCCGGGTGTCTCGGCGGAATGCGACTTCGCCTCCAGCCAGCCCATGATGATCTCCTTGGGCCGGTTGATCGGCGGCGTAGGGCCGCCGCTCTCCGCCACGAGGATGTCGCCGTTCGGCAGGACCAGGATCGAGCGCGGATTCTTCAGGCCGGTGGCCAGAGCCTTGACCTGGAGGCCCGCGGCGACCTGCGGCGTCTCCCCGTCCTTCCATCCGACGGCGCTGGAGACGTGCATCGGCGGGAGCAGATACTGGTGCGGTTCGGGCAGCGGCGGGTTCGGGCCGACCTGGGTCTGCGGATCGATGGGATCCGGCCCGCAGGCGGCGAGCGGCAGCAGGAATACGGCGATGAGGATGTGCCGACGGCGGGTCATGCCCGGTCTCCCATTCGTACGCCGACCCCATGGCGGTGAACCAGGGCCGCCCCGCTCCACCCGGTGACCAGCAGGATCAGCACCACCGCGGTCGACAGGAGCAGCCCGGTCGGCACGACGGAGGTGTAGGCGTCGCGGCTGTGCACGAAGACGTTGACGATGCTGAGCGCCAGGGCCGCGGCATTGCCGACGGCGTGGATCCAGGCGGTCCGGAGCCTCGGGATGCGGCGGTCGCCGAGGAAGTCGATCAGACCGGCGAGCACCGCCAGGACCGCGACGACCAGCCCGACGCTCAGGAGCCAGGCGGAAAAATTCGCCCACTGCATATTGGCGGTGAACCAGTAGGCGATGTCGGTCACCCAAGTCCCGAGGAAACAGACGATCGGGATCGGGACCAGCATCGCGTGGATCGGGTGTCCGGCGACCTGGGCGGTCGCGTGCGGAGGGGTCTGAACCAAGCTGGGATCCTCGTCGCACGATCCGGCCGCGCGGTACCTGATCTACCGTCGGTCTCCGCGATTGTTCCGGGACCGGCACCCGGTCCGGGGCAAACCCGGATCACGGACGCGTGTCGATCGCGGTTGCGACCGCTTCAGGCCCCCGGCCCGCCGTCGGGCTGGGCGGGTCATGGGAAACCCGGTCCTGAAATGTGCCGATCCGAGGCACGACTGTCCCATCGCGGCAGCGTCCCGCAGGCGTGCCAAGGCGGTGGCGTAGCGCGCCCTCCGCTGGAGGCACCGAAGCGGCCCGATTCGGCCGGCCCTAACGGGTATCGCCGCTGCGCCGGGATATTCCGAGCGCCCGGCCTACCACGTTTCGAGGATGCCGAATCCTTGCGAACCGTCAAAACGATATTGCCGGCATCACTATTGCCCAAATGCCCAGGCATCGCCATTTCTTGTCTCCAAACCGGACAAGCGGTGGATCGCAGTCCAGGATTGAGCCAATGGCGTCCGGAACACTTGTAAAGCCGCTTGATGTCGGGGGTCCGATCAGCCGCCGCGCCGCCGCGCTGGCCAATGTGAAGTGGTTTCGCGCCTTGGCATGGCGGACCTTGCGGGACGGCGGCCCACAGGCCGAACTCCGCGCCGCCAACGCGCGGACGGCGGCGCGCATCATCCTGAAGCAGGCCAAGCGGGAGGCCGTGGTCGCCCGCATGGCGCGCGAAGCGCTCGAGGACTACGTCTGAGCCGACCTCTGCTCCATCGCGCCGAGAAGGGTTCACGACGCCGGCGGAGGGCCGTCCCCGCCCGACATGCGGGCGGGAACGGTGCGTGCAGGGCTCAGCGCTTGAACTTGCCGTCGTACTTGAACTCGGGGGCGGCCTTCAGCTGATCCTTGCTGGCGCCGATGATGGCCTTCCACTTCTTGGCGTCGGCGTCGTACCCGAGCGCGATCGAGGCCGGGGAGACAGCCACGTAGTGCTCGCCCATGCCGAGGAATCCGCCGACCGAGACGATGTAGCCGACGAGCTTCTCGTGCTCGATCGCGAGATCCTTGATCTCACCGACGGTGTTGTTCTGTGAATCCGTCACGTTGAGGCCGATCAGGTTGTAGCTGAGAACCGCGTCCTGGGGGACCGACTCGAACTTCGGCGCGACGGTCGCAGGCGCGTCCTTCGCGGCGAGGGCGGGTCCGGTCAGGGCGGCGGCGGCGAGGGCAGCGAGGACGAGGCGGCGCATCGAGACTTCTCCAGAAACCCGAAATGGGTGGCTTGTAAGCCCGCAGCCGCCGCATCGTTCCGGCACGGCGCAGAAATGTTAACGCCAAAAACATGGAACCGGCACGCATCGGCGCGGCACCGTACCGATCGGGGGCCAGGACAGATCGGTCGGCGCGCCGGCCATCGTCCCTGGCTGGCACGCGCCACCCGTGTCACGCCGCAAGCCTGATCCGGAGGGTTGGGTGGCGGAACGTTCGATCCTGACGGCATCGTCGCAGCGCAGCACCGCGGGGCCCTGGATCGACGGGCTCATCGGCGTCGCCATCTTCAGCGGCTCGCTGGTGGCCACGCGCCTCGCGCTCATCGGGATGGACGCGCTGTTCCTCAGCGCGGCCCGGGCCGCCGTGGCGGGCCTCGCCGGGGCGGCCGCGCTCGCGGCCTTCCGCGCGGAGCACCCGCACGGCAGCGATATGCCGGCGCTCGCCATCGTGGCCGCGGGGGTGGTGGTCGGGTTTCCGCTGCTCACGGCGCTCGCCCTGCGGACGGTCGGGGCCGCGCACGGCACCGTGTTCGTCGGGCTGCTGCCGCTCGCCACCGCATTGTTCGGGGCCCTCCGCTCGGGCGAGCGGCCGTCGCCGGCCTTCTGGGGGCTGTCGCTCTGCGGCGCGCTCGTCACCGTCGGCTTCGCCGCGCGGGGCCTCGACGGACCGCCGGGGCTTGGCGACGCCCTGATGCTCGCCGCGATCCTGGTCTGCGGCCTCGGCTATGCCGAGGGCGGCGTCCTGGCCCGGCGGCTCGGCGGCTGGCAGGTGATCGCCTGGGCCACGGTCCTGTCGCTGCCGGTGAGCCTGCCGCTGGCCCTGATCCTGAGCCCGGCCGAGCCGGCCGCGATCCCGATGCCGGCCTGGGCGGGCCTCGCCTACGGCGCCCTGTTCAGCATGCTGATCGGATTCGTGTTCTGGTACCGGGCGCTGGCGCGGGGCGGGATCGCCGCGATCGGCCAGCTCCAGCTGCTGCAGCCGTTCCTCGGGCTCGGCGTCGCCGCCCTCGTGCTGGGCGAGCGGATCGAGCCCGCGATGATCGCCGCCGCCGCGGCGGTCGCGCTCTGCGTGGCGCTGGCGCGGCGGTTCGCCTGACGGGACGTCGGGCCGCCCTCAGCCCGCCTTGGCCACGACCTCGATGTCCCGGTCCAGCCCGCTCTCGACCTTGAACTCGCGCGTGTAGACCTGCCCGTCGTGGCGGGCGATCAGCACGTAGTCGCCCTCCGCCAGCGTCACCTGCGGGAACGCGCCGATCGCCTCGCGGATCGTGTCGCCGCCGGGGGTGAGGACGGAGAACGCCGTGCCGGCGAAGGCTTCCGCCCCCGGCGCCGCCACGAGCTTGAGGGTCACGGTGGCGGCGCGGTGGTTGAGGGTCGCCTCCGTCACCTTGCCGTTCTCGACCCGGAGGTCGGCGCGCTGGATCGCGTTCGACTCACCATAGGTCGAGACCACATGGTAGGTGCCCTCCGGCAGCCGCAGCAGCTCGCCGGCCTTGATGCCGGCGCGCACGAGCCGGCCCTCGGAATTGGTCCCCACCGGCACGAAGACCGAGAACGACAGCTCGGCGGGGGCGATCTTCTGGTCGCCGACGGCGCCCGACAGCTTCAGGGCGCCGGCCGCGACGCGCAGGGTGTCGGAGACCGGCTGGCCCGCCATGACGATCCGCTTCGACGCGCTGGCGAAGCCGTAGGTCACGGTGGCGACGTAGGCGCCGGACGCGAGGGTGAAGCGCGGCTCCGCCTCGGTCGAGCGCGCGACGATCGACGGCCGGGTGCCGTCGCCGCGATCCTCGTAGATCCGCCAGGCGAGGCCCTGGCGCAGCGCGACCCCGGGTCCCGACACGAGCGCCGACAGGGACAGCGGCGCCTCCGGCTCCACGGCCGGGAGGGCGGGCGGCAGATCCGGCGTCGTGATCGACGGGGAGGGCAGGGGACCACCGAGGCGGTTCTGAAGGGGATCCTGCGCGCGCGCCGGCGTCAGGCCGGATCCCGTGACGAGAATCGCCAACACCGTTGCGGCAAGCCTCGTGCCCATCGATCGGCCCCTCTCCCATCTGCCCCGCGGCGCACCGGACGGGGTCCCGTCGGCGGATCGCCCGCCGCCTCTGCATCCGGACCATGGCGGCGGCAAGGCCGGCCACCCTTCCGCCGGAGGCCCGCGCATGCCACATCCCGGCCGGGACGCGATACCGGGATGGAGCCCATGACCGCCACCCTCGATCTCCTGAAGACCCGCCGCTCGGTGCCGCCGCCGCTGCTGGACGAGCCGGGCCCGGACCGGGCGCAGCTCGAGACGATCCTGGCGGCAGCCTCCCGCGTGCCCGATCACGGCAAGCTGGCGCCCTGGCGCTTCCTCGTGATCGCCGGCGCGGCCCGGGACCGGGTCGGCGCGCTCATCGCCGGGACCTTCGCGGCGGACTATCCGGATGCCGCGCCCGAGCGCCTGGCGCAGGAGCGTAGCCGCCTGACCCATGCCCCCCTCGTCGTCGCGGTGGTGTCGCGGGCGGCGCCGCACGTGAAGATCCCCGAATGGGAGCAGGTGCTCTCCGCGGGGGCCGCCACCATGAACCTCGTGATCGCGGCCAACGCGGCCGGGTTCGCGACCTCCTGGCTGACCGAGTGGTTCGCCTACGACCGCCGCGTCCTCGACGCGCTGGGCCTGGCCCCCTGGGAGAAGCTCGCGGGCTTCGTCCATATCGGCCAAGCCCGCGAGGTGCCCGCCGACCGACCGCGGCCGGCGCTGGACGAGGTCGTCACCTACCTCTGAGCCCGCGCGTGCCGGGATCCTTCGCACTCCAGCGCGGCGTGGGATTGGCTGATCGAGGTTGTCCCGCCGGAAAAGCGGCTCAGCCAACCCCGCGCCTCTCCCGCCCGTCGCTGTGGGCTCCCGGATTCCCGGATCTCGGCCGAGGCGTGCTCTCCTCCTCCTTGCGGGGAGGAGTTGGAGGTCGGGGTGGTGCCGGCAGAGGCGCAACCATCCTCGGCCTGCAGGATCGATCCGGCGATCTGCCGGCCTCGCGCAGCGTTCGATCGGGATCGTGCGTTAAGGACGGTCTGCGTCGCCGCCGGCCGTTCCACGCTGGTCCGGCAGCGCTTTGGAGAGGCCGCCCGTGCATTACGATCTCGACGTCCCGCGGGAGGCGCGCGCGCTTCCGCACAACCCGCTCAAGGCGATCGTCGCGCCCCGGCCGATCGGCTGGATCAGCGCCATGAGCCGCGACGGCAAGCTCAACCTCGCGCCCTACTCGTTCTTCAACGCCGTGGCGGACAACATGGTCGCGTTCTCGTCCTCGGGCCGCAAGGACGCGATGACCTTCGCGGAGGAGGGCAAGGAGTTCGTCTGCAACCTCGCCACCTGGGACCTGCGCGACGGAATGAACGATTCTTCGGCGCCGCTGCCACGCGGGGAGAGCGAGTTCGCCTTCGCCAACCTCGCCACCGCCCCGTCGCGCAAGGTGCGCCCGCCCCGGGTCGCGGCCTCGCCGGCCGCCCTCGAATGCCGGTGGCTGCAGACCATCCCGCTGGTGCCGCTCGAAGGCGGCGAGGCCGAGAACTTCCTGGTCATCGGTCAGGTGGTCTCGATCTATGTCGACGAGGCCTACGTGAAGGACGGGATGGTCGATACCGGCGCGATGCACCCGATCATGCGCGGCGGATACTTCGACTACTTCCAGGCGACGCCTGACACCCGGTTCCAGATGCGCCGGCCGAAGGGGGCGGGCGAGTTCTCCGGATCCTGAAACCGGACTTTTTCCGTCACGGGCGATTGAGGACTTGTTTACCATAGCGGGCGCAGGTTCCGGCTGTCTTCAGCCCCTGCGCGCGCCCGGATGTTCCTCTTCACCACGCCGTCCAGCCCTCCGGAGAGCCCGCCGCCCCAGGCGCGGGCGATGCCGGGGACGGCCGCCTCCGGGCCGGTGGTCCAGGCGATCCGCGACGGCGCGATGGCGAGCGGCGTCGGCTTCGACTACCTGCTCACCACGGCCCGACGGGAATCCGCGCTCGACCCCGCGGCCAAGGCCGGGACGTCCTCGGCGACCGGTCTGTTCCAGTTCATCGAGCAGACCTGGCTCGGGGTCATGAAGAATGCCGGGCCGAAGCTCGGCCTCCAGGCACAGGCCGACGCCATCACCCGGCAGTCGGACGGCACCTACGCGGTGGCCGATGCGGGACAGAAGCAGGCGATCCTCGACCTCCGCCGCGATCCGAAGGTCTCGGCGACGCTCGCCGGTGCCCTGACCCAGCAGAACGCCGAGGCGCTGTCCGGGGCGCTCGGCCGGGAGCCGACCCCGGGCGACCTCTACGCGGCGCACGTCCTCGGCGCCAAGGGGGCCGCCGCCCTGATCTCGACCGCGCGCGCCTTTCCCGCGCGCGCCGCCGCCCTCGACCTGCCGGAGGCGGCCGCCGCCAACCGCGCGCTGTTCTACGACCGCACGGGCCGGCCGCGCAGCGCCGCCGAACTCTACGCCAGCCTCGCGGCGGCCGCGCAGGGCGCCGCCGCCACCGATCTCACGGTCCTGCGCCAGGACGGCGCCGCGGCGCCGCAGGCGGCCTCGGCCTATGCGAGCGTGGCCACGGCGAGCGTGGCCACGGCCTTCGGCGGCACCAGCGACCTGCGCAGCCTGTTCCAGACCGATCAGCGCGGGGCCGCCACGGATGCCGCGGCGCGGCTCTGGCAGGAGCGCAATGCGGCGCAGCCAACCGCCCATGCCGCGCCGACCTACTTCCCGCGCTCCGCGTCGGAGCCCCCACCGGCCGCTTCCGTTCCGGAGCCCGACTCCACCGGCGCGCTCGCCGCGCCCGCCGCGCCCGCCGCGCCCGCCGCGACGCCGCCCGGCAGCGCCCTCGTCAACCCGCCGCTGCCGCCACGGCGCCCGGCGGAACTCGCCGCGGCGCGTCCCGCGACCGGCGCCAGGAACAGCCTGTTCGCACCCCGGAGCGGTCCATGATCATCCGCGAGTTCCTGGCCTGGACGCAGAACGCCTCCGCCAGCCAGCGCGCCGAGGCCACCGCGGTCCTGACGCGGGCCTATCTCTACGGCAATCTCGCCGCGGACCAGGCCTGGGAGGCCAAGACCGCGCTGCTCACCCTCCTGGACGACCCGTCGCCGCTGGTCCGCCGGGCCCTGGCCGAGACCTGCGCGGCCTCCGCGCGCACGCCCCGCCCCCTGGTGGTCGCGCTGTCCTGCGACGTGCCCGAGGTCGCCCGGCTGGTGCTGGCACGCTCGCCGGTGCTCACCGACGCCGACCTCGTGGACGCGGCCGCGCTCGGCGACGAGACGACGCGCGCGGTGATCGCCGCCCGCCATCACCTGTCGCACGCGGTCTCGGGGGCGCTGGCCGAGATCGGCGAACTGGACACGCTGGTGGCGCTCGCCCGCAACCCGACGGCGAAGATCACCGCGGGCCGCATGCTGCGCATGATCGAGCGCCGCGGTCCGGAAGCGTCCTTGCGCGAAGCCCTGCTGGCCCGGGCCGATCTGCCTCCCGAGGTGCGCCACGCGATCGGCCTCGCGGTGGCGCAGGCCCTGTCCGGCTTCGTCACCCACCGGGGCTGGCTCGGCGGCGAGCGCTGCGACCGGCTGCGCCGGGAGGCCGGCGAGCGCGTGGCCCTCGACGCCTGCGAGGGTTCCGGGGCGGCCGGCGTCGCCCGGCTCGTGGCGCATCTGCGCACGACCCAACAGCTCACCGCCGGCCTGATCCTCCGCGCCGTGCTGTCCGGGCGGACCGACTTCACCCTCGCGGCCCTGGCCGACCTGTCCGGCCAGGACCATGCCGGCGTCGCCCGGGCCCTGCGGGATCCCCGGAGCTTCGCCGACCTGCACCATCGGGCCGGCCTCCCGGACGCGCTGCTGCCGGCGATGCAGGCCGCCCTCGCGGCCTGGCAGGACGTGGCCCGCCGCGGGACGCCCGTCCGCGGGGCCGGCCTGTCCCGGCGGATCATCGAATGCGCCATCGGCGCCTGCGACAGCCTGCCGGGCGCCGATATGCAGCCGGTCCTCGTTCTCCTCAACCGCTACGAGGCGGAAGCCGCCCGCGACGAGGCCCGGGAGGCCGCCCGGGCGATCGCGGCCGAGGCGGGCGCGCGCGAGACCGCGCACCGCAACGCCCAGGTGGCGGACGCCGCCTGGCGCGCCGCCCTGGAGAGCCAGCGCCGGACCGCCTTCGCACCGCCGGCCGATCCCGCCGAGACCGGCGGCGTCGCGCCCGCCGAACCGCACAATCCCGTCGGGGCCATCCTGGACGCGCTGCCGGAGCAGATCCTGGCCTGGTACCGGACCGAGGAGCCGGCAGTGGACCCGGCGACTCAGGCCGCGACGGAGGTGGTTCTGGACGGCCTCGGCGACAGCCTGCTGGACCACTTCCGCACCAGCCGCGGCCTCGATGTTTCCCAGGTGGATGGACCCGAGTCGGACAAGGTTGTCCGGGTCGCCGCCTGATCGGTTCGGCGGCGGCTGCGCCACCGCACGCCGCAGCCCGGTGTCGAGGCGCTACTCGGCCGCCCTGTGTTCCACGTCGTCCGCCGCGTCGGCGAGGCCGTAGCGGGCGATGCTGTCCTCCAGGCGCAGGGCGGCGTTGATCAGTGCCATGTGGGAGAAGCCCTGCGGGGTGTTTCCGCGCTGCTCGCCGGTGACCGGGTCGATCTCCTCGGCGAACAGCCCGACATCGTTGCCCCGGGCGATCAGCCGCTCGAAGGCGGCCTTGGCCTCGGCGGTCCGGCCGTCGAGGGCGAGGCAGCCGACCCGCCAGAACGCGCAGGCCGTGAAGGTGCCCTCATCGCCCGTCAGGCCGTCGTCCATGCGGTAGCGGTAGATCAGGTCGCCGACGCCGAGTTCCCGCTCCACGGCGGCCAGGGTCGCGCGCATCCGTGGATCCTTCGGATCCAGGGCCCCGAACAGGGCGACACGCAGGACCGCGGCGTCGAGATGATGCGACTCATAGGCGCCGACATAGGCCCGCTTCTCGGCGCTCCAGCCCCTGTCGAGATACTCCGCCCGGACCTCGGCGGCGACGCGCTCCCATTCCCTGATCTTCTCCTCAGGGACCCCCGCGATGTTCCGGGCGATCCGGGCCGCGTCCGTGAGCGCCACCCAGATCATCGCCTTGGAGTGGAGCTGCTGGCGCGGTCCCGTGCGCAGCTCCCAGATGCCGTTGTCCGGGTCGTGCCGATGGCGGATGGCGCGGGCCGTGAGGTTGTCGAGCACCTCCGGCAGGCGGTCGTTGACCTTCTCGGGCGGATCGTAATCCACGGCCTCCAGGAAGACGCAGAGGGCCCGCAGCAGCTCGCCGTAGATGTCGTGCTGATCCTGGTCCTCGGCGAGGTTGCCGATCACCACGGGCCGCACGCCGTTCCAGCCGGCGAGGTGGTCGAGTTCCTCCTCCGGCGGGATGTCTTCGGCGATCCCGTACATCAGGCGCGTCTCGCGCCCGTAGCTTCCGTCGCGCTCGCGCAGGAAGCGCAGGAACTCCGAGGCTTCGCGCAGGTAGCCGAGCATCACGAAGGCCGTGACGGTGAACGCGGCGTCGCGCATCCAGGTGAACCGGTAATCGTAGTTGCGATCCCCCGGCACGGCTTCCGGCAGCCCTGCGGTGGCCGCCGCCACGATGCCGCCGGAGGGCGAGTAGGTCAGCAGCTTCAGGCACAGGGCCGAGCGCATCACCGCGTCGCGATAGGCGCCGCGATAGGTGCTGCGGGCGCTCCAGCGACGCCAGTAATCCGCGGTCATCTCGAGGCGGCGCTGGGCGCCGGCGTAATCGTCGATGGCGGCGTCCTCCCGGTCCTCCCCGTGGGTGAGGACCAGGTAGGCGGTCTCGCCCTCGGACAGCTGGAACCGGATCTCGGCCTCGTCCCCACTGAGCGTCGGCCGCGGATGTGCGTTGACCCGCAGCCGGCAATCGCCGGCCTCGAACAGCACGGAGGGCCCCTCGACGATGGGCGTGCACGGGCGGCGCGCGTAGTCGAAGGTCGGGCGCACCCGGAACGCCCCCGTCACCGTCCCGCGCACGCAGGTGAGCAGCCGGATCAGCCGGCTCTCGCCCTCGCCGTCGGGGCCCTCGTCCGGTTCGGGGCTCGGGGGGTTCACCGGCATCACGTCGGCGAGGCGCGCCTGCCCGGTCCGGGTGGTGAAGGTCGTCTCCAGGATGTTGGTCTCGGGCAGGTAGCGGCGCGCCGTCCCGGTGAGCCTCTCGAACGCCACGCTGCAGGCGCCCCCTGTCTCGTCGTCGAGGAGCTTCACGAACAGGGCCGGCGAATCGTGGCGCGGCCAGCACAGCCAGTCGATCGAGCCGTCGCGGGCGATCAGCGCGCAGGAATGGGTGTCGCCGATGAGGGCGTAGTCGCTGATGGGCTTGGACACGGGGGGTTCCGGATGGCGGCCTCGCCCGTCACGTCGGGCGAACGCTGATCCGTGAGGTAGCCGGGCCGCGCCGGGCGGGGAGTCCGGCTCGACGATTCGCCGCAGGGCGGTTCGATCCCGGAGCAGATCCCCGGGAAACACGCGCTTACAAATTGGTTTCGCGGGACACCTTCGAATAATCGTCGGTTCAGGGCATGATGGCCCGATGATGCAGGCTGAATCGCACACAGACTCCGTCGCGATGACGACACCGTCGACACCCCACATCCTCGTCGTAGAGGACGATCGGGAGATCTCGACCCTGATCGCGCGCTATCTGCGCGGCAACGATTGCCGCGTGACGCTCGCGGGCGACGGGACCGACATGGACCATGCGCTGGCGGAATCGCGCATCGATCTGATCGTGCTGGACCTGATGCTCCCGGGTGAGGACGGGCTCAGCCTCTGCCGGCGCCTGCGGGGCTCGTCGCAGATCCCGATCCTGATCCTGACGGCGAAGTCCGAGGATGTCGACCGGATCCTCGGACTGGAACTGGGCGCCGACGATTACCTGGCCAAGCCGTTCAACCCGCGGGAGCTGCTCGCCCGCATCCGCGCGATCCTGCGCCGCGTCGCCGCCGAGGCGCCCGACACGGACGAGCGCCGCCGCCTGCACTTCTCCGGCTGGACCCTCGACGTCTCCCTGCGGCAGGTGCTGTCGCCCGAGGGCGCGCGCATCGCCATCACCGGGGCGGAGTTCGACCTCCTCCACGCCCTCTGCCTGCGGCCCGGACGGGTCCTGTCGCGCGACCAGCTCCTGGACCTGACGCAGGGCCGCGCCGCCGGCCCGTTCGAGCGCAGCATCGACGTGCTGATCTCGCGCATCCGCCAGAAGATCGAGCGCGACACCCGCAATCCCGAATTCATCCGGACGATCCGCTCGGGCGGCTACCTGTTCACGCCGGAGGTCACGCGCTCATGAGCCCGCTGCGGCGGCTGCGCGCCCGGATGCGACCGACGACCATCGCGGGCCAGATCGCCCTGCTGGTCGTGGCCGGCATCGCGGTGGCGCATATGGTGGCGACCGCCGCGTTCCTGCTCCTGCACGAATCCCAGAACCCGGACACCCTGCCGGGGGTCGCGGCGAGCCGCCTGGGCACGCTGGCACGGCTCCTCGACGTGGTCGATCCGGCGGCCCGGCCGGCTCTGCTCGCCAGCGGGCGCAGCCTGCCGCTGATCCGGGTCGAGGCCTGGGACGGGGAGGCGCCGCCCGGCGCCAAGCCGGTCCCGGATCTTCCGGTCATCCACCGGCTCCGGAACGGGGCCGGACGTCCGGTGCAGATCATCGACCTGTCCGCCGGCGACACCGACCCGGAGAAGGCGGACGGACGGCTGCATGTCGGGATCGTCACGGCCGGCGGCGCGATGCTGCAGGCGACGCTGCCGAACGATCCGCTCCGGGCGCCGAAGCAGGGCGCCCTGATCTTCACCGTCGTGTTCCTGGCGCTGACCCTGGCCCTGCTCTGCGTCTGGGCGACCCGGGCGCTCACGGCGCCGCTGAAGCGGCTCGCCGGCGCCGCCGAGGCCTTCGGAACCCGGGACGATCACGTGGCCCTGCCGGAGGCGGGCCCGCGCGAGGTGCTCGCCGTCTCCCGGGCGCTCGATCGGATGCGGTCGCGGGTGCGCCGGCTCATCGACGACCGCACGCAGATGCTGGCGGCGATCAGCCACGACCTGCGCACGCCGATCACCCGGCTGCGCCTGCGCGCCGAATTCATCGAGGACGACCACGCCCGGGCCGCCACCCTGCGCGACCTGGATCAGATGAACGGGCTCGTCGAGGCGGCCCTGTCCTTCGTGCGCGACGGTCAGGCCCGGGACGCGAGCAGCTTCACCCTGGTCGATCTCGCCTCGGTCGTGCAGACGGTCTGCGACGATTTCTCGGATTTCGGCGCGCCGGTGCACGTCGGCCGGAGCCGCCACGTCCTCGTTCAGGGACGCCCCGAGGAATTGCAGCGGGCCGTGACGAACCTCGTGGACAACGCCGTGAAGTACGGCGGCCGGGCGGACGTCCACATGGAATCCTCGGAGCGCGGGGTCCGTATCTGCGTGCTCGATCCCGGCCCGGGGATCCCGGAAGCCGAGCGCGAGGCGATGCTGCAGCCCTTCGTCCGCGGCGACCGAGCCCGCAACCTCAACGAGGCGCGGGGCTTCGGCCTCGGCCTCTCGATCGTTCAGGCCATCGTCGAGGCGCATAACGGCCGTTTGATCCTGGAGAACGGCCGCGCGGGCGGGCTCAGCGCCGTGATCGAGCTGCCCCTGGCCGCCCAGATCTTCGCGGGACAGGCGGCGCAAAAGGCTGCCCCGGTCCCCGCCGAGGCGGCCTGACGCCACCATCCTCCGAAACCCGGCGGCGGCTTCTCGGGGACCGCTCCGAGCCGCCGATCCGACACCATCGCGCCGCCGGCTCGGGATTCGCTTCGGCGGCGCGTGCGCTGAGAGCCGGCTGGACCTCTCAGACGCGGTCACGCGCTGCTTGAGGCGACGGGCTCCGCGTCAAACAGGCTCTAAGCCGCCCGGATGTTGCGCAGAAACTGCGCGACCTCGGCGCGGAGCTGCTCCGCGCGCGCTGCCAGGGCGTCCGAGGCCTGCGCCACCGATGCGGCGGCCTCCCCGGCATCGTCCGCGACCCGAGCGACCTCGGCGATATCGGCCGTCATCAGGCCGGTGCCGGTCGAGGCCTGCCCCATGCTGCGGACGATGTCCTGCGTGGTGGCGCCCTGCTGGTCCACGGCGGCGGCGATGCCGGTCGAGACCTGGTTCATGGCCTCGATCTGCGAGGCGACTCCCTGGATCGCCCCGACGGCGTCGCCGGTAACGGTCTGGATCGACGCCACCTGCC
The DNA here is from genome assembly GCA_964242725.1 of uncultured Methylobacterium sp. Taxonomy (GTDB): domain Bacteria; phylum Pseudomonadota; class Alphaproteobacteria; order Rhizobiales; family Beijerinckiaceae; genus Methylobacterium. Next base: position 46,626 of record CAXTCV010000008.1, read on the forward strand.
GGCTGATCTCCTCCGTGGCGCGGCTCGTCTGGGCCGCGAGTTCCTTGACCTCGGCGGCCACGACCGCGAAGCCCCGGCCGGCCTCGCCGGCCCTGGCCGCCTCGATCGTCGCGTTGAGCGCCAGCAGGTTCGTCTGTCCGGCGATCGTCGAGACCATCCCGACCACGTCGCCGATCCGGGTCGCGGCGGCGGCGAGAGCGGTCATCGTCTGCTCGGCCCGCCGGGCCTCGCCAACGGCATTGGCCGACATGCCGGTGGCCTGCTCGACCTGCCGGCCGATCTCCCGCACGGTCGCGCCGAGTTCCTCGGCGGCGGCGGCGACGGCGTTGACGTTGTCGGATGTCTGCCGCGCCGCGCCGGCGACGCTGGTCGAGCGCTCGGAGGTCCCGGCGACCGCGACCCGCATGACGCCGGACGCGTCCTGGAGCGACGCCACGGCCCCCGTCAGGCCCTCGGCGATCCCGCCCACCGAGCGCTCGAACCCGTCGGCGAGGTCCCGCAGCATGGCGCGCCGGTTCTGTTCCTCGCGCAGGCGCACGGCCTCCGTGGTCTGCAACTGCTGCGCGGCCTCCTCGAGGGACATGTCGCGGATCGTCACCACGGCGCGGGCGATGTCGCCGATCTCGTCCCGGCGCCGGCTCCCGGCCACCTCCGTGAGAGGCTGACGGTCGGCGAGCGCCTTCAGGGCGCGGGTGAGGGCGCCCAGCGGCGCCACGATCGAGCGCGCGAGCAGCAGGCCGAGTGCGGTCGTCGCGGCCAGGATGCACAGACCGGTCAGGATCAGGATGCGCGAGAGCGCCCGGACCGACGCGCTCGCTTCGGCCTCGGCCTGCTCCGCCACGACCGTCCAGGGGGCCCCCAGCACGGTGAGCGCGGAGGCCGCCGCCATGTGAGGCCCGTCCGCGGCCTCGAAGGTGAGATTGCCGCCCGCCTTGATCCGGTCGGCGGCGATCCCGACTAGCGTGACGGCGCCGCCGGCCTTCACCGTGGGGTTCAGCGGCGGGTCGCTGCGCAGGAGCCCGTCCCCGCCCGCGGCGAAGACCTGTCCGGTCTCGCCCAGGCCGGTCCGTTTGGCCAGCGTCTGCTCGAACACGGCCGGGGTGACCCGCATGATGACGGTGCCGATCCGCTCCGCGGCCTGCGCGGTCCCCATGGCGACGTTGGCGCGCTTCGTCATGGCGCGGCCGATGAAGGCGGCCGGCACCCCGTCGACCGGGTAGGCAGCGAAATCCTCGAACAGGACCGTGCCCGGATCCGCCGATTCGAGGCGCTTCACGAGGCGCGCGAGGCCGGTCTGCGCCAGATCCGGATCGGCGACCGACCTGGCGAAATCCCCGCCCTTCGTCGTGGTGTAGACGATCCGGCCGTCCTGATCCACGAACATGAGGTCCGCGTAGCCGGCCTGGGCGACGAGCTTGCGTGCCACCTCCTGCACCTTGACGTGCCGGCGCGCGTACATCGCGCTCATGCCGGTGCCGTCGAGGGCGACCCGGGCCTCGACCGTCTGCGGGGCGCGGAACGCCTCGACGACGGCCGCGACCTCGGGCTTGGCGAGATCCAGGGTCTCGATCAGGTCGGGGAAATTCGACACGATCTGCGGATGCGCCGCAACGGCCAGGAAGTCGGCCTGCATCCGATCCGCCACCAGCTCGATGCCGTCCCGGCGGGCGGCGGCGGCCAGTTGCAGGCGGTCCTGGGCGGCGCTCATCAGTCCGGACCGGGCCGTGTACCAGCTGAATCCGCCCATGGCGGTGGCGCTGAGCAGCGCCAGGCCGACGGTCATCGCGGGGAGACGCGCGCTCAAACGGGACAGAAGCGTCATGGCAACCTTGAATAGTCATAGATAGAGAAGCTCTGTCCCTGTCCCACAATAATCCTAACGTTCTGTGACGTCATCGTCAGGCGCCGACCGCCATGAAACGATATCGATTGTTAAAAATTAGATCATCGTGTGCAATGCTCAAATCGACAGATGTGTTTGATATCGACTTATCGTTGTACGGGATCGACGATAAACTGTATAATAGATCCATCGCGAGGACAGCATCGGTCACCAGAACCGGGTCGTGGGTTTCCAAAGCGCGCGCAGCCCAGCCCTTTCAAGATGTTTTCGGAGGTGCCGGGACACGGACCAGCCGCGCTCTCCTCCCGGCAAGGGGGAGGGGAAACACGCTGCTCGTTCACGATGTGACCGTCATGGATCGTGATCCCTGCACCCAGCCCGAACACCTTGAAGGGCTGGTCGCGGACCTTCTGAAACCAGGTCTTTCCAGTCCGAGATCCCGTCTCGGACAATCATCCTTCGATCGGCGGTCGATCTCAGGCGTGCGGATCCGCGACGGCGTCGCGTCGGCCTGTGGCGGCGGCCCGCCACCTGCTAGAGCGGCGGGGACGCGCGGATGTCCGAGCGACCGGTGGAGACGGGATGACCAGCGAGACAAGCCCACCCGCAGGGCACCGTATCGCGCTGATCGGCGCGCCGATCGAGGTCGGGACCAGCGAGCCCGGCGCCCTGATGGGCCCTGCAGCCCTGCGCACGGCCGGCCTCGTCCGCGCCCTCTCCGACCTCGGCCATGCGGTCACCGACCACGGCGATGTCGTTCCAGACGGGCCGCCCGGCCGACGCGGCCTCGACGCCGTGGCGGCCTGGACGCGCGCTTTGTCCCGTACCGTCGAGGATGCCCTGGGTGCGGGCGCGGTGCCGCTCACCGTCGGCGGCGATCACAGTCTCTCGCTCGGATCGATCGACGGCGTCATGCGCCACGCCGCCCGTGAGGGCCGGCCGCTCTTCGTGCTCTGGCTGGATGCCCATGCCGACTTCAACACCCTGGAGACCTCCCCCTCCGGCAACGTCCATGGCATGCCGCTGGCGGCCCTGTGCGGGGAGCCCGGCTTCCCGCGCCTGTTCGCCGAGCCGGCTCCGCCGCCGCTCGCCCCGACCGACGTCCACCTGTTCGGCCTGCGCTCGATCGATGCCGGGGAGCGCGCCCTTGTGGCGGCGCGGCGGGTCGGGGTCACCGACATGCGCACCATCGACGAGTTCGGCGTGGTCGCCCCCCTGCGGCGGATTCTCGAACACGTCTCCGCCCGGCGCGCCCATCTCCACGTCAGCTTCGACATCGACTTCCTCGACCCGTCCCTCGCCCCGGGCGTCGGCACGACGGTTCCGGGGGGCGCCACCTTCCGGGAAGCGCACCTGATCATGGAGATGCTGCACGATTCCGGCCTCGTGCGCTCGCTGGACATCGTCGAGCTCAACCCCTTCCTCGACGAACGCGGGCGCAGCGCCCGGGTGCTGGTCGAGTTGGCGGCGAGCCTGTTCGGCCGGCGCATCCTTGACCGGCCGACGCTGCCCGCCGAAGCGACGCCGGGCGACGCGGCCGAGCGCGCATGATGCACAGCCGTATCCCGGACCCGCAGGATCCTGATTCGGCCCCTGCGACGCCGCCGGCGCGGCAGCGCTCGGACGGCCGCGTCCGGCTGCGCGCCGGGCCGGCCTGCGCGGGCGGGGCGACGCGGATCCTCGACCTGGCGGAATCGGGGCCGTCGCGCCTGCGCTTCCCGCGAGGGCCGGGGGCGCTCGAGGCCGTCCTCGTCAACACGGCCGGCGGCGTGGCGTGCGGCGATGCCTTCTCGGTGGTCCTGGAGCTCGATCCGGCGGCCGATCTCGTGCTGACCACGACGGCGGCCGAGAAGATCTACCGCTCCGACGGGCCGGTGAGCCGCATCGAGAACCGCCTGAGCCTGGGCGCGGGTGCGCGGCTCGCCTGGCTGCCCCAGGAGACGATCCTGTTCGACCGCGCCCGGGTCCGGCGGCGCCTCGAGGCCGATCTCGCCGCGGGCGCGACTCTGCTCGCCGTGGAGATCGTCGCCTTCGGCCGCGCCGCCCGGGGCGAGCGGATCACCGCCGGGCTGTTCGCGGATGCGTGGCGCGTGCGCCGGGCCGGTCGGCTCGTCTATGCCGACAGCTTCGTGCTGGACGGTCCGATCAGCGATCTCCTGGCCCGACCGGCGATCGGCGGCGGCGGGCGCGCCTGCGCGACGCTGCTCGACGTCTCGGACGGTGCGGAAGCGCGCCTTGAGGAGGCGCGCGCCCTCCTGGCAGAGGCCGCCGCACCCGGGATCGAGGCGGCGGCGAGTGCCTGGAACGGGCACCTCGTGGTCCGCGCCCTGGCGGGCGGTATCGGCCCCCTGCGCCGTCTCGCCGCCCGGTTCCTCACCGCCTATCGCGGCCTGCCGATGCCGCGGGTCTGGCAGAGCTGAAGCGTTCCGGCGATCCGTATCGTCACGGCCGTTGCCTGCGGCCGCCGACCTCTGCTAGAGACGCGCACCCGGAGCTGTCCGCCAAGCTCCGCGCGGCGCGTAGGCGCCGTCGAGAAGGCCTCGTGGCGGAGTGGTTACGCAGAGGACTGCAAATCCTTGCACCCCGGTTCGATTCCGGGCGAGGCCTCCAACGTTCCTTTCATCGATATCCCGGTCGATCGCGGACGGGCCGCGGCCTGCGGGCCGCCGGCCTCACGCGCCGTGGACCTGCACCATGTAGGTCTCGATCGCCTGCTGCAGGCTGTGCGTGCCGGTACTGACCCGCGCGGCGGTGCCCCGGACCTGTCCGGCCTGGTCCTCGTTGGACGCGGCAGCAGCCCGGACGCCGGAGATGCTCTCGGACACCTTGCGGGCATCCGCGGCGGCGTTGAAGATGGCCCGCGCGATCTCCTGGCTGGCGCTGCCCTGCTGGTCGGTCGCCTCCGCCACCTCGGAGGCGATCAGGCTCATGCGGGCGATCGTCTGGCCGATCGCCGCGATGGCACTGACCGTCCGGTCGGCGGCGCCCTGAATCGAACCGACCTGGCCGGTGATGCGGTCGGTGGCGAGGGCCGTCTGGCCGGCGAGCGCCTTGACCTCCGCGGCCACCACGGCGAAGCCGCGGCCCGCCGCGCCCGCGCGGGCCGCCTCGATCGTGGCGTTGAGCGCCAGGAGGTTGGTCTGTTCGGCGACGTCGCGGATCAGGGTCACGACCGCTCCGATCTCCTCAGCGGCCTGCGACAGCGTGCGGACGGTCTCCTCCAGGCCCCGCGTGTCGGTCAGGGCCGAGGATGCGATCTCGCTGGTGTCCCGGACCCGCGCCTCGATTGCGCGGGCCGTGGCCGAGAGTTCCTCGGCGGCGCTGGCGATGCTGTCGACGATGCCCGCCGTCTGGCTTGAGGCGCCCGCCACGACGGTCGCCTGGACTGCCATGTCACCGGCATTGCCCGTGAGCGTGTCGGCCGCCGACTTCATCGCCTCGGCCGAACCGGCGAGGTCGGCGACCGCGCGCTGCGTCTCGACCTCGAATTCGTGCGTCGCCACCGCGAGCGTCTCGGCGCGGAGGCGGTCGCGATCGCGCCGGACCTGGGCCTCCCCATCGAGGTCGCGCTTCTGGATCAGGGCCTTCTGGAACGCCGCGATGGCCCCGGCCATCTCGCCGATCTCGTCGCGACGATGCGTGAACGGGATCGCGCGACCGAGATCGTTGGCCGCCAGCGTGGTCATGCTGGCCTTGAGCCGATGCAGGGGCTGGCGGACCTGGGTGAAGATGATCCAGATCGCGGCGAGCAGTCCCAGGGCGAGGGACACGGCCGGCACGACGATCAGTGTGATCCGCGCCGTCCTTCGGTCCGCGGCATCCGCGGCGCGGCGGGTGTTGAGGCGGTTCAGCACCTCGCGTCCGAGCGCGGCGATCTCCGCGACCATGTGTTCCCGGTTCTTCACGGTCGACTCGTCCGTCGCCTGGATCAGGGCGGCCTTGGGCGAGACCGTGAGACCCAGCTCGGCCGTGTCGTTCTGATAGGCGATGAACTCCTTGACGAAGAGGTCGAACCGGCGGCGCCGGTCCTCGGGGAGCTGGTCCTCCATCGCGGCCAGGAACGGCACGCGCACCTCCTCCACGATCGCCAGGGCCTCGTGCAGCGCGGACAGGCGCGACCGGGCCTCCGTCACGTCCTCCGCCGTGAACAGCGCCGTCGCCTGCACCACGGCGTGCTCGATCGCCTGCCCGAGGGCGCCGGCCTGCAACCCGGCGTTCCAGATCTTGTCGGTGGCCGCCGCGCGCTCCTGTTCCCAGTTGGACTGGCGCACGGCGAAGATCGCGATGCCGATGGCGACGAGGGCCAGCAGGCCGATCACCGTGAAGAGCTTGAAGCCGAGGGAGATGCGCATCGAGGCGGCGCCGCTTTCGCAGGGGGTGCATGGAGAAGCCGCTATACAGCAGCGCGCATTGCCGTACAGTCAAATATAGCCGGCAAATATGCAAAAAGCGTACTTGGTTTTTATAGCAGATCTGCCCGAAAGGTAAGTTCTGTTTTGATAACGTACTCATAACTACACGAACAGATCGGAACGATTTTGCTCTGTCATCGTCCCGGCCATGCGCGCTCGATCATGGCGACGCATCACCGTTCGCTCCGGAGGGCGGACGGGTCGAGCTGGTCCTTGCTTGAGCCGCCGACCACGACCGGACGGGATGGCCACCGAAGTTCAGCGCTCCGCACACCCGAGCAGCACGCGGGTCCGATCGGCGCGCGGCAACGGCAGCGCGGCGACGATCTCCCGCCGCAGGTCATCGCATTGTGCCTCGATCAGATCGGGCAGGATGTCGGACGCCTCCTCGTCGAGGGCTGCGATCAGCCGCGGACTGCCGGCCGCCCAAGCGAAGACGACGCGGACTTCCCGTTCGGCATAGGGATCCTGTGGATCGAGGCAACGATGGGTCAGCATGGTCCACGGCGGCGACGGGCCGGTCGTACCGGCGGGGCCGGTCCCGTAGGACCGAGCCATGACGCGCGGATGACTTGACGCGCCCGCCCCGTTCTGCCGCACCCTCCGCGCAACCGGCAGGCCGCGCGGCGGTGCGCGGTGTTGCCGAATGGCCTCGCCCGGCGCGCCATGCACCATCCGCAGCGGGCTCATGAAGGGGGGATCTCGCCGGGCGGCCGCGGATCGCCTCCGGGGCCCTTGCATCCGGCGGAGCCGGTGTGTAGAGACGCGGCCGTGATCCCCGATAGCTCAGTTGGTAGAGCAGGCGACTGTTAATCGCCTTGTC
>CAXTCV010000009.1:0-50661 GCA_964242725.1 uncultured Methylobacterium sp.
GCAAGCTCGGCGCCGGCGTGAACCCGCTGCGCGGCCAGAACAACGTCCAGGGCTCCTGCGACATGGGCTCGTTCCCGCACGAGCTCACCGGCTACCGCCACGTCTCGGACGACGCCACCCGGGAGAGCTTCGAGGCCCTGTGGGGCGCCAAGCTCGACGGCGCGCCGGGCCTGCGCATCACCAACATGCTCGACGAGGCGGTCGAGGGCAGCTTCAAGGGCATGTACATCCAGGGCGAGGACATCGCCCAGTCCGACCCCGACACGCACCACGTGACCGCGGGCCTGATGGCGATGGAATGCATCGTCGTCCAGGACCTGTTCCTGAACGAGACCGCCAAATACGCCCACGTCTTCCTGCCGGGGGCCTCGTTCCTGGAGAAGGACGGGACCTTCACCAATGCCGAGCGCCGCATCTCCCGGGTCCGCAAGGTGATGGCGCCGCTGGGCGGCTACGGCGACTGGGAGGGCACGGTGCTGCTCTCCAACGCGCTCGGCTACCCGATGAACTACAAGCACCCGTCCGAGATCATGGACGAGATCGCCGGCCTGACCCCGAGCTTCACCGGCGTGTCCTACGCCAAGCTCGACGAGCTGGGCTCGGTGCAGTGGCCCTGCAACGAGAAGGCGCCGCTCGGCACGCCGATGATGCACGTGGACCGGTTCGTCCGCGGCAAGGGCCGGTTCATGATCACCGAGTTCGTGGCCACCGAGGAGCGGACGGGGGCGAAGTTCCCGCTGATCCTGACCACGGGCCGGATCCTGTCCCAGTACAATGTCGGCGCGCAGACCCGGCGCACCGAGAACTCGCGCTGGCACGAGGAGGACGTGCTGGAGATCCACCCGTTCGACGCGGAGCTGCGCGGCGTCGTCGACGGCGACTTGGTCTCCCTGGAGAGCCGGTCCGGCGACATCGCCCTGAAGGCCAAGATCTCGGAGCGGATGCAGCCCGGCGTGGTCTACACCACGTTCCACCATGCCAAGACCGGCGCCAACGTCATCACCACCGACTATTCGGACTGGGCGACCAACTGCCCCGAATACAAGGTGACGGCGGTGCAGGTCCGGCGGACCAACCGGCCCTCCGACTGGCAGGCGAAGTTCTACGAGGAGGACTTCTCCCTGACCCGGATCGCCCAGCGCCTCGACGCGGCGGAGTGAGGCGATGAGCGCGCAGACCCAGGAGGACAAGCTCCTCCGCATGGCCAACCAGATCGCCACCTTCTTCCGGTCCTACCCGGAGGAGGAGGCGGTGGCCGGAATACACAAGCACATCGTCGCGTTCTGGACGCCCAAGATGGTCTCGAGGCTGGAGGCCGCCCTGCCGGCGATGGGCGACCGGGCCGATGACCTGGTGCAGCGGGCCCTGCGCGGCGCCGAGCCCCAGGCCGAGAGCCCGGTCCGCCCCGCGACCCGCGACCCGCAGAAGCTCGGCGAAGGCGCGAGCGACGCCGGCTGAGGCGGCAGGCCCCGGGCAAGACCCCCGGGGCCCGTTCGATCCGATGGCCGCCGCCCGTCCGGGCGGCGATCCAGGTCCGTCACACGGCCTCCCGGTCCCGTGGAACTGCGCGACGCGAATCTGGGCCTGGACAAGGCTCGGCGCGCGCTCCCGTGCGCGCTGTCGGCGTCCCACATCCTTTCCGGATGGGCGCGACGGCCGGCGGCGATGTGTGACCATCGCATCCCCCCGGTGCGATCGCCCGGACCGTCCGCCCCGCGCCGACGACCGCGTTTCGCCCCTCGAGTGGGACCGATCGCGCTGCGCCGCATGCCTACAGATTACGCAGAATGCTCGCAAATCTGTCCACGCGGGCTCCAATACGCTGGCACGCTGTACACAGATCGCGCATCCTCCCGACTTAGGCGCCCCGCGCATGTGGCCGCCATCGAGGAGACGATCATGGGTGCTGGAGTGGCGGGTGTGGTCGCACCCGGCGGTACACCGAGTCTGCTGTCGCGTGAGCGGATCGTCGCCAAGCCGGGCTTCAACCGGTGGCTGGTGCCGCCGGCGGCGCTGGCGATCCATCTCTGCATCGGCATGGCCTACGGCCTGTCGGTGTTCTGGCTGCCGCTGACCCGGGCGCTCTCGGTCGGCCAGCCCGCCCCCGCCGCCTGCCCCGACATGGGCGTGATGACCGCCCTGTTCACCACCACCTGCGACTGGCGCGTCAGCGACCTCGTCACGGTCTTCTCGATCGGCATCGTCGTGCTCGGCCTGTCCGCGGCCCTGTTCGGCGGCTGGCTGGAGCGGGCCGGCCCGCGCAAGGCCGGCATCGTGGCAGCCCTGTGCTGGGGCGGCGGCTTCCTGATCGGCGCACTCGGCGTCTACCTCCACCAGCTCTGGCTGGTCTGGCTCGGCATGGGGCTGGTCGGCGGCATCGGGCTCGGCCTCGGCTACATCTCGCCGGTCTCGACGCTGATCAAGTGGTTCCCGGACCGCCGCGGCATGGCCACCGGCATGGCGATCATGGGCTTCGGCGGCGGCGCGATGATCGGGTCGCCACTCGCCGACGGCCTGATCAAGACGTTCCGCGGCCCGGATTCGGTCGGGGTCTGGCAGACGCTGGCCGTGATGGGCCTGGGCTACAGCGTGTTCATGCTGGGCGGCGCCTTCGGCTACCGGGTGCCGCCCGCCGGGTGGCGTCCGGACGACTGGACGCCGGCCGGCTCCAAGAGCGCCATGATCGCCTCGGGCCACGTCCATCTCCGGGACGCGCACAGGACCCTGCCGTTCTGGATGATCTGGCTGGTCCTGTGCCTCAACGTGTCGGCCGGCATCGGCGTCCTGGCGCTCGCCTCGCCGATGCTCCAAGAGATCTTCGGGGGCTCGCTGATCGGCCAGCCGGGCACCGGCTTCGCGGCGCTCGACGCTGGCCAGAAGGCGCAGGTCGCGGCGATCGCGGCCGGCTTCGTCGGGCTGCTGTCCCTGTTCAACATCCTCGGGCGGTTCTTCTGGGCCTCGATGTCGGACCGGATCGGCCGCAAGCTGACCTACGCGACCTTCTTCGCGCTGGGCGGCCTGCTCTACGCGGCCGCGCCCTGGGCGGCCGGGATCGGTTCGCAGGCTCTGTTTGTGGGCATCTTCTGCGTGATCCTGTCCATGTATGGCGGCGGCTTCGCCACGGTCCCGGCCTATCTCGCCGACGTGTTCGGCACGCAGTTCGTGGGTGCCATCCACGGCCGCCTGCTGACCGCGTGGTCGACGGCGGGCATCGTCGGGCCGTTCGTGATCACCAAGATCCGCGAGGTTCAGGTGGCGGCCGGCGTCCAGGGCGCGGATCTCTACGGGCGGACCATGTACGTGCTCGCCGGCTTCCTGGCGGTCGGCTTCGTCTGCAACCTGCTGGTCCGTCCGCTGGCGAGACGCTGGTTCATGTCCGATTCGGAGCGCGCCGCCCTCGACGTCCGCGCCGGCGCCGCGGCGGCCGGGCCGTCCGGCTCCTTCGGCATCGGCCGCGGCGGCTTCTCCCCGGCGGCCGCCCTGGCCTGGGCCGTGGTCGGCATCCCGATCGTCTGGGGCATCGGCATCACCCTGTCGAAGGCGTTCATCCTGTTCCGCTGAGCGCCCGGATCCGCCGCCTGTTGTGGCTCGGGCGGCGGGTCGCTACGCTCCGGCGTGCTGCGCCGTGCCGGCCTGCGCCGTTCGGAATGCCTCTTGGTGATCGACAAGCTGGACTTCCTGCTCGCGCTCGCCCGCGAGCAGCATTTCGGCCATGCCGCCGAGGCCTGCGGGGTGACCCAGCAGACCCTCTCGGCCGGCGTGAAGCAGCTGGAGAACCGCTTCGGCGTCCAGCTCGTGCTGCGCGGCTCGCGCTTCCAGGGCTTCACCCCCGAGGGCGAGCGGGTCCTCGCATGGGCGCGGCGGATCGTGGCCGATGCCCGGGCCATGCACGAGGAGGTCACCGGCCTGCGCCGGGGCCTCACCGGGCACCTGCGCATCGCCGCGATCCCCACGGCCCTGCCGATGATCGTCAATCTCACCACGCCCTATCGCGAGCGCCATCCGGACGTGCGGCTGACGGTCGAATCCGCAGCCTCGGCCGACATCTTCTCGCTGATCGAGAACCTGGAGGCGGATGCCGGCCTCACCTACCTGGACAACGAGCCCCTGGGGCGCGTGGTCTCGGTGCCGCTCTACCGCGAGCGCTACCGCCTCGTGACCGCGATCGGCGGGCCCTTCGACGGCCGCGCGAGCGTGACTTGGGCCGAGACCGGCAGCCTGCCGCTCTGTCTGCTCACCCCGAACATGCAGAACCGGCGGATCATCGACCATCAGATCCGGGAATCGGGGGCCGAGCCCGCCGCGACCCTCGAATCGAACTCGATGATCGTGCTCCTGACCCATGTGCGCACCCTGCGCTGGGCCTCGATCATGCCGGAGATCCTGGTCGATGCCCTCGGACCCATGGCGGGCGTGCGCGCCATCCCGATCACCGCCCCGGACCTGGAGCACACGATCGGGCTCGTCGCGCCGCGGCGCGAGCCCTCGACTCCGATGGTGACCGCCCTCGTGGCGGTCGCCCGGTCGCTGGCGCGCACTCTCGATCCGGAGCTGGCGGGATCCGGCTCGGTCTGACCGGCGGGCTCAAGCCGGGGCGCGGCACCCCGAGAGCAGCCGGCGGACCGCGCGGACGCCGTGGACCGGCAGCATCAGGACGAGACAGGTCGCGAGCGTCGCCGCGGTGACGAGGACCAGCCACAGGATCCTGAGCATCGAACCGCCCTCCCGGCGGACCGGGGCCGGGGACGAGCCTCCGCCGGGGGATCGGGCCGCGCCTGGGGCGAGCGCGTCAACGGTCCGGGCGGGAGCCGGGCTGTCGTCGGACGGCGCCGCGGATCCGGCGGGGCGGGCATGAAAAAAGCCGCCCCGTCCCCGGAGCGGCTCCCTGTCGGCGGCGGGGCCGCGCGGCGGCCGCCAGCCTTACTTGATCTTGGTTTCCTTGAAGTCGACGTGCTTGCGCGCGACCGGGTCGTACTTGCGCATCGTCAGCTTCTCGGTCTGCGTGCGGGAGTTCTTCTTCGTGACGTAGAAATAGCCGGTGTCGGCGGTGGAGACGAGCTTGATCTTGACGGTGACGGCCTTGGCCATGGCGCGGCGCTCCTGCAGGGTGCGGCATTCCGCGTGAGCGAAACGCAAATGGCCGGGAGAGCCCGGCCGAATACGGGCGGGTGAATGCCCGATCGGGCCGGGCAGGTCAAGAGCGGGCGGCGGCCCGCTCCGTCGCGGCCAGCCACCCGGCGAAGGCCAGGAACAGGGCGAGGAGCGCCAGCGCGAAGCCGTGCGGCGGCACGAGGTCGAGCCCGCCGCCGATGAGGGGCGGCCCCAGCATCAGGCCGACATTGTAGAACACCACGAAGGCCGCGTTGGCGCCCGCGAGGTCGCTCGCCGGGGTGCGGTCGCCGAGCATGGTCAGGCCGACCGTGTAGAGGGTGCCGGTGATGCCGCCCCAGACCAGGAGGAGCAGCCCGAACGCCAGGGGGGTGCCGGCCGCGAGCGGGATCAGGGCCGAGCCGGCGGCCCCCGCGAGGCTCGCGCCCAGCAGCACCGCGCCACGGTCGAGGCGGTCGGCGAGCCAGCCGAACGGGATCTGGAACAGCACGTTGCCCAGCGCGACGAGGCTGACGAGGCCGGCCGCGCCCTGCGCGTCGTAGCCGAGGCGCAGGCCGTAGAGGGGCAGGATCGCGAAGATGCCGGTCTCCACCGCCCCGTAGGCGAGGGCCGCCGCCAGGGCCCCGGGGGCGAGCCGCAGATAGGCGCGGATGCCGAGCCCCGAGCCCGGTTCGATCGTCGGCGACAGTCCCCGGGCGAGCACGATCGGCAGGCCGCCGGTGAGCATCAGCGCGGCGCCGGTGACGTAGGGGGCCCACCCCTCCGTGCCGACGAGCGCCAGCAGGAGCGGCCCGACCGCGAAGCCCGCCGCCAGGACGGTGGCGTAGATGCCCATCACGAGGCCGCGGCGCTCGGGCGGGGCGGCGGCGTTGATCCAGTATTCCGACAGGACGAACAGCGCGCCGAGGGTCGCCGAGAAGACGAAGCGCAGGGGAAACCACGGGGCGATGCCCGGCACGAGCGGGAACAGCGCGAGGCTCGCCGCCCCGACCACGAGGGCGAGGCAGAGCAGCGGGGCGACCCCGATCCGCGCGGCGAGCCGCGGCACGAACGGCACCGTGCCGATGCTGGCGAGGCCCGCCACTGCGGTGTTCAGGCCGATCAGCGTGCTCGACGCGCCGCGGCGCTCCAGCTCGATCGACAGCAGCGGGATCGACAGGCTCAGCCCGATGCCGACGACGGTGACGCAGGTCACGGCCGCGGAGATCGCCGCCACGTCCTCCGCGCTGATCCCCCGCCGCGCCTCGCGTCCCGGATTGCCCGGGCGGCTCACAAGGCCACCCGCTCGCGGCGGCCGTAGCGCTCGTAGTGGAACGGGATCATCCGGTGCGGGGCGAAATCGGCGGCGATCTGTGCCTCCAGGTCGTCCAGGATCGCGCGGGTGATGAAGGGCAGGTCGAGGTCGCGCGCGGCGTCGAGGCGGACCCAGGCCAGTTCGGTGAACTCGGCGTCGGCCGTCACGCGCCCCGGCTCCTCGGCCGCCACCATCCGCCGGTCGACCGCGAAGAAGCGCGTGTCGAACCGGCGCACGCGCTTGGGCGGTGTGATCGCCCGGGCCACGAGGTGCAGCGCCTCGAGATCCGGCAGGATGCCGTGGCGGGCGAACCCCTCCCAGCCCGCCGGGGGATCCGCGGGGGCGCCGTGCTCGCTCGTGCCGAGCAGCAGGCCGGTCTCCTCGTAGGTCTCGCGGATGGCCGCCAAGGCAAGGGCACGTCCGAGATGGTGCGGCGGCCGGGAGACCTGACGGGTCAGGGCCGCCTCCGCGTAGTCGGGCAGCGCCCCGGCCACGGGCATGTGGCGGTCGCCGAGCTCGATCCGGCCGCCCGGGAAGACGAACTTGCCCGGCATGAAGGCGAGGTTCGGGTTGCGCCGGCCCATCAGGACCTTCGGGCCGCCCTTCCCGCGCCGGTCGATCACGATCATGGTCGCGGCGTCCCGCGGGCGCAGGCGCACCGTCGCGGGCTTCCGCTCAGGGGTGATCGCGGTCTCCGAGTCCGGCTGCGGCTGCGGCAAGGCGGGTCTCCTCCGGCCCCGGGGCGGGCCGGCCCCGCGGTAGCGTGGCGAAGCCTTGCATGCCAAGGGCGTATTGCAGCCCGACGACGGCGCCCTTGACCGGCTGGAGCAGCGCCAGGGCCATCGCCAGCGTGACCACGGGCCACACGCCCATCTCGACCCACAGGGGCACCTCGTAGGCGCTCTCGGTCTCCAGGATCAGGTAGCCGACGATGTGGCCGACGATGAAGATCACCGCGTAGGGCGGCAGGTCGTCGGCCCGGTGGTGATGCAGCTCCAGGCCGCAGGCATCGCATTCGGGCCGCACCTTGAGGAAACGGCCGAAGATCCGCCCCCGGCCGCAATGCGGGCAGCGGCCGATGAAACCCCGGGCCATCGCGGGGACGAGGCGGGTGCGCAGGGGAATCGCGGCGTCGGCCATGTCCAGGCTCTACACCGCCCGGGTCAGCGGCGCGAGCCGCGGTGGCGCGTGCCGGCGTTGCGGATGCCGGCGGGGCGGCCAGGCGCGGCGGCCTTGAACGGCCGGGCGCCGGGTTTCTGGCCCGGGTCCGGCTTGCGGGTCCCCGAGCGGGTCCGGCCCTCGCTGAGCAGCTCGAAGCGGAGCGCGCCGGCCACGGGCGCGGCCTCCACGAGCCGCACCTCCACCGTGTCGCCCAGGCGGAAGGTCTGCCCCGTCCGCTCGCCCACCAGGGCGTGGCGGCCCTCCTCGTGGCGGAAATAGTCGGCGCCGAGCTGCGAGATCGGCACGAAGCCGTCGGCCCCGGTCCCGTCGAGCTTGATGAACAGGCCGGCGCGGGTCACCCCCGCGATCCGGCCCGCGAAGGTGGCGCCGATCTGATCGGCGAGGTGGTGGGCGATCAGCCGGTCGATGGTCTCGCGCTCCGCCGCCATGGCGCGGCGCTCGGCCGCCGAGATCTGCTCGCCGATCTGCGCCAGATCGCCGGCCGCGATGTCCGGGGCGAGCCCATCCGCGCCGAGCCGGCAGGCGGTGATCAGCGCCCGGTGGACGATCAGGTCGGCGTAGCGCCGGATCGGCGAGGTGAAATGGGCGTAGCGGCGCAGGTTCAGGCCGAAATGGCCGAGGTTCTCGGCGGCGTAGACCGCCTGGGCCTGGCTGCGCAGGATCACCTCGTTGAGGAAGACGCCGTGCTCGGTCTCGGCCGCCTGGGCGAGGATCCGGTTGAACAGGGCCGGGCGCAGCGCGCCCTCCTTGGGCAGCTTGATGCCCACCGAGGCCAGGACCTCGCCGAGCGCCCGCACCTTCTCCAGGGCCGGCTCGTCGTGGACCCGGTAGATCAGCGGCTGGTGCGCCTGCTCCAGGGTCTCGGCGGCGGCGACGTTCGCCTGAATCATGAATTCTTCGATGAGCCGGTGGGCGTCGAGGCGCTCCGGCACGACCACGCGGTCGACCGCCCCGTCCGGGCTCAGCAGCACCTTGCGTTCCGGCAGGTCCAGGGCGAGCGGCCCGCGGCGGTCCCGGGCCTCGCGCAGGGCCGCGTAGGCCGCCCAGAGCGGGCGCAGCGCCGTGTCCAGGAGCGGCCCGGTCGCGGCGTCCGGCTGCCCGTCGATGGCGGCCTGGGCCTGCGCGTAGGCGAGCTTGGCGCGGGAGCGCATCATCACCCGGTGGAAGCCGTGGCGGCGCTTCTCGCCGTCGGCGGCGATGACCATGCGGACCGCCAACGCCGGCCGGTCCTCGCCCTCGCGGAGCGAGCAGAGGTCGTTCGAGATCCGCTCCGGCAGCATCGGCACGACCCGGTCGGGGAAATAGACCGAGTTGCCCCGCTCCAGCGCCTCGCGGTCGAGGCTCGCGCCGGGGCGGACATAGGCCGCCACGTCGGCGATGGCGACGGTGAGGATGAAGCCGCCGGGATTGGCCGGGTCGGGATCGGCCTCGGCCATGACGGCATCGTCGTGGTCCTTGGCGTCCGGCGGATCGATGGTCAGCAGCGGCCGGTCGCGCCAATCCTCGCGACCCTTCAAAACGGCGGGCTCGGCGGCGTCCGCCTCGGCCAGGGTCGCATCCGAAAAGACGTGCGGGATGTTGTGCAGGTGCAGCGCGATCAGGCTCACGGCCTTCTCGGATCCCAGCGAGCCCAGCCGTTCCTTGACCCGGCCCCGGGGCAGGCCGAAGCGCGTCTCGCGCTCCAGGGAGACGCTGACGAGGTCGCCGTCGCGGGCCTCTCCCTCCTCGCCGGGTGGGATCAGGATCTCGCGGCCCTGGGAGCGCTTCTCCACGGGCACGATCCGGCCGCCCTGCGCGCCGGCCCGGTAGACGCCGATCACCTCGGCCTTGTTCCTGCCGATGACCTTGACGACCCGCCCCGTATAACCGCCCTCGGCGTCGCGCTCGACGCGGATCAGGGCGCGGTCGCCGATCCCGGCGGCCGGTCGGCTGCCCTTGCGGGGGCCGCGCGGCTGGCCGAGCACGATGGCGGGCGGCTTGCCCGCGCCGGTCCATTCCACCGGGACCGCCAGGAAATCGCCGTGCCGGTCCCGGGCGCGGATATCGGCCAGGACGACCGGCGGCAGGTGACCGGCCGGGGCGAGGCCGCCGCGCCCGCGATCGATGGCGCCCTCCGCCTCGATCTCCTTGAGGACGCGCTTCAGGTCGATCTTGGCGGCGCCGGTGATGCCGAAGGCCTTGGCGATCTCCCGCTTGCCGACGCGCTCCTTGGACTCGGCCACGAAGGCGAGGATCTGCTCACGGGTGGGGAGGGGTGCGGGGGCGGAGGGGTCGGCCGCCGGGGCGGTGATGCGTCGTGCCAAAAGGGGGGTGCCGGACGATTCTCGGGGTGGGGCCCGCGGGCGGGCGTCGGACCGGGCTCCCGGTCCTGTGATCCCCAGATGGGGCCCCGGGCCGGCCGCGGCAACGCCGCGCCGTCCGTCCTCAACAGGCGCTCAGCCCGTGGAGGCGATCTTCCGGATGTGGTCGACCGCCCGATCGACATCGAAGCCGGGCGCGAGGATCTCCGCCAGGGTGAACGGGCAGCCGCGCGGCAGGGTCAGGTTCACCTGCCCCTCCAGCGCCGCGAGTTCGGGCGTCTCCGCCGCCTGGATCGCCAGGGTCCAGGCGCCGTCCATGCGCAGGCTGTCCGGATCGGGCGGGTCGCCCGCCAGCGCCGCGAGCTGGGCGTGCCCCGCATCCCGGCAGCTGAGGCTGCGCGCGTCGTCGGAGATGAGGGCGGCCTTGATCAGCTCGGCCAGGGCGTCCCTGACCCGTTCGACGCTGGCGTTCATGGGCAGGCATTCCTCGACATCCCGCCCGAGTGGCAAGCGGGATGCCAGCCCGCCCCGGCGGCCGCGTGACAGAAGCGCCGGTCTTTCCTCCCGATCCGCGGGGTGTAGAAGACGGGGATGATCCCGGTCCTGACCCGCCACCAAGAGGCCGTACCGCTCTACGCCGCGGCCTGCGCCGAGCTGCGCCTGCGCGGCTTCGAGGGCGATCTGACGCTGTCGGAGGCCGACCGCACGGTCTTCGCCACCGACAACTCGATCTACCAGGTCGAGCCGGGGGCCGTGGCCTTCCCGCGCTCCCGCGACGACCTCGTGCGCATCGCCAAGCTGCTGGACGATCCGCGCTTCACCGCGCTCGTGATCCGCCCGCGCGGCGGGGCCACCGGCACCAACGGCCAGTCGCTCGGCCACGGTCTCGTGGTCGACACCTCGCGGCACATGAACCGCATCCTGGAGATCGACGCCGCCAACCGCACGGTCCGGGTCGAGCCGGGGGTGGTGAAGGACCAGCTCAACCGGCAACTCGCCAAGCACGGCCTGTTCTTCGCGCCGGAACTCTCGACCTCCAACCGGGCGACGCTGGGGGGCATGATCTCGACCGATGCCTGCGGGCAGGGCTCGTGCCTCTACGGCAAGACCCGGGACCACGTCCTGGCGCTGACCTGCGTGCTCACCGATGGCACGGTCTGGACCGCCGAGCCCCTGGACGAGCCCGGCCTCGATGCCGCCAAGGGCCGCAACGACCGGGTCGGGGCGATCCACCGGACGATCGACGCCGTGGCCACCGAGAATGCCGCGCTGATCGCCGAGCGCTTCCCCAAGCTCAACCGCTGCCTCACCGGCTACGACCTCGCCCATCTCCGGGACGCGGCGGGCCGGTTCGACCTCAAGAGCGTGCTCTGCGGCTCGGAGGGCACGCTGGCGCTGATCGCCGAGGCGCGGCTCAACGTGCTGCCGATCCCCAAGGCCGCGGTCCTGGTGGCGCTCTCCTACGTCGATTTCGACGCGGCCCTGCGCGACGCCCAGGCGCTGCTGCCGTTCGGCGCGGCGTCCGTGGAGACGATCGATTCCACCGTGCTGGACCTCGCCCGCAAGGACCCGATCTGGGCCGAGGTGCGGGCCTTCTTCCCCGACGATCCGGCCGGGCGGCCGGTGGACGGGATCAACCTCGTGGAATTCGTGGGCGACGACGCGGCCGGCGTCGAAGCCACCCTCGGGCGGCTCACCGCCCTGCTGGAGGCGGAGCGCGGCACCGCGACCAAGCGCCTGGGCTTCACCATCGCCCGGGGCGCGGCGATCGAGACGCTCTGGACGATGCGCAAGAAGGCGGTCGGCCTCCTCGGCGCCGCCCAGGGCGATGCCCGGCCGATCCCCTTCGTCGAGGATACGGCGGTGCCGCCGGAGCGGCTCGCCGACTACATCGCGGAGTTCCGGGCGCTCCTCGACGCCAAGGGGCTGCGCTACGGCATGTTCGGCCATGTCGATGCCGGCGTGCTGCATGTCCGGCCGGCGATCGACCTGAAGGACCCGGACCAGAACGGGCTGATCCGCGAGGTCACGGAGGGTGTGGTGGCGCTCACCGCCAGGTATGGCGGCCTGCTCTGGGGCGAGCACGGCAAGGGCTTCCGCTCCGAATTCGTGCCCGCGACCTTCGGGCCGCTGATGCCCGCGCTGGAGGCGGTCAAGCGCGCCTTCGACCCCGGCGACCGGATGAACCCGGGCAAGATCGCCTCGGCCAAGGGAGAAGCCCTCACCCGGATCGACGGCGTGCCGCGCCGGGGCGAGCGGGACCGCGCCATCCCGGCGCCGGTCCGCGCGGATTTCGACGCGGCGCTCCACTGCAACGGCAACGGCGCCTGCTTCAGCTACGACGCCGACGAGGCGATGTGCCCGTCCTGGAAGGCGACCCGGGAGCGGCGCCACTCCCCCAAGGGCCGCGCCGGGCTGATGCGCGAGTGGCTGCGCCTGGCGGCCGACGCGGGCGTCGATCCGGCCGCCGAGCTGAGACGGCAGCCCGCCGGGTGGCTCCGCGACCTGTTCGCGACCGTGCGGAGCGGGTTCCGGCGCAGCTCCGAGGCGGACGACTTCTCCCATGCGGTCAAGGAGGCGATGGACGGCTGCCTCGCCTGCAAGTCCTGCACGGGGGCCTGCCCGATCAAGGTCGACGTGCCGAGCTTCCGGGCGAAGTTCCTGGCGCTCTACCACACGCGCTACGCGCGGCCCCTGAAGGACCACCTCGTGGCGGCCCTGGAACCGCTGCTGCCCCTGGCCGCCCGGGCGCCGCGCCTGAGCAACGCGGTCCTGACCCATCCGGTGGTCCGGCTGATCCTGGCCAGGGCCGGGCTCGTCGAGATCCCGGCCCTGTCGCCGGTCGCCGTCGCGGCGCGGTTGGCGCGTCTCGGCGTGGCGGTCGCGACCCCGGACGCCCTGGCCCGTCTCGACCCCCGGGACCGGGAGAACGCCGTGCTGGTGGTGCAGGACGCCTTCACCAGCCACTTCGACGCGGAGGTCGTGGCCGACAGCTGCGCGCTCCTGATCGCGCTCGGCTTCACGCCCTGGCTGGCGCCCTACCGGCCGAACGGAAAACCCCTGCACGTTCACGGGTTCCTATCCCGGTTCGCCGCCGTCGCCCGCGCGAACGCCGCGATGCTGCGGGATCTGGCGCGCACGGGTGTGCCCCTCGTCGGGATCGACCCGTCGATGACGCTGACCTACCGCGCGGAATACGCGCAGGCGCTGGGCGGCGACCTGCCGAAGGTCCAGCTCCTCCAGGAATGGCTGGCGACCCGGCTCGACCGGATCGCGCCGCGCCGGGGCGGCGGGACCCTGCGGCTCCTGCCCCACTGCACCGAGCGCACCAACGCGCCGGGCGCCGTCCGGGACTGGCAGGCGTTGTTCGCCCATCTCGGCCTGCGGCTGGAGGTGCCGGCGGCCGGCTGCTGCGGCATGGCCGGGACCTACGGGCACGAGGCGGCCCATCGCGCCACCTCCGCGGCGATCTACGGCCTGAGCTGGGCCCGCCACGTGGCCGAGGCCCCCGGCGGCACCCTGCTGGCCGACGGCTATTCCTGTCGGTCCCAGGCCAAGCTGGTCGATGGCGTGCGGCTGCGCCACCCGGTCCAGGCACTCCTCGACCATGTCGGTGCGGGCGAAGCGGGGGCGGCACCGTTCCACCCCGAGCGTGCCGCGGCGGCGTCCCGATGAACGTCGCCGTCCTCGGGGCCGGGGCGGTCGGCTGCTATTACGGGTTCCTGCTCGCGCGGGCCGGCCACGCGGTGACGCTGATCGGCCGCCCCGCCCTGGTGGCGGCGGTCGAGGCCGGCGGGCTGGTGCTGGAGAGCGCGGCCGGACGCGCCACCGTGCCGGTGCGGGCGACCGTCGCCGGTGACGGCGTCGCCGGGGCGGACGTCGTGCTGGTCTGCGTCAAGTCGGGCGACACCGAAGCCGCCGGGGCGATGGTCGCGCCGCATCTGACGGCCTCGGCCACGATCCTCAGCCTCCAGAACGGCGTCGACAATGCCGAGCGCCTGGCCGCCGTGCTCGGCCGTCCCGTGGTGCCGGTGGCGGTCTACGTCGCCACCGAGATGATCGGGCCGGGCCAGGTCCGCCACAACGGCCGGGGCGACCTGATCCTCGGCGCCTCCGCGGCGAGCGAGGGGATCGCCGGCGCGCTCACGGCCTCCGGCATCCCGACCACGGTCTCGGACCGCGCGCTGGACGCGCTCTGGGGCAAGCTGATCCTCAACTGCGCCTACAACGCCCTTTCGGCCCTGACCCAGCTGCCCTACGGCCGTCTGGTCCAGGGCGAGGGCGTGGTCGCGGCGATGACCGACGTGGTGCGGGAATGCGCCGCCGTCGCCGGTGCCGCGGGTGTGTCCGTGCCGGCGGATATCCTCGAGACCGTGTTGGGTCTCAGCGTCACCATGGCCCGGCAGCGCTCCTCCACCGCCCAGGACCTGGCCCGGGGCCGGCCCAGCGAGATCGATCACCTGAACGGCTACGTGGTGCGGACAGGCGCGGCGCTGGGCATCCCGACGCCGGCGAACCGGATGCTGCACACGCTGGTCAAGCTGGTCGAGGGGCAGGATCGATCATCGCGCCACGACGCCGGTGGCGGTTCTGCTCAGGCCTCCGGGTTGCTGGCCCGGTCAGCGTCGCCCAAACGAATTCAGCGGCCCTGAATCGAGCTGCTTGAGAATCCGCGTCAGTGCCGCGATGTTGTTCTTGTCTTCGGCACTTTCGAGGGCGTCCTCCAGTACCAGGCGGATATCCTCGGCTTCGACCTTTTCCATATCCCAGTTCGGATAGAGACGCTCGCGCTCTTCCTCGCTCTGGCTCAGCGCGACGATATCGTAATGGCGCGCATCGCCATGCAGGTTCGCGATCAGATGCTTGATCTCGGCGGCCGGCCCTTCGATCCACTGGAAGAAGACGCCGCTGCCGAAAACCAGCACCCCGGTGATGCCGCGCGTCAGATTGTGGCGCTGGGCCGACTCGACGATGCGGTCGACCTCGGCGTCGTCGACGCCGTCGGCGGCACGGCTGCAGTAGACGTAATGATAAAGCGCGGGCAGCGGGGCTCCGTCCAACTCAGCGCCACGTGGAATGCCGTATTCGTCGAACATGGGCGGGCTCGCTCCGTCTATGCCAGGCAGGCCGTTCCGCCCGGTGCGTGAGCGGCAGGATAGCGCAACTGACCTGATTTGGAATGGAACCCGGCCGCCCAGGCCGTCGCGCGGACACCGACGGTGCTGCGATTCGAGGGGCCCGCCAGGGCGCGCGCCCTCCGCCCGCCCTGATCGGTGATGACCGGGGTGCATCGTTTCGTGCCCGCGTGCGGTGCGCTGCGCCAACCGTGCGATCCGACTCGCCGACGGTGCTCCGGCCAGTCTTCCGGCGAGAAACGGCCTGCGAGCCGACCAGCCCGGTTCCGCCGACGCCGCCGATCTCCATGCGACGCCCCCTCCGTCTCGTCGCCCACGGAGGGTTTTCCCCGAGGTGAGGAGCGCGCGCTTGGGCGATGTGGCATCGGCCGGGGCGCAACTGTCGGGTTCAGCGAGCAGGACGCACTGAAACGGAGGTCGGTCTACTGCCGGTCAGCCAACGTCTGAAGCCGGCGCGCCGCTGACCGTCATCGCGCCCGGGGCCGGCACCCGCCATCCATGTCTTGCCACCGGTGGCGGACCGGCGAAAACCCACCCGTTCCAGACCCTGGACATGAGGGACATACGTTCGCCTTCGCCGCTCATCGGTCACGCCCGCGCCGCCGCGTTGGCCTTCCGGGTCGCCGCGGCTTTCTTCGCGGACGCCGAGCGCTGTTCCGCCGTCCGGCCCGCGGAGGCCTTGCCGCCCTGGTGGGCCGCGGGATGGCCGGTGGCCTTGCCCCGGCCCGAGCCGCCGGGCTTCTTGCCGCCGCCGTCGTCCTTGTTGACGGTCGCCCAGGCGCGGGCCTCGGCCTCGGTCTCGGGGAGGCCGCGGGCTTCGTAGGACTCCGCGATATGCGCGGCCTTGCGCTTCTGCTTGTCGGTGTATTTCGCCTTGTCGCCCTGCGCCATCGCCCGTCTCCCGTGGCTCAGCCCGCCCCGGTCGGACCGTCGAGGATCGCCCGCACCCGGCGGACGAGTTCCGTGCGCCGGTAGGGCTTGTTCAGGAGATCGAACTCCGAGCCGCCGATATCGGTTCGCTCCAAACTCGCCTCTGCGTAGCCGGTGGCGAGCAGGACCTTGAGCCTGGGCTGGCGCCGCTTGGCCTCCCGGGCAAGCAGCACGCCGTTCATGCCGCCGGGCATGATCAGGTCGGTGAACAGCAGGTCGACCCGCTCGTTGGAATCCAGGATCTCCAGGGCCTCCCGGGCATTGCCGGCCATCAGGGTCACGTAGCCGAAATCCCGCAGGATGGTGCGGGCGACCTCGGCCACGTCCGCGCGGTCGTCGACGATCAGGATCGTCTCGGTGCCCTGCCGGTCCACGGACCGCAGGGACACCTTGGGTGGCGTGTTGACGGCGCCGTCGGTCGCCGGGAACGAGAGGCGCACCGTCGTGCCGACACCGACCGCGGATTCGATCTGGGCCGCGCCACCCGACTGCTTGGCGAAGCCGTAGACCGTGGAGAGGCCGAGGCCGGTCCCCTTGCCCTCCTCCTTGGTGGTGAAGAACGGGTCCATCACCCGGGCCAGCACGGCCTGCGGGATCCCGGTGCCGGTGTCCCGGATCGCGATGCTGACGTAG
Source organism: uncultured Methylobacterium sp. (assembly GCA_964242725.1). Lineage (GTDB taxonomy): Bacteria > Pseudomonadota > Alphaproteobacteria > Rhizobiales > Beijerinckiaceae > Methylobacterium. The sequence goes on from CAXTCV010000009.1 coordinate 16,584, forward strand.
CGGCCGTCGCGCAGGGCCCCGATCTCCCGGCCGCGGGCGGCGATCTCTCTGTTCTCCGTGGAGATCCGCACCGTGCCGCCGTCCGGCATCGCGTCGCGGGCGTTGATCAGCACGTTCAGGATCGCGACCTCGGCCTGGGTCGGGTCCACGCGGCAGTTCCAGAGATCCGCGGCGAGATCGAGCTCGACCCTGACCGCCTCGCCCACCGCGCGGGCGACCATCTCGCCCATGCCCTCGATCAGGGTGTTGAGATTGACGGCGCGCCCCTCCAGCCGTTGCTTGCGGGCGAAGGCCAGGAGCTGCTGCGTCAGCGTCGTCGCGCGCTCGGCGGCCTGGCGGATGTTCTCGGCGGCGCGCCCCAGCCGGGCGCGGTCGGCATCCGGCTTCTCGAGCCCGGCCGCCAGGATGTCGACGTAGCCGACGATCACCTGCAGGAGGTTGTTGAAATCGTGCGCGATGCCGCCCGTGAGCTGGCCGAGCGCCTCCATCTTCTGCGCCTGGCCCAGGGCTTCCTCGGCGTCGCGGCGGCGCGAGACGTCGAGCTGCGAGCCGAAATAATACACGAGCGCGCCGTCGGCGCTGTAGACCGGGGAGACGAACAGCGCGTTCCAGAAGGTCGAGCCGTTCTTGCGGTAGTTCAGGATCTCGGTGGCGAACTCGCGCTTCTCGGCGATGGCGGCGCGCACCTGCGCGATGGTCCCGCGGTCGGTGTCGGGGCCCTGCAGGAAGCGGCAATTGCGCCCGACGAGTTCCTCCGGCGTGTAGCCGGTCATCGCCAGGAAGGCCCGGTTGGCGAAGATGATCGGGTTGTCGGGCTGGCACGGATCGGTGACGATCATCGGCATCGGCGTCGTCTCGACCGCGGCGAAGAAGATGTCGCTCCTGCGGTCGGTGAGGTCGTTCGGCGCGCTGTCCTGGACCTGGGCACCGGATCCGGAGGGCGGGGTTTCTGGGGTCTCGGACATGCGCGGCGGTCTTCACCCTTCAGGCGGTGGAAGCAGGCGGCGCGCGGCTCATCGCGACCTGCGCAAACACCTCTCGATCATCGCCCCGATCGGTGGCCGCCGGCTTTCCGGACGATGCCAATCAAAAAGCGAGCGCAGCATACCGGTTCCGTTCTCCGAGGCGATGCGCGATCGGGCTGCGGCTCAGGCCGTCGCCGTCGTGCGGGCCGGACCGGCCAGCGGGATCGGCACTGCGGGGACGGCAAGCGGGCGGGCCGGTTCGCGGCAGGCGCCGAGCACCGTCGAGAGCGCCTCGTTGAGCGATGTCACCAGAAAATCCGCCGAGGTCGCCCGGCGCAGGCGGTCCAGGGTGGCCGGATCGCGCTCGCGCCAGAACCCCACGAGGATGCGCACCCCCGGCACGGCGGCCCGCGCCTGCCGGACGGTGAAGCGGATCTGGGAGAGGCTCACCGGCTCCAGGTAGGAGAAGCAGATCAGTGCGAGGCCGTCCGGATTGTCGGGGCGCTCGCCGGCGCGGATCGCCGCCATCGACAGGATCTGCGAGGCGAGGCCGTGCCGGCCGAGGATCTGGCTCAGCATCAGCGTCGCCGCCTCGTCGAACGGGCCGCGGCTCGACACGCACAGGACCGGGGTGTCGCTGCGCCATTGGGGCGCCAGATCCTCCCGGCGGAGGACGATGCCCGCCACCTGCCGGTCGGGCCCCACCGCGGCCAGCGCCGCCGCGGTCTCCGTGTCGGGACCGCGTCCCGATCCCCGCCGGGCCCGCCGGGCGACCGGCGCGGTCCCGAGGCGATCCACCACGGTGCGGAGCGCCGCGCCGACCTCGTTCTGGCGGGCGCGGTCCAGGGTGCCGCGGGACAGATCCTCCTGCGCCAGCAGCAGGCCGGCGAGGGCGACCTCGTCGTAGTAGGTGATCAGCGCGCGCTCCTTCAGGAACTGCCAGCCCTGGTCGATCGCCTCGGCCGGATCGCCGGCGAGCATCCGCTGGTAGAAGATCTCGGGGGGCGACAAGGCGGGCTGGTCGCCCAGCAGCACGTCGAGGTACCAGAGCCGCTCCACGTGCCGCCCGAGCACCACGAGGCAGACGGTGAGCGGGGTCGCCAGAACGAGGCCGATCGGCCCCCACAGGAACGTCCAGATCGTCGCCGCCAGGATGACGGCGATCGGCGACAGGCCCGTGGAATGGCCGTAGAGCAGCGGCTCGATCACGTGGCCGCAGATCGGTTCGACGATCAGGAACAGGGCCGCGGTGGCGATCAGCATCGACCAGCCGGGATCGACCGCGGCCGCGAGGATCAGCGGCAGCAGCGCGCTGATCGCGGCGCCGATATAGGGCACGAACCGCAGGATCGCCGCCAGGACGCCGAACAGGGTCGGGCTCGGCACGCCGATGATCCAGAGGCCGAGGCCGATCACCAGACCGAAGGCGATGTTGAGGGCGAGCTGGGCCAGGAAGAACCGGCTGAGCCGGCTGGTGGCGTCGTCGATGGCCGCCGTGGTGCGGCGCAGGTCCCCCGAGCCGCCGGCGAGCCGGATCGCCCGGTTCCGCAGATCCTCGCGCTGGAGCAGGATGAAGATCGTGAAGATCAGGATCAGGCCGGTCGTGGCCAGCGGGTGGAGGAGGGGGCCCGCGAAGGTCTGCAGCGTGTCGACCACGCTGGCGCGGGCAGGGGTGATCTCCACGGTAAGCGGATGGGTGCGCGACCCGGGCTCGCCGCGGACCTCCGCGGCCGGCGGCGGCTGCAGGGTCGCGCTGAGATCCTGGACCATGTCGACGATCCGCGAGAGGCTGCCGCTCCCGGCGGTGGCGCCGCGCAGGTCCTTGATCTTCGCGCTCATGGTCTGGGTGTAGCGCGGCAGGTCGCTGGCGAGCTGCGAGGCCTCGCTGGCGATCAGGCTGCCGATCCCGAACAGGGCGCCGAACACCGTCACCACCACCAAGAGAACCGCGGCGGCGCGGGGCACGTGCAGCCGCCGGAGCATCCGGACCGCCGGCACCAGGACGAAGCTCAGGAGGATCGCCAGCGTCACCGGCACCAGGATCTCGCGACCGAGATACAGCGCCACCATCGTCGCCACGACGAGGAGAAGCGAGGCCAGCGCCACGAAGACCGGAAGGCCCTCCCGCAGGCGCTGGGCGGTGACGGGATCCTCGCTCACGGACACGCTCCAGGTTCTCACACTTCGGGTTCGGCCGCCTGTGCGGCCGCGGTGGGAACGGCTGCGGGCGCGTCCGGATCCGCCTCAGCTCGCCGCCGCGGTCTCGCCCAGGGCGGCGCTGATCTGGCTGAGCAGCTTCGAGAAATCGACGGGCTTCGGATGGTAGTCGTCGCAGCCGGCCTGGATCGCCTTGTCGCGGTCGCCCGACATGGCGTGGGCGGTCAGGGCGATGATCGGGATCGCCCGCGTGTCGGCCCCCGATTTGAGCGCGCGCGCGACCGACCAGCCGTCGAGGACCGGAAGGTTCATGTCGAGGAGGATGACGTCGGGCTGGCCCGAGCGCGCCTGGCGCACGCCGGCCTCGCCGTCATGGGCCAGGATCACCTCGTAGCCGCGCCGCTTGAGGCGCCGGGACAGGAAGTCCCAGATCTCTTCATGGTCTTCGACCAGCAGTATCTTCGCCATCAGAACTCGAACCCCAGGCGCGCGGCGTGCCGGCCGACATCCCAACGCGCGGCATTGCACAATCGCCCAACGCTCCTGCCGCGATTCCGGTCCCAGGAGAAGTGGGCTTCGCGCGTCGGTTGATCCGGCCCACCTGCGGCGTGAGCGTGCTACCGTGCGAATCGACGAATCCCGGGGAGGAACCCATGGCGGCGAAGCCCGATATCGAGCTCTATCATGCGCCCAACACCCGCTCGTCGGGGGTGCGCGTGCTGCTCGAGGAGCTGGGCGTCCCGTACCGGCTGCACGCCCTCAACATGCGCGCCGGCGAGCATCTCGGGGATGCCTACCGCGCCGTCAACCCGATGGCGAAGGTGCCGGCGGTGCGCCACGGCGGGGCGCTGGTGACCGAGCAGGCGGCCATCTACCTCTACCTCGCCGATCTGGTCCCGGAGGCCGGCCTCGCTCCGGCCGCCACCGATCCCGCCCGGGCCACCTACCTGCGCTGGATGGTGTTCTACGGCTCCTGCTTCGAGCCCGCGCTGATCGACCGCCACCTGAGCCGGGAGCCCGGCCCGCGGGCCATGTCGGCCTACGGGGACTACGCGAGCGTGATCGCCCGGGTGACCGAGGCGCTGACCCCCGGCCCGTACCTCCTCGGCGCGCGCTTCAGCGCCGCCGACATCCTGTGGGGCAGCGCGCTGGGCTGGACGATGGGCTTCGGCCTGGTCGCGCCCGCTCCCGTTCTGACGGCCTATGTCGAGCGCGTCCGCGGCCGCCCGGCCTTCCAGACGGTCCTGGCCGCCGACGCGCAACTCGCGGCCGAGCACGAGGCGGCCGCGCCGCCCCAGGCCTGAACGGCGCTCACGCCGGCTCCTGCCAGAGGCCGGTGCGCGCGATCTGCGGCGCCGGTTCGGAGTCGCTCCATCGCAGGGGGATCGCCGCCCGGCGCCGCCACCCGCCCGTGACGGTGAACGACCACGCGCGCTGCGCCCCCGCCGGAGCGGCGGCCGCCGCGCCGCTCCAGTCGATCGCGGTCCGGCCCTGCAGGACCAGCAGGTCGCCGCGGGCGAAATCGAGGATCAGCAGCGCCGCCCGCGGCTCGCCGATCAGGTTGCCCAGGGTGTTGAAGTACCGGTTTCCGGAGAAGTCCGGCACCGTGAGCACGTCGCCCCGGAGCCGCACGAAGCCCGGCCGGCCGCCCCGATGCGAGAGGTCGGCGCCCCCGTCCGCGAGGCCGTCCCGGGCGCGGCTCGCCACGAACAGCGTGTCCGTTTCCCGGATCAGCGCCGCGGCGTCCGCGTCGAGGGCGGTGAGGATCTCGACCGGCCCCGCTGGGCGCCGGATCGGCTCGGCCACCCGTCGCTGGATGTATTGCGGGCAGTTGCCGAAGCTCTGGGCGACCGCGACCGTCAGCCCGTCGGGAGCGCGGCGCACCGCACGGCCGTTGGCCCGGTTGCGCCGGCGCGTCGCGAAGTCGATGCCCAGGATCCCGACCTCGGCGCCGGGCACGAGGGACCGGGCTGCCGGATCGGCCGGATCGAGGGTCGCCGCGATGGTGAGATGCGTCGCGTCGGGGGCCTGCACGAATCCGGGCGGTCCCGTCAGCACGGTGGCGACGGGCGCGCCGGCGCCGTCCACGGTGCCGACGAACAGGTAGGGCAGGCCCGAGAAGAACGTGCGGTGCTGCTCGGGCATGAACGGGCGGATCGCCGGGGTCTCGCCCAGGACGTGGCCGGCCCGCTCCTGGGCGAGCCGCTCGTCGGCGTGGAAGCTGGCCATGGCGCGGCTCACGCGGATTCGGGGATCGGGGAGGCCGGCATCGGGACGAAGCCCGGCAGGGCCTCCACCCGTCCGATCCAGGCCCGCACGGCCGGGTAGGGCGCGAGCGAGACGCCGCCCTCGGGCGCGTGGGCCACGTAGGAATAGCAGGCGACGTCGGCGAGCGTCGGCCGGTCGGCCGCCAGGTAGGCGCGATCGGCCAGGTGCCCCTCCATGACAGCCAGGATCCGCGCGGCGGCGGCGTGCACGGTGCCGCGGTCGCCCGGGGCGCCGAACACGACCATGAGCCGGGCCTGGGCCGGCCCCGCCCGCACCTCGCCCGCCGCGATGGAGAGCCAGCGCTGCACCTGGGCGGCGCCGAGCGGATCCTGGGGCGACCACTGCCCGTCGGGGGCGTAGCGCGCGGCCAGATAGACGAGGATCGCATTGCTGTCGGGGATCACCGCCGGGCCGTCGGTCAGGACCGGGATCTGGCCCAGCGGGTTGAGGCGCCGGAACGCCGCGGCCCCGCGCTGCTCGGGGCTCGCCACCTCGACGAAGCGATGGGGGAGCCCCAGCAGGGACAGGAACAGTTCGGCGCGATGCGAATGGCCCGACAGGCGCAGGCCGTAGAGGGTGAGATCGGGATCGGACATCGGGACGGTCTCCGGCGACGACCGCAGAGTGGCCCTTACGCACGGCGGTGAAAATCCCGGAACTTTGACAGTCAGAATTTCAGTTTCCGCAGCAATCGATGGATCGGCTGGAGGCGCTCTCCCTCTTCGGGGCGGTCGGCGATGCCGGGCGCCGCGCCGGCGCGGCGCGCCGCCTGCGCCGCAATCTCGCGGCGCGGCCGGACTCTTGCTGACAGGTTTCGCGGAGCCCGATCCGGCGCGCATCCGGGCTCCGCCGGCCAGTCCGGACGGCGACCCCGACGCGCGACGAACGGACCCTGCCCGCCCATGCGTCTGCTCACCCCGCTCCTCGCCCTCCTCGTCGCGCTTCCCCTGGCCGCACCGGCCAGGGCCGACGCGCTGACCGGCACGCTCAAGAAGATCAAGGACAGCAACCGGCTGGTGCTCGGCGTCCGCGATACCGCGACCCCGTTCAGCTACCTGGACCAGAACCAGAAGGTGGTCGGCTTCGCCGTCGACATCTGCCTGACGATCGCCGAGGCGGTGAAGCGCGAGCTGAAGATGCCGGGCCTCGAGGTCGGGATGGAATTCGTCAATTCCTCGTCCCGCATCCCGCTGATGACCAACGGCACGATCGACCTCGAATGCGGGACGACCACCAACAACGCCGAGCGCAAGAAGCAGGTGGACTTCACCAACACCCACTTCCTGACCGCAACCCGCTTCGTCTCCAAGAAGGACCAGCACATCGCCGGCCTGGACGACCTGCGCGGAAAGACGGTCGCGTCGGTCGCCGGGTCGACCAACATCCTGATGCTGATCAAGGCCAACAACGAGCGCAGGCTCGGCGTCACGGTGATCGCCGCGAAGGACGTTCCGGAGGCCTTCCTGATGGTCGAGACCGGCCGGGCGGCGGCCTTCGTCATGGACGACGTGCAGCTCAGCGTGATCGCGGCCCAGTCCAAGGACCCGTCCGCCTACGTGGTCAGCGACGAGACCCTGTCGAACCCGGAGCCCTACGGGATCATGCTGCGCAGGGACGATCCGGCCTTCAAGGCGGTGGTGGACCGGGCCACGGCCGACCTCTACCGCAGCCCCGAGATCCTCACGATCTACGACCGCTGGTTCCTGAAGCCGGTGCCGCCGCGCGGCCTGACCTACAACGTCCCGCTCTCCTCGGCCCTGCGCTGGGCGTTCGCCCATCCGACCGACAATCCGGACCCGGCCTTCTACGTGCACTGATCTGTCGCACGCCGGGGTTCCGCTCCGGCCGGGGAGATGCGATGCCGCGGGACGGAATCAGCCCGCGTCGCGAAGCGTCCCCATGACCGACAGCACAGAGCCGGCTCTCGCACCCGCCGCGGCGCTCCCCGCACCGCCGGCCACGTCGATCCCGCGCCTGATCGTCGTGCTGGCCTGCGCGGGGTTCGGCAGCACCTTCGCGCTCCGGTCGGTGGAGCCCCTCGTCGGCGTGCTCGCCCGGGACCTCGCCAGCAACGCCCACACGGTGGCGCTCCTCTCCACCGCCTTCGCGCTGCCCTACGCGTTCATCCAGCCGGTGCTCGGGCCGATCGGCGACGCGCTCGGCAAGGAGCGGGTGATGAGCACCTGCCTGGCGGTGCTCGCCGTCGCCCTCACCCTGTGCAGCGTCGCCCCCGACATCGGCAGCCTGTTCGGCCTGCGGATGCTGGCCGGCGCGGCGGCCGGCGGCTGCATCCCGCTCTCGCTGGCGCTGCTCGGCGACCGCGTGCCGATGGAGAGCCGGCAGGTGGCGATCGGGCGCTTCCTGGTGGCGGTGATCCTCGGCCAGCTCTCCGGCTCGACCTTCGCCGGCCTGATCGAGGTGGCGATCGGCTGGCGCGGCGTCTTCGCGGTCACCGCCGCGGTGGCGGCCTGCGCCTGCGCGGCGACCGTGTTCGGCTTCGACCGCGCCGGCCGGGCCCCCGCCCGCCGCCCGGCCTTCGGCGAGGCGGTGCGGCGCTACCGGACGATCCTGGGCAATCCCCGGGCGCGGGTGCTGTTCTCGGCAGTGTTCATCGAGGCCATCGCGATCTTCGGCGTGTTCCCCCACCTCGCCCCGCTGATCGAGGCCCGGGGCGAGGGTGGACCGCGCGAGGCCGGCCTCGTGCTGGCGGGGTTCGCGGTGGGCGGACTGCTTTACTCGGCGCTGGTCGGACTGCTGGTGCGGCTCCTCGGCCTGCCCCGGATGCTCGTCGGCGGGGGCCTGATCTGCGGCGCGTCGCTCACCGTGGTCGGGCTCGCCGGCACGTGGCAGGTCGATTGCGCCGCGCTCACCGCCATGGGCCTCGGCTTCTACATGCTCCACAACACCTACCAGACCCAGGTCACCGAGGTCGCGCCCGGGGCGCGCGCCTCCGCGGTGGCGCTCCACGCCTTCTCGTTCTTCTGCGGGCAGGCGCTCGGCGTCGCGGTGCTGGGGGAGGCGCTGATCCGGCTCGGACAGTTCGGGGCGCTTCTCGGATGTGCGGTCACCATCCTGGCGCTGGGGGTCGGCACGTCGATCGCCCTGCGGCAGAAGCCGATGCCGGTGGCGTTCCCGGGATGACCGGGCTTCAGGGCCGCTGCAACGCCAGCGCCTTGAGGTCGAGATCCGGATCGGCCGCCTGCTCGGGGGTCAGCGGCGAGCGGGCGGCGAGCAGGCGGCGGGCGATCATGTGGTCGCCCGCCCGGTCGACCGATTCCACCGCGCTCAAGGTCCCGTCGCGGAAGCGGAACACCGAGAAGGTGCTGCCCGAGCCGCGGACCACGCTGGCGTCGGCGGGCCCCGACAGGCCGGCGATCTGCAGCTTGTGCGGACCCTGGTCGCTCCAGAACCAGGGCAGCGCCCCGTAGGCCGCGGGCTTCCCGGTGAGCCGGGCCGCGAGGCAGCGGCCCTGGTCGATGGCGTTCTGGACGGATTCGATCCGGACCGTGCCGTCCGGCGTGAGGCCGCGGGCGAAGGGGCTGGGGAAACGGGCGCAATCGCCGATCGCCGAGACGGCGGGATCGGGCGTCGCCAGGAAGGCGTCGACCTGGACGCCGTCCTCGGCCGGCAGACCCGCCTCCGCGGCGAGTTCCCGGTTCGCCAGCACGCCGATGCCGATCAGGACGAGGTCGGCGGGAAGTTCACGGCCGTCCGCCAGGCCGATTCCGGCAACGCGGCCGGCGCGCCCGAGGATCGCGGTGACGCCGGCCCCGAAGGCGAAGCGCACGCCCATGGCCTCGTGGGCGGCGCGGAAGAAAGCCCCCATCTCCGGCGAGACCGCCCGGGCCATGGGCCGGGCGGCCGCCTCGATCACCGTCACCGGGAGGCCGCGCATGGCCGCGACGGCGGCGAATTCCAGCCCGATGAACCCGGCGCCGACCACGACGATCGCCCGGGCCGCTTCGATCTCCGCCTTGAGGGCGTCGGCATCCGCGAGGCCGCGCAGCTGGTGCACCCCGGCGAGGTCCGCCCCGGGGACGGGCAGGGGCCGGTTGCGGGCGCCGGTGGCGAGCACGAGGTGGTCGTAGGCCAGGCTGTCCCCGTCCGACAGGCGCAGGCGGCGTTCCACCCGGTCGATCGCGACGGCGCGGATCCCCGGCCGGTGGGCGATGGCGTGCTCGACGAAGAAGCCGGGCTGGCGCAGGAACAGGCCCGCCTGGTCGGTCTTGCCGGCGAGATAGGCTTTGGACAGGGGCGGCCGCTGGTAGGGCAGGGCGGTCTCGTCGCCCACCAGGGCGATCGGCTCCCGGAACCCGCCCTCGCGCAGGGAGGCGGCGAGCTGGAAGCCCGCCTGGCCCGCCCCCGCGACGACGATCCCGGCCGCGCTCACGCCTTGGCCCCCGCCAGGGCCAGGCCGCTCTGCGCGACGCCGGGCAGGCTGCGCGCGCCGTCGGACATCAGGTAGGACCAGACCGCAGAGGCCGCCGGCCCCAGGACCTTGTCGGCCCGGCGGACCGCGTACCAGTCGCGCCGGATCGGCAGGCCCTTCACGTCGAGGAGGACGAGGCGCCCGCTGTCCAGCTCGGCCGCCACCGAGTGGACCGACAGCAGGGCGATGCCGAGTCCGGCCATCACCGCCTGCTTGATGGTCTCGTTCGAGCCGGTGTCGATCTCCAGGGGCGCCCGCTTGACCAGCACGCCGCTCATGAACTCCTCGAACACCATGCGGGTGCCCGACCCCTCCTCGCGCAGGAAGAACGGCTGATCGGCGAGATCCTCCCGGTGGAGGCCGGTCCGGCCGGCGAGCGGATGGTCGGGGGCGGCGATCAGCACGATCGGGTGCGGGCCGAAGGTGGCGGCCTCGATCGGGAAGTCCCGGGGCGGGCGGCCCATCAGGGCGAAGTCGATCTCGTAGCCGCGCAGGGCCTCCACGGTCTGGCCGCGGTTGCGCACCGACAGGCTGATCTCGACGCCCGGATGCTTCTTGACGAAGCCGGCGATCACCTGGGGCGCGAAGTACTTGGCGGTCGACACGACGCCGAGCGCCACGCGCCCGCCCTCGGCGCCGCGCAGGGTCCGCAGCCGGTCCGTGCAGGTCTCCAGCACGGTGTTGATGCTGTCGATGGCCCAGAGCATCTCGCGGCCGGCATCGGTCGGCTTGAGGCCGCCGGGGGTCCGGTCGAACAGCAGGAGCCCGGCCTCTTCCTCGAGCTGGCGGATGCGCGCGTAGAGGGCGGCCGAGGTGACGTTCAGTTCCTGCGCCGCCCGGGTCATGGTGCCGAGCCGGGCCACCGCCGCCACCGCCTGGAGCTGCTTGAGGGAGAGGTTGCGCATGGCCGAGGTCTCGTATTTTTTGTGCTTTGACACAAGATCGCGCAGAAATCTTGAACGCCGGGCCGACGGTCCCTTCGATCCGGCGCCCGGGACCGCTATCGTGACCGCGGTGCGGCCGCTACAGAACCCGCGCGGACGCGTGATCCCGGCAGGCGGGATCCGACCAGGAAGGATAGGCCGATGGCAATCTCAGCGGCGATCGGAACGCCCCTCGATGCCTGCCTGGCGCAGGCCGTGGAGGCCGACCCGGCGCTGAAGGATGCCGCCGCGGTGATCGCCGCGGTGGCGCGCTCGGCGGTGGAGATCAGCGAGCGGATCGGGCGCGGGGCGCTCGGCGGCGACCTCGCGGCGGCGGGCGATCACAACAGCGACGGCGACGTGCAGAAGGCGCTCGACGTCATCGCCCACGAGAGCGTGACGGCGGCCCTGCGGGACGCGCCGGTCGCCGAGGTCGCCTCCGAGGAGGCCGAGGCGGTGATGCGGCTGAACCCGGACGCGCCGCTGGCCGTGGCCATCGACCCGCTCGACGGCTCGTCCAACATCGGCGTCAACATGGCGGTGGGGCTGATCTTCGGCATCCGCCCGTCGATCAAGGACCCGGCCAACCCGGTCGCCTCGTTCACGACGCCCGGCACGGCGCAGATCGCGGCCGGCTTCGTGACCTACGGCCCGGCGACCGCGCTGATCCTGACGCTGGGCGACGGCACCCAATCCTACGTCCTCGACCGCGCCGAGGGCCGGTTCCGCCTGACCAATCCGGCCATGGCGATCCCGGCCTCCACGAAGGAATTCGCCGTCAACGCCTCGAACGTCCGGCACTGGGACGCCCCGGTGAAGGCCTATATCGAGGATTGCCAGCGCGGCACCGAGGGGCCCCGCGACAAGGACTACAACATGCGCTGGCTCGCCTCCCTGGTGGCCGACATCCAGCGCGTGCTGACCCGGGGCGGCGTGTTCCTGTATCCGGGCGACGCCCGGAAGAACTACGCCCGCGGCCGCCTGCGACTGCTCTACGAGGTCGCGCCGGTGGCGATGCTGGTCGAGCAGGCCGGCGGCGCCGCGACCGACGGCCAGACCCGCATCCTCGACCTCGTGGCCACCGGCATCCACGAGCGCGCGCCGCTGGTCTGCGGCACCCCCGAGGAGGTGGCGTGCGTGGCCGCCTATTACGCCGGCGGCAAGCCCGATGCCGGCCGCTCGCCGCTGTTCGGCCAGCGCGGATTGATGCGCTCGTAGACGCAACGCGAAGTCCAGACCCATGTCGGCGCGGCACCCCATCATCTCGGTGACCGGCTCCTCCGGGGCCGGCACCACCTCGGTGCGCAACACCTTCGAGCAGATCTTTCGCCGGGAGGACGTGCGGGCGGTGTTCATCGAGGGCGACGGCTTCCACGCCTTCGACCGCGACACGATGCGGGCCATGATGGCGCGCGAGCCGACCCTGTCCCATTTCGCGCCCCGGGCGAACCTGCTGCCGGAGCTGGAGGCGGTGTTCCGCAGCTACGCCGAGAGCGGCACCGGCCGCACCCGCCACTACGCCCACGACCCGCACGACGCCGCGGCCTACGGCATCCCCGAGGGCAGCTTCTCGGACTGGGAGGCGTTCCCGCCGGATTCCGACCTGCTGTTCTACGAGGGCCTGCACGGCTGCGTGGCCGACCCGGATGTCGACATCGCCCGCTACGCCGATCTGAAGATCGGCGTCGTGCCGGTGATCAACCTGGAGTGGATCCAGAAGCTGCACCGGGACCGCTCGTTCCGCGGCTATTCCACCGAGGCGGTCACCGACGTGATCCTGCGGCGGATGCCCGATTACGTGCAGACCATCTGCCCGCAATTCTCGTTCACCGACATCAACTTCCAGCGGGTGCCGACGGTCGACACCTCGAACCCGTTCATCGCCCGCTGGATCCCCACCGCCGACGAATCGATGGTGGTGATCCGTTTCAAGGATCCGAAGGGGATCGACTTCTCGTATCTCGTCTCCATGATCCACGACAGCTTCATGAGCCGGGCCAATTCCATCGTGATCCCGGGCGGCAAGCTGGATCTCGCGATGCAGTTGATCCTGACGCCGATGATCATGCAGCTCGTCGAACGCCGCAGACGTCTGGCCTGAGCCGATCCCGAGAGTCGCCCATGCTCACACCCGTCATCGCCCCCTCGATCCTCTCGGCCGATTTCTCGAAGCTCGCCGAGGAGACCCGCGCCGTGGACGCGGCCGGGGCCGACTGGATCCACCTCGACGTGATGGACGGGCACTTCGTGCCCAACATCACCTTCGGGCCCCCGGTGGTGAAGGCGCTCCGGCCGCACACGGAAAAGTTCTTCGACGTGCACCTGATGATCGCCCCGGCCGACCCGTATCTCGCGGCCTTCGCGCAGGCCGGCGCCGACGGCATCACGGTCCATGCCGAGGCCGGGCCGCATATCCACCGCTCGCTCCAGACCATCCGCGACCTCGGCAAGCGCGCCGGCGTGGCGATCAATCCGGGCACCCCTGCTGCGATGGTCGAGCCGGTGCTCGACCTCGTGGACCTCGTGCTGGTGATGACGGTGAACCCCGGCTTCGGCGGCCAGAGCTTCCTGAAGAGCAGCATGGATACCGTGGCCCGGGTGCGGGCCATGGTGGCGGGGCGCGACATCCGCATCCAGGTCGATGGCGGCATCGACCCCGAGACCGTCCGGGCCGCGAGCCGGGCGGGCGCCGACACCTTCGTGGCCGGCAACGCCGTCTTCAGCGGCGGCCCGGACGCCTACGCGGAGCGCATCGCGGCGATCCGGGCCGGCGCGGAGGGCGCCTCCGGCCGCGATCTGCCGTGCTGAGGGCGCTGATCTTCGACGTCGACGGCACGCTGGCCGAGACCGAGGACCTGCATCGGCAGGCGTTCAACCGCGCCTTCGGGGAGCTCGGCCTGGCCTGGCACTGGGACGCGGCGCTCTACGCCGAGCTGCTCACCGTGATGGGCGGCAAGGAGCGCCTCGCCCATTACATCGCGACGCGGCGCCCGGCGGAGGTCTCCGCGCTCCAGGCGCTGGCGCCGGAGATCCACGCCCGCAAGACCGTCGCGTATGGCGACCTCGTGGTGGAGAGCCGGCTGCCGCTGCGCCCCGGCGTTGCCCGGCTCGTCGCCGAGGCCCGGGCGGCCGGGATCCGGCTCGGCGTGGCCACCACCACCAGCCGGCCGAATGTCGACCGGCTGCTGAGCGTGAACTTCCCGCCCGGCGCCGCACCCTTCGACGTGATCGCGGCCGGCGACGAGGCGGAGCGCAAGAAGCCCGCCCCCGACGTCTTCCTCCTGGCGCTGGCCGGCCTGGATGTCGCGGCCGCGGAGGCGGTGGCCTTCGAGGATTCCGCGGCCGGCATCGCCTCGGCCCGCGCCGCCGGCCTGCCCGTCCTGGCGACGCGGAGCCGCTACACCGACAGCCACCGGCTCGACGGCGCCTTCTCGGCGGTCTCGGATCTCGGGGAGCCGGGGCGCCCGCACCGGCACCTCGCCGGCGTGGAATGGCCGGGTGGCGTGGTCGACCTCGCCGGTCTGATCCGGTGGCAAGCCTTACGGGATCAGAGCGCCGCGCTCCAGGCGATCGGCACCAGCCGGTAGCCCGGCCCGTCGCGCTCGACATGACCGAGCGACGGGAAGGGGAAATGGTAGCCGACCACGAGAGCCTTCTCGGACGCAGCCATGTCGTAGAAGCGGTGGCGCGTCGCCTGCGCCTGATCGGCATCGTAATCGTACATCACGTGCCAGTCCGGGTGTTGCAGGAAGAAGGCCGGGATGTTGGTCACGTCGGACTGGACCAGCAGGCGGTCCGGTCCTGACGCGACCGCGAAGGCGGTGTGGCCCGGCGTGTGCCCGGGGGCGGCCAGCGCCGTGATCCCGGGAGCCACCTCCTCGCCCCACGCGAAGGTGCCGATCCGGTCCCGCAGGTCGCCGAGCACCCTGCGGGTATTGGCGAAGTAGGCCTGTGTCACCGGATCGGCGGCCTGGGCCATGTTGGCGTCGCTCATCCAGAACGACCAGTCGGGCGCGGCGGCCCGGATCTCGGCCTTCGGGAAGGTGAGCGCCCCGCCCGCTGTCTTCAGTCCGTTGGTGTGATCGGGATGGAGATGCGAGAGGAGCACGAGGTCGATGTCCTCGGGTTCGATCCCGGCCGCCGCGAGGTTCGCCGTGAGGCGACCGACCGGTGCGCCCTGACCCTGACCGTTGCCGGTATCGATCAGGATCAGCTTCGCGCCGGTATTGATCAACGTCGGGTTGAACGGCACCGTCACCTGACCCGGCGGCATGTAGGCGGCCTGCGCGGCGCCGAGGGCCTCGTCCCGGGGGATATTGCGCACGAAGCGATCCGGCATCGGGAAGCTTCGGACGCCGTCGTTGAGGATCGTGATCTCGCAGGTGCCGAGACGGGTCCGGTAGAAGCCCGGTGCCTGCTTCCCGCCGAGGGCGGCCGCGGCGCCGGCGCGACCGCCGAGTCCGAGGACGGCACTCCCGGCGAGCGCACCCCGCACAAGGTCACGACGGGTCGATACCGGCATCAGATCCTCCCGAAAGGCGCTGGAGTAAGTGGGGCGCGACACGGCGTTTTCAGCAAGGCTGTCGGAGGCCGGATGCGGCGCGGAAGTCCTGCGGGGCAGGATTGTTACCGTCCGCCCGATCGACGCGCTCCGCGCCCCTCGGTCCGCCCCTGCGCCTCCGTGGCGAACAGCATCGTGCCGGCGACGACGCCCAGCGCCGCCGCGATCCCGAGCTTCAGCCAGCGCGGATCGGCCGCCGCGGCCGGGGCGGTCGAGCGCGCGTCGAAGCGGCCCTGCGCCCCGATGTCGGTGTCGACCGGATCGGAGCGGTGGTCGGGGCGGTTCTTCTGGGCCTGCATGCTGGTCATTTCCCCACGAGAGCCGTGCCGGGCGAGGTCTCCGTCGATCCAGCCCGGGATCAGCATGGTTCCGATCATCGCCGTCCGGCCCGAGGCGCCGATCCACGATTCCCGCGGCGCGTCGAGGGCCGCCCGGAACACGTGGCGGCCTGCGCGTCGGCGTCGGCCGCGAAGGCCGGCATCCGGCCCGTGCCGGCGCCCGTCACGGTCGGTCGCGTGCTGTTCCGGCGCACCATCGTGATTCCAGAACGGGGATCGCCTGCGCCAACGCCTGTCCGCGCAGATCTTTCCGCCGCCATGCGCTTGCGATGCGGCCCGGCGCCCCGCCGTCCCCGCACGGATGGCCGACCGCGTTGCTTCGTCGAAACGGGGCGGCCTATAACGCGGCGACCTCACAGCCGCGAGGGCGGGGTCCTGAACGCCCGCCCTCGCCCCCGAACAAAGTCTCACACGCCATGGCAGGCCATTCGCAGTTCAAGAACATCATGCACCGGAAGGGCCGGGTGGACGCAGTCCGCTCGAAGGTGTTCGGCAAGCTCGCCCGCGAGATCACCGTGGCGGCCAAGCTCGGCACGCCCGATCCAGCCATGAACCCGCGCCTGCGCGCGGCGATCATCGCGGCCCGCGCCGAGAACATGCCCAAGGACAATATCGAGCGCGCCATCAAGAAGGCCGCCGGGGCGGACGGCGAGCACTACGAGGACATCCGCTACGAGGGCTACGGCCCCGGCGGCGCCGCGCTGATCGTCGAGGCGCAGACCGACAACCGCAACCGCACCGCCTCCGACGTGCGCTCGGCCTTCACCAAGTCGGGCGGGAGCCTGGCCGAGACCGGCGCCGTCGCCTTCATGTTCGATCGGGTCGGCGTCATCGCCTACCCGGCCTCCGTGGCCGATGCCGACACGATGCTGGAGGCCGCCATCGAGGCCGGCGCCGACGACGTGAGCTCCGGGGAGGACGGCCACGAGGTCGTCTGCGCCCAGGATTCCTACGGCGAGGTCGCCAAGGCGCTCGAGGCCCGGTTCGGCGAGCCGCGCCGCACCGGCCTGATCTGGAAGGCGCAGAACACCATCGACGTCGACGACGAGACCGGCGAGAAGCTGATCCGCCTCGTCGAGGTGATCGAGGATCAGGACGACGTGCAGAACGTCTACGTGAACTTCGCCCTGTCGGACGCGCTGGTGGCCAAGCTGGAGGCCTGAGGGAGCCCCGGCCGCCGCTCAGGCGCGGGCACCGGCCAGTTCGGCGCCGAACCGCTCCTGCGCGTAGCGCTCCACCGAGAAGGTGTCGTCGGGCAGCTGGACCATGAAGCGCTCGGCCACCTCGGTGAGGACGATATCGGGCCGCACCCGTTCGAGATACGGCCAGTCGAGCGACGTGCTCCAGACGAAATGCACCTCGCGGAACGTCTCGGCCAGCATGATCGTCAGCATGTACGGCATGACGTGCGAGAAGGAATCGCCGAACAGCGCCAGCCGGCGCGGGTCGGTCGCCCTGGCGTTGCCGTAGACCACATGGGCGCCGACATGCAGCGTGTGCAGCAGGCCGGCCTTCTCCCGCGCCTCGACGATCGGGCTGCCATAGGTCCGCACCGCGTCCTGCTGCATCAGGACCGTGCGGGAGCGCGCCCGGCGGGGCGGATCGAACGCGCTCCCGAGGTCGCCGTCGTGGTCGGTCTCGAAGGACGGCCGGTCCCGGAGATCCGCCCGGGGCGCGGCGCCCAGCGCCCGGCAGATCTCCGCGTAGGCCAAGTAGCAGCCGTCGAAGGACCAGTGCGTGTCGGTCCGGCAGTAGAGGTCGGTCCCGTCGCGCTGCGCGCGCATCGGCGTCACGAGGTCGATGCAGGTCTTCCGCCAGCGCCGGCGCCGGCGCCAGGCGGCGTAGCGAGCGATCGGGCTCCGGAGGCGGCCGGGCGGCGGCTCGCAGTGGAGCAGCCGGTAGGCCGGCGACGCGCCCGGCCGGAGGGCGATCCCGTCGAGCCGGTGATCGTAGATCATCAGCTTCTCCGGCGCGACCACGTGACGGTACAGGATGCCCATGGCCCGCAGGCGTCGCTCGCGCGTCGCGATCAGGCTCCGCCAGTGCCAGACGAGTTCGGTCGTCTCCTCGGGCCGCTCGTACTGGCCGAGGACGTCGTTCGTCCCGGTCTTCAGGAACAGCCATCCATCCTGTCCGACATGGATGTGATCGGTGTTGCTGGGGGCCACGATGGGACTCGCGAGGCGGATCGATGACCGGTCGGGGGTCGGTGGATTCGGCAGCAAGGAGCGGGATGCCGGATCGGCGGCGGGCGGGCAGGGTGGGACGCGCGATATCGCCCGCTCCACAGGTCCTCTCATGCCCCTCCCCATGGCGCCCGCCAAGTCGCATAATGCCCCTGCCATGAGCATCGCCCCGCGGTCGGACCCCCGTGACTCCCAGCGATGGGCGGCCCTTGCCGCCCGCGACGCCCGGGCGGACGGCAGCTTCGTGTACGCGGTCCGCACCACCGGGGTGTATTGCCGGCCGAGCTGCGCCTCCCGGGCGGCCCGGCCCGAGAACGTCTCCTTCCACCGGACCTGCGCCGAGGCCGAGGACGCCGGCTTCCGGCCGTGCCGGCGCTGCCGCCCGGACGAGCCCGGCCTCGCCGCGCGCCGGGCCGAGGCCGTGGCGCGTGCCTGCCGGCTGATCGAATCGGCCGAGACGACGCCGTCGCTCGCCGCGCTGGCCCAGGCCGCGGGTCTGAGCGCGTCTCATTTCCACCGGGTGTTCAAGGCCGCCACCGGCGTGACGCCGAAGGCCTACGCGGCCGCCTGCCGCGCCGCCGGCCTGGCCGCCCGGCTGCCCGGGGCCGGCTCGGTCACGGAGGCGCTGTACGCGGCCGGCTACGGCGCGGCGAGCCGCTTCTACGCGGCGGGCGCCCCGCGCCTCGGCATGCCGCCCGCAGCCTATCGGAAGGGCGCCCCCGGCCTGCGCATCCGGTTCGGCATCGGCGCCTGCGACCTGGGCGCGATCCTGGTGGCGGCGACCGAGGCGGGCGTCTGCGCGATCCTGCTCGGGGACGCCCCCGAGCCGCTCCTGCGCGAACTCCAGGACCGGTTCCCGGGGGCGGAGATCGTGGGCGGCGACCCGGGCTTCGAGGACTGGATGGCCCGGGTCATCGGCCTCGTGGAGGCGCCGGACCGCGGCCTCGACCTGCCCCTCGACATCCGCGGCACCGCCTTCCAGCAGCGGGTCTGGGAGGCCCTGCGGCGGATCCCCGTGGGCTCGACCGCGACCTATGCGGAGATCGCCCGCGCCATCGGCCTGCCCGCCGCGACCCGGGCGGTCGCCGGGGCCTGCGGGGCGAACCCGATCGCGGTGGCGATCCCCTGCCACCGGGTGGTGCGCTCCGACGGGGCCCTCTCGGGCTATCGCTGGGGCGTGGCGCGCAAGCGGGACCTGCTCCGGCGCGAGGCCGGGGGTGACGCCGGTCCCGGCGCGGTGACGGCGGGGATCTGGAAGGGGGACGCTGATTGACCAGGATGGGAGGCTGGCTTCGACACAGGTCGGCCGCCCAGCCTCCGGCGCATCCACAACGCCGTCATTCGCCAGCCGCCCGGCAACTCTGGCTTGGTGTCGAGAGCGGTCCTCTCCGCAAAACCGGAACGCCGACCTCGTGAGCGGGCCAGAATGATCCGGTGCAGGTGGACCCCCGACGCCGGAACGCAGCCTGGCTGAAGGCGGGGCTCGCACTCTCCTATGGGACGCCATTCGCACCGTGTGCGCGGTAGCCGGGTCGAGTGAGGAGGCGATCGTGATAAGCCGAGATGGCGGGATAGCTCGGGCGCTCCATCGGTGTCATCCGCCAACGGTTCACCGACAAGCCGAGAACGACGTCAGCAAGCGTGAAGGTCGCCCCGGTCGCATACGATCCCGTCGCGGAGAGGTGGCGGTCGAGGATGCCCATAGCCGCGTTCCAAGCCTCAACCCCCGCCGCGATCCGGTCGGGATCGGCGTGCGCTGGATCACGACGAACGAGGCCGAGGAAAGCCACACGCCAGGACGCGTTCAACTCGGTCGCTTGCCAGTCCATCCACTGCTCAACGAGCGCGCGTCCACGTGGGTCAGCGGGGAGCAGATCGGTCCGAGCGGCGCTCGCAGCGAGGTAGCGGCAGATCGTGTTCGACTCCCACAAGGCCCCTGCCGCGTCCTCAATCACGGGCACGAGGCCGTTCGGGTTCCGGGCTCGAAATTCCGGGGTGTCCGTTGGTTCGAAGCCGCTGCCGTAATCCTGCCGATCGTAGTCCAATCCGATCTCGGCGCAGGTCCAAAGCACCTTGCGCACATTGATCGAACTGGCCTTGCCGAGAATGCGGATCATGGAAGGGCTGAGCCAATGCTGGAACGAGAGCGACATGGCCACAGAGGGCGCCGTCGCATCGTCCACCTGCGACGTTAACCGGCCTTGTTGCTGGTGCTCGCAGCGGACGCAGCGAACGTCCTCACAGGCTCGTGAGCGGTCCCCGCGGCTATGTCCACTTCAATGCATCCGCCGTCCGGAAGCGGACTGTCGCAAACCCGTCCACGCCAGACCCACGCAGGGCCACGCCAACCGCGTTCAGACTCCGGCGCGGCGTCCCGGACCTCGGAACCGGACCGATGCGGGCGATCCGCGATCCCGCACCGGCCTGTCGCAAAAGCCGGTGGCCGCCCCCCGGAACGCGCCTCTAGCGCCGGCCCCCCGGCGGTCCTGCGGGTCCGCCGCCGAACCCGCCCGGACCGCCGCCCCCCGGTCCGCCGGGCGGACCCCCGAAGCCGCCGGGGCCCGCCGGAGGGGCGCCCGGGCCGAGCGGGAAGGCGCCGGGGGCGCCGGCCGGCGCCCCGCCGAAGCCGCCCCGCGGCGCCCCGAACCCGCCTTGTCCCACGGCGCCGGGGATCGGGCCGGATCCTGAGCGTGTGTCGATGCCGGGGACGCGCGGTTCGCCGAGACCGCCGGTGCTCGGCCGCCCGCCGGGCTCGGCGCCGAAGCGTCCCGGCAGTTCGTCGGGCAGGTTGCGCAGATCCAGGCGGTCGCGTTCCCGCTCGAAGCGCGGGGCATCCGGCTGCGGCGGCTCGGGGGCGATGCGGTCCTCGATCCGCAGCCGGTCCACCGTCAGCTTGCCGTCCCGCGCGATGGCGGCGGTCAGCACGGCCCGGACGCTCCCCTGAAGCGGAACCTTCGGGCCCGGCCGGCCCGTGGCCCGGTAGCCGGAGCCGAGGTCCAGGCCGGCGCCTGCGCGGCCGATATAGGCCTCGATGGAGACCTGCTTCAGCCCCGGCGGGAAGGGCAGGCCGAGTTCCGCCGCGTTGGTCGCGTCGAGGGTGCCGTCCACCCCCCTCCCGGTCACCAGGGCGCGCCGGCCCGGCGGCAGGGCGTCGGCCCCCGTCAGGCGCAGGCCGCCGATCATGAGGGCGCCGTTCTCCCCGCGCCGGACGGGCCCGGCGACGCGGTCCGGTCCGGCCTCGCGCGGCTCGACGAGGCTCGCCACGATCACCCCGTCCGGCCGGCGCAGGCCGCTGACGGCGACCCGCGTCCCCGGCTTCCAGTCGCCGGACAGGCCCGCGGTCGAAACCCGCTGCCCGAGCACGATCATCCGGCCCGGCGCGACCGAATCCACCGGCCCGACCACCTCGCTGGTCACGTCGATCCGGCGCGTGGCGAGTCCGCCGCCCTCCGGCCGGGCGATCACGTGGACGACGTGCCCGATCTTCAGATCGGTCGCCTGCGCGACCGCGCTGTCGATGCGCACCGCCACCTCCGGCGGATAGGCGATGCGCAGGTCGTTGACGATGATCGAGCCGAACCGGCGGATCGTGCCGATCACGCCGGTGCCGCCGATGCCGCGGTCGCCCTCGCCGAGGGGATCGTTGCGCGGCTCGTCGGTCCGCATCATCCCGGTGCCGCCGATGCCCTGATCGCGCGGCGCCTCCTGCGGGCGGGCGGAACCCGGCCGCAGCGTCGCGATACCCGCGAGGAGGCGCAGGACGAACCGGCGGTTTGGCAGGGATCGCACCGGCCGGCCTCTCAGCGTTCGTCCGTGGGGCGCGCGGGCGGGGCGGCTTCCGCGTACACGTAGAGGCCGAAATTCCAGCGGTGATCGCCGCCCGGATCGGTCTGGCAGGCGGCGTGCGCCTCGCGGTTGGCCTGCTGCAGCGCCTCCATGGCGATCTCGCGCGCCCGCGCCTCGAGCTTGACCGCGAGGTCCTTCGAGAGCCCGTCGTAATGGACGGCCCGTTCCAGGAACCGCGGCGTGTCGCCGACGATGTTGGCCACGGCGGCCGCGATGTGGTCGTGCAGGTTGCGCCCGAAATAGTAGAGCTGCGGTCCCTCGGCGCCGTCACCCTTGGGCACGTAGGCGGCCTCCGCCAGCACGATCCGGTCCTGCGCATCCGTGAAGGCCAGGCCCCGGTCGAGCCACTCGTCGAGGACCGCCCGGGGCCGCAGGTCGCGGGTGACGCCGGCGACGAGGGTCTCGAAGGAGGCAGCATCGCCTTCGGCGGTCCGCGGCAGCGGCAGGGGATGGCCCTGCGGATCGGTGAAGGCCGGATCGGCGATCCAGCGGGCGATGATCCGGCTCGTGCGCGAGACCACGGCGGGCACCGCGCTCACCGGTGCACCGGCTCCGCGCAGGCGCCGCACTTCCTTGCGGTGGATGCCGGTGAGCAGGGACACGCGGCTGTCGGTCTGCTCCTTGCCGGACAGCGCGAAATCGTACTCGGCCACGTTCACGTAGAGCTCGCGCAGCAGGTCTGTGAGGGCCGGGAAGGTGATCCCGCGGGCCACCAGCAGGCGCACCAGCGGGCGCAGGAGCCGCGCCAGCGGTGCGTGCAGGCTCGCGCCGTCTCGCGGTGTATCGGCAGTCTCGGACATGGCCGCATCGTTATCGCATGTGGCGTGGGAGACAATCCCACAGCGTGCGCGGACGCACATGCACACACGCTTTCCGAATTGACGTGGGATTTTTACACACGTACACAAATTGCGTGGTCAAATTTCCCACGTAAACTGCGGAGCCCGGATCATGGCGGTCGAGACGCGCATTCTCGTCACCCAAACGTTGCCGCCCCTCACGATCCCGTCCGCCGCCGCCCGCCGGTTCCGGCAGGGTGATCCCATGCCGCGGCTCGGACGCATCCTCTGCGTCCTGGCCGCCCTCGCGCTGCCCGCCTTCGGCATCGCTGTCGCGGATACGGTCCACCGCGCCGGCGAAACGAGGGCGTCGCAGGCCGCCGCTCCCGTTATCCCCTCAGACGGGGCGGCGGCACCCCAGGGTGCCGGCACGCCGGCACGGGCCTTACGGGCCGTCAAGACCGCGAACGCCACCGGGAACGGAGAGGTCGGGTCGTGATCGCCCTGTCCGAGGCCGGCCGCGACGAGTCCGGGCCGGCCCCAGATTGCGGCGGCGCCCCGGTGCTCGACCTCGCGCTGTGCCTGATCCTGGCGGTGACCGTCGTCGGCCTGCTCCTCCTGGCCCTCTGACCCCGCCCCACAGACGAGACTCCCATGACGACATGCGTTCGAACCGCGCTCCTCGGCGCCGCGGCAGGCTGCGTCGCGCTCGGCGCCCAGGCGGCGGACCTGCCCCGGCGGGCGCCGCCTCCGCCCCCGCCGGCGCTGCCGGCCTTCACCTGGACGGGCCTCTACGCCGGTGTGAATGCCGGCTACGCCTTCCATACGGGCAGCGGTGGCTACACCGATCCGACCTACGGCGCGATCACCGGCGGCAACCGCTCCGGCGGCTTCGCCGGCGGCGGCCAGATCGGGTACAATTACCAACTCACGCCCGGCTCAGGCTTCGTGATCGGCTTCGAGACCGACATCCAGGGCGCGTCCTTCGCCAAGGCGGACGCGGCCTATCTGGGTACGACGCCGTATTAAAGCGTCCGGCCGAGCCTCGACTATTTCGGCACGGTCCGCGGCCGCCTCGGCTACGCGTTCGACCGTGTCTTGGTCTACGGGACCGGCGGCTTCGCCTACGGGGGTGGCGCCCGCGCGTCATCGGCGGCCGCGTATCCCTCGACGCTGCCCGGGACCGACCGGACCGGCTACGCCGCGGGCGGCGGCATCGAGTATGCCTTCACCGAGAAGCTGTCGGCCAAGGTCGAGGCCCTGTATCTGCATCTCGACCGCGGCTTTGCCGGAACGACATACTACAATGCCGGTGTTCCGGCGTATTATGGTGCCGGCAAACAGGATTCAGGGTTCGCTCTGGTCAGGGCGGGAGTCAATTACCGATTCTAATCAATATTGATTGCGGCGGATCTTGACGGCCCGGCCCGGCTGAGTCGCTATGCACGGCGTTCGGCTTCGGGACGTCATCAGCCGGTCGCGCTCGGCTCGGATTGGTTCGGGGTCGTCGATGCCGGATGCCGCGCGGGCGTCACCGCGCGGTGACCGGGGCATCTCCGACAGGATCGGCCGTGACCACGCCCAGACACATGCCCCGCCCGCCCGCTGCCCCAGCGGCGCTTCTCGCCCTCGGACTGGTGGCCTGCGCGGCATCGGCGCGGGGCCAGGCGATCATCCCGCCCGGGCCCTCCGGCCGGGGCGCGGTCCTGATCTACGGCAACTTCTGTGGACCGGGTAACCGCGGTCCCGGCTACGAGCCCATCGACGCGCTCGACCGCGCCTGCGCACACCACGATGCCTGCTCGGCCGATCCCCTGTCGGGAACCCTGACCCACTGCGCCTGCAACCGCCGGCTGGAACGCGAGGCGGGCGCGGTCGCCCGCGACAAGCGGGCGTCGGCGCAGACCCGCGAGACGGCGCAGTTCATCGCCGACTTCGCGGCGGCGCTGCCCTGTCAGTAGGGCCGCGCCGCGAGCCGATCACGCGGCGTCGGCCGGGTTCGCCGCCGCCTTGGGCCCGCCCTTGGCCACGCCGACCAGGGCCGGCCGGAGCACGCGGTCGCCGATGACGTAGCCGGACTGCACCACCTGAACGACGGTGCCGGCCGGGACCTCCGGGTTCGGCACCTCGAACATGGCCTGGTGCCGATTCGGGTCGAACTTCTGGCCCTGCGGCTCGACGAGCTTCACCCCGTGGCGCTCCAGGGTCTTGCCGAGGTCCCGCTCGGTGAGTTCGATCCCGTCGATCAGGCCCGTCAGCGCGCCGTCGGTCCCGGCCTTCGCGTCCGCCGGGACGCTGTCCAGGGCGCGCCGGATGTTGTCGGCGACGTTGAGGACATCCCGGGCGAAGTTCGTCACCGCGTAGGCCCGGGCGTCGGCCACCTCGCGCTCGGTCCGGCGGCGCAGGTTCTCCATCTCGGCGAGCGTGCGCAGCATCCGGTCCTTCAATTCGTCACGCTCGGCGGTGAGCAGGGCCAGGGCCTCCGCGACGGGATCGACCGACCCTTCGGCGCGCGAATCCGCGGCCGCGGTGTCCTGGGCCGCGCCGGCACCGGCTTCGACCGTGGTCTGACGCTGGTCGTCCTGGGGCATGTCGTTGCTCGTCATCGTCTTTCAGTCGTCCGGCAGAGGGGGGCTCGGGCAATCGGAACCGGCGCTGATATCTGGCGAGGGGCCAGCGAAATCAACCCGGTGCTCATGCCTCCCGCGGCGGCGGCGCCGCGACCAGGGCCTCGAGCCCCTCGGCCTTGAGGGCCGCGACATCCCCCGCGAACACGTCCATCACGGAACTCCGGATCGCGGCCTGCCGGTCGGGCTGCGTCACCCGCGTACCCGTGAGGTCGGTGACGTAGAACACGTCGACGGCCCGCTCGCCGAAGGTCGCCACATGCGCCGAGGTGATGTTCAGCGACAGCCGGCCGAACGCCGTCGTCAGCTCGTAGAGCAGGCCGGGCCGGTCGAGGCCCGTGACCTCCACCACGGTTTCCCGGCTCGACAGGGCGTTGTCGAGGGTGACGTCCGGCGGCACCGGGAAGGTCTTGGCGCGGGCACTCGACGGCGGGTGCTTGTCGGCCACGAGGTCGGCGATGCGGATCTCGCCCTTCAGGGCGCGCTCGATCGACGCCGTGATGCGCCGGGTCCGGCGCAGCTCGTCGTCGTCCCGCTCGAAGGCCCGCGAGATGAAGATCGTGTCGAGGGCGAAGCCGTCCGTGGAGGTGAAGATCTGCGCGTCGACGATGTTGCTGCCGGCCGCCGCGCAGGCGCCGGTGATGATGGCGAGCAGGCGCGGATGGTCCGGCGAGTAGATCGTGATCTCGGTGACGCCGCGCACGGGGTCGAGGGCCACGTCGGTCGCGCTGGTGCGGCCGTCGGCGAGGGCCGCGCGCAGGAACGTCGCGTTCTTGAGCTGGCGCGTGCCGTCGACCTTGAGCCAGTAGGCCTGCCCGTGCCGGGCCGCGTAGGCGTCGAACTCCTCCGACGTCCAGCCGGGCAGCTGCTCGCGCAGGCCCATCTGGACGAGGCGGACCCGGTCGGTCCGGGCGATCTCGGAATGGCCGCCCGAGAGGAACACCTCGGTCTCGTCGTAGAGCGTCCGCATCAGGGTGCCCTTCCAGGCGGTCCAGACGCCGGGGCCGACCGCCGTGATGTCGGCCACCGTCAGGATGGTCAGGAGCTTCAGCCGCTCCAGGGTCTGCACCCGGGCGGCGAAGCGCTCGATCGTCTTGGCGTCGGAGAGGTCGCGACTCTGCGCGGTCATCGACATGAGCAGGTGGTGCTCCACCAGCCAGTGCACGGTCTCGGTCTCGGCCTGGTTCAAGCCGAAGCGCGGGCAGAGCTTCTCGGCGATGGCCGCGCCGGCGATCGAGTGGTCCTCCGGCCGTCCCTTGGCGATGTCGTGGAGCAGGATCGCCACGTAGAGCGCCGTGCGGTTGTGGATCGTGTGCACGAGGCGGGAGACCAGCGGATAGGTCTCCTGGCTGCGGCCCGATTCGATGTCGGCGAGCACGCCGACCGTGCGCAGCAGGTGCTCGTCCACCGTGAAGTGGTGGTACATGTTGAACTGCATCATCGCGACGATGCGGCCGAAATCCGGGATGAACCGGCCGAGCACCCCCGCCTCGTTCATTTCGCGCAGCGCCTCCTCCGGGGCGTTCCGGGAGGTGAGGATGTCGAGGAACAGGCGGTTCGCCTCGACGTCGACCCGCAGGGTCGGGTTGACGAGGCGCAGGGAGCGGCTCGCCAGCCGCTTGGCGTCCGGGTGGATCGCGAGGTTGTGCCGGTCGGCGAGCCAGAACAGGCGGATCAGGTTGACGGGATCGCGCTCGAAGGCGTCCTCGGCGCGCAGGTTCACCCGGCCGTGGTCGATCCAGAAATCCTCCGCCTCCATCGCGGTGGCGCGGAAGCGGTCGCGGAACCGGCCGATCCAGCGGTCGAGCACCGGCGTGCGCTTGGCGTGGCGCGCCTCCAGCTCCGCGCAGACGATGGCGGTGAGGTCGCCCACGTCCTTGGCGAAGCGGAAATAGGCCTTCATGAAGCGCTCGACGCCCGACAGGCCGCCCCGCGCCTCGTAGCCGAAGCGCTCGGCGATCCGCGGCTGCAGGCCGAAGGACAGCCGCTCCTCCGACCGCTTGGTCACGAAGTGCATGTGGCAGCGCACCCGCCACAGGAACTCCTCGCAGCGCTCGAACAGCGCGTATTCCTCGGGGGTGAACAGGCCGGCGCTGATCAGCTCGATCTGGTCGCGCACCCGGTAGGTGTACTTGGCGATCCAGAACAGCGTGTTGAGGTCGCGCAGGCCGCCCTTGCCGTCCTTGACGTTGGGCTCCACGAGGTAGCGCGACGAGCCGGCCTTCGAGACGCGCAGGTCCCGCTCGCGCAGCTTGGCGTCCACGAACTCGGCCGCGGAGCCGACCACCAGCTCGGCGTCGAAGCGCGTCACCAGCTCCTCGTACAGGACCCGGGTTCCGAACAGGAACCGGGCCTCCAGGAGGGCGGTGCGGATCGTCATGTCGGCCCGCGCCTCGCGCAGGCACTCCTCCACGGAGCGGGTGGCGTGGCCGACCTTCAGCTTCAGGTCCCACAGGACGTAGAGCATCGCCTCGACGACGCTCTCCGACCACGCGGTCTGCTTGTAGGGCAGCAGGAACAGCAGATCGATGTCCGAGCCCGGCGCCATCGTGCCCCGCCCGTAGCCGCCGGTGGCGACCACGGCGAGCTGCTCGCCGGTGGAGGGGTTGTCGTTGGGGTAGAGCCGCCAGACCACGGCGTCGTGGATGGCCCGGACCACGGCATCCGTGAGATTCGAGAGGGCCTGGGCGCAGCCCAGCCCGTTCCGGTCCTCGAGCAGCTGGGCCTCGGCGGCGCGGTGGCCCTCCTCGATCACCCGGCGCAGATGCGGGACGAGCGCGGCCCGGAGCTTGGTGGGCTCCCGGGCCTCGCGGTCGAGGCCTTCGAGAACCGTTTCAAGGGCTGCTGCGGGATCGAACATGGCTCCCGTTAGCATGATATCCCTACGCCGCCAGCCATGCGGCGACGCCCGCGATGTTCCGGAGCCGCGCGGTGCAGAAGCCGGCCACTACTCCGCCGCCGGCAGGTCGAGGGCCAGGAGCCGCGCCGTCCGGTTGCGGGCGACCGCCGACGGCTCGGTCTGCCCGGCCTGCCGCCGCGCATCGGCGATGGCGGCGTGCACCCCGTCCACCGCCAGGATCAGCGCGCTCACGGTGCGGGCGTCGATGCTGCGCTCCCGGGCGTAGCAGACCACGTCGGCGACGAGTCCGTCGGTCTCGATCGCGATGGCGTCCAGTTCGGCGGTGCTCGTCGAGGCGCGCACCTCGCGCAGGATGTCGAGCAGGCGGTCGAGGACGTAGTCGACCCGTTCCCGGCGCTTGCGCGCGAGGCGCTGCCCGATCCAGGCGAAGCCGGAGCCGATGGTGCCCCCGAAGAATGCGAACAGATAGATGTAGTCTTCGTACCGGTCGAGGAAGGTCTGCTGCTCGCGCTCGAAATAATCGACCGCCCCCGGGTGATTCGGCAGCCGCGCCGAGGTCGCCGCCACCGTCGTGTCGAAGTCCGGGGCCTTCATCAGCTTCGCCGCCGGCGCCGCCGCGGCGAGCCGCGAGCGCCACTCGAACAGGTGCTGCGTCGCCGAGGCGACCGCGACCCGGCTCACCGTGCCCCGCGCCATCAGGCGGTACGAGGCGCCGACGGTGCGGACCTCCTCGTCGGGGCGCTTCGGACGCCCGCCGAAGGTCCCGGCCGGGATGGTCACCGATTGCAGCTCCGGGAAGCGCTGCAGGATCGCGTCGCCGTCGGGGATCGAGACGAAGCCGACCTTGCGCTCCGGCGAGCCGAGTTCCACGGCCCGCACCACCGCGGCCGCGGTCTTCGAGGCCGGACTCGCGATCACCGCGACCGCGTCGACGCGCTTGTCGGTGAGGGCGGCGGTGACCTCGCCGACCTTCAGGGGCACCACGACGACGTGGCCGGCCTCCGCCTCCTCGGCGCCGGGGCCGTTCTCGGGGGCCGCCTCGCCCCGATTGTCCGGCACGAGGTCGTAGAACGAGAGCAGGTTCGTCAGGAAGGGCAGGTCGGCGCTGTGCCGCACGACGATGCCGAGGCGCTTGCGCGACAACGCCGGCACATCGTCGATATCGGCCGCCTCCGGGCCCGCGATGACCAGGGCCTCGTCGTGCAGGATCGCCAGCGTCAGGCCGTTCTCGGGCAGGAACACGTCCGGCCGGACCACTGCGAGGTCGGCGCGGTTGCTCTGCAGGGCCATGGCGCTGTCGCGGACGTCGTCGTAGCGCACCACCCTGAGGCGGACATCCTCGCGCGCCCGGTCCAGGGCCTGGGCGTAGGCCTCGATCAGCGCGGCCTCGGGGCCGTCCTGGGGACCGACCGCGACCGTGAGGGTATTGGGGCGCGACAGGTAGACGATCGCGCCCGCGACGGCGGCCAGGCCCAGGGCCACGAGGACCAGGAGCCATTCGCGCCGCATCAGGGCTGTCGCCGCGGCGCGGAGGCGTCTCCGCCGGGGGCTACGGCTGCGGTCGGGCGGAGAACGGGGGTCCGGGCCATGGCCGAGCCTGTCGCGTTGCGCGCGTTCCATACCCATTGCATGGAACGGAAACCTGTCGAGATCGTGAAGAACCGGTGAAACCACCATTCGTTGCAGAATCCGCGCCAGAACGCCGCGACCGCGCGATCAAGCCGCCCGGCCCGGTGAGCCCGGCCTGGCTCGAACGCGCAGCGCTTCACTATCTGGAGCGCTACAGCGCCTCGACCGAGATGCTGCGCCGGACCCTGGCGCGGCGGGTCCAGAAACGGGCCCGCGCCCGGGGCGAGGATCCGGAGGGCTTCAAGGACCTCGTGGCGGCGACCGTGGCCCGCGCGGTCTCGGCCGGCCTCGTGGACGATGCGCGCTTCGCCGACACCCGCCTGGCGACGCTGCGCCGCCGCGGCACGTCGAGCCGGGGCGTCTCGGCCAAGCTCGCCGCCAAGGGGGTTCCCCGCGACGTGGTCGAGGCCGCCATGCGGGCGGAGCGCGACGCCACGCCCGACGGGGCGGCGGAGGCGATCGACGTGCAGGCCGCGCAGGCCTACGCCAAGCGCCGGCGCCTCGGTCCGCACCGCCGCCCGGACCAGCGCGCCGCCCACCGCGACCGGGACCTCGCCGCCCTGGCCCGGGCGGGCTTCTCCTACGACCTCGCCCGAAAAGTGGTCGATACCGACCCGGACGAGCCGGCGTGATCCGTTTCCCGCAGGCGCCGGCGGCTGTCGCGCCCGCCGTAAAATTGTTGAAGTGAGTTGCCCTGCATGGCTTGAGCCGCCGGGCGACGCTGCTGGGCGGCTTATCCGCAGGACGGCACACCGAGATATCGCGCGCGCCCGGGGTGCGGCATCGCGGACGGGGGCCGGCCGCCGGCCGGCCTTGCACCTCCGGGCTCGTCGTTCATTGTCTGTTCGATGGACGAGACCCTCGCCAAGAAGCTGCGCATCCTGGCCGATGCCGCGAAATACGACGCCTCCTGCGCGTCCTCGGCGGCGCCGAAGCGCGCGGCCGGCAAGGACGGGCTCGGCTCCACCACCGGGGCCGGGATCTGCCATGCCTACACGCCCGACGGGCGCTGCGTGTCGCTGCTCAAGATCCTGCTGACCAACTGGTGCCTGTTCGACTGCGCCTATTGCATCAATCGGCGGTCCTCGAACGTCCGGCGGGCCAAGTTCACCGTCGAGGAGGTCGTGACCCTCACCCTCAACTTCTACCGGCGCAACTACATCGAAGGGCTGTTCCTCTCGTCCGGCATCATCAAGTCGCCGGACCACACGATGGAACTGCTGACCCGGGTGGCGAAGTCGCTCCGGCGCGACCATGGCTTTGCCGGCTACATCCACCTCAAGTCGATCCCCGAGGCGAGCCCCTGGCTGATCGAGGAGGCCGGCCTCTATGCCGACCGGCTCTCGATCAACGTCGAATTGCCCACCGAGGCGAGCCTGGAACGCCTCGCCCCCGAGAAGGACGGGGCCGCGATCCAGACCGCCATGGCGCAGATCGGCGAGCGCATCGTCCAGGCCAAGGCCGAGAAGCGGCGGTTCTCGCCGGCCGGACATTCGACGCAGGTGATCGTCGGGGCCGACGCCACGACCGACGAGGCGCTGATCCGCAAGAGCGCGCAGCTTTACGGCAGCGTCGGGCTGAAGCGGGTCTATTACTCGGCCTTCAGCCCGATCCCGGACGGCTCGGCGATCCTGCCGCCGAAGCCGCCGCCGCTGCAGCGGGAGCACCGCCTGTACCAGGCCGACTGGCTGCTGCGGTACTACGCCTTCACCCCCGACGAGGTGGCGGACGCCTCGGAGGGCGGCATGCTGGCCCTCGACATCGACCCCAAGCTCGCCTGGGCGCTGAAGCACCGCGAGAAATTCCCCGTCGACGTGAACAAGGCCGACCGGGAATGGCTGCTGCGTGTGCCGGGGCTCGGCGCCCGGGCGGTGGACAAAATCATCACGGCGCGCCGCCACGCGACCCTGCGCCTCGACGACGTCGCCCGGCTGACCTCGGGGCTGAAGCGGGCGCGGCCGTTCCTCGTCGCCGCCGACCACCGGCCGGTCGGGTTGACCGACCGGCTCGACCTGCGCGCCCGGCTGGTCGAGCCGGCGACGCAGCTGAGTTTGTTTTGATGAAGTTCGGTCACGCGCCGCTCCCTCCCCCCTCTGCGGGGGAGGGTGACCCGCGAAGCGGCTCGGGACAGGGAAGCGACGGTGCAGAAGAAAGCTCCGGCCCGCACGCCTGCTCTTCCCTGTTCGGAAGCCGGGTTCCCCTCTCCCGACCCTCGCTGACGCGAGGCCCACCCTCCCCCGCAGGGGGCGGCGGGAATGCGCGCGCGCCGCAAAGCATCCTGCTGCGCCCGGGCGCCGATCTCACCGGCTTCCGCGATGCCGCGCGCCGGCTCGTCGCGCAGGGTGTCCCGCCCGAAGCGGCGACGTGGTCGGTGACGGAGTCCCCCGGCCTGTTCGGCACCGAGGCCGCCCTGGCCCCCGCCGCGCCGCTCGCCCTGCCCAAACCCGTCGCGGCCCTGATCCCGCAGGTGATCCCCCACCGCGACCCGGAGCGTTACGGGCTGCTCTACGCCCTGATCTGGCGGGTCTGCCACGGCGAGCGGCACCTGATGGAGGTCGGCAGCGATCCCCTGGTCCATCGCCTGCACCGGATGGCGAAGGCGATCGGGCGCGACCTCCACAAGATGCACGCGTTCCTGCGCTTCCGCCGCGCCGAGGACGCGACCGGCGAGCGTTTCGTGGCGTGGTTCGAGCCCGACCATCACATCCTGGAGGCGGCCGCACCGTTCTTCGTGGCGCGGTTCCGCGGGATGCGCTGGTCGATCCTCACGCCCGAGGGGTCCGCCCACTGGGATACCGAGACCCTGACCTACGGGCCGCCGGGGAACCGGGCGTCGCTCCCCGAGGGCGACGGCTTCGAGGCCGGCTGGCAGACCTACTACGAGAGCACGTTCAACCCGGCCCGCACCAACCTGAAGGCGATGCGGGCGGAGATGCCCAAGAAGTACTGGCACAACATGCCCGAGACCGCCGCGATCCCCGCCCTGGTCCGGGCGGCGGCGGGGCGGACAGAGGCCATGATCGAGAGGGAGCCGACCGTGCCCACACGCCGCGAACCCGCCCGCGCCGTCGCCGCCATGGCCGACCAGGACCCAAAAAACCTCGACGAACTGAACGCGATCATCAAGCGGACCGAGCCGCTGGTGCCGGGCGCCACGCAGGCGGTGCTGGGCGAGGGGCCGGTCGGCGCCACCGTGGCCTTCGTCGGCGAGCAGCCGGGCGACCAGGAGGACCGGCAGGGCCGGCCCTTCGTCGGGCCGGCGGGGCAACTCCTGTCCCGGGCCATGGCGGAGGCCGGGATCGACCGCGGGGCGAGCTATCTCACGAATGCCGTCAAGCACTTCAAGTTCGAGGAGCGCGGCAAGCGCCGCATCCACCAGAAGCCGACGGCCGGTGAGGTCAGCCACTATCGCTGGTGGCTCGATCGCGAGCTCGACTTCGTGGCCCCGAAGCTCGTGGTGGCGCTGGGCGCGACAGCGGTGCTGGCGCTGACCGGCAAGGCGGTCCCGATCACCCGGGCGCGGGGCCCGTTCCGGTTCGACCGGTTCGAGGACCGCGTCCAGGGCTTCATCACGGTCCATCCGTCCTACCTGCTGCGCCTGCCCGACGAGGCCAAGGACGAGGCCTACGCGGCCTTCGTGGACGACCTGCGCCGGGTGGCGGAGATCGGGCGCGACCTGGCGGCTTGATCCGCCCGCGTGGCGCGGTTGTGCTATGCTGGGCGGTGCCGAAAACTCCTCTGATGCCGCGACTCTGGACATGCACGCCGCCCTCGACATCCGGCGCGCCAACGAGGCCGGACTGCGCCGCCGCGGGGTGCTGCACGCCGCCCTGTTCGGCTCCGTCGCGCGCGGCGACGCGGGGCCCGACAGCGACCTCGACGGGATGATCGAGTTCGATGCCCCGGTGGTGGGGGGCGTCTACGGCTATGTCGGGCTGTGCCGCTTCATCGGCGACCTGTTCCCGATCCGCGTCGATGTCGCCAACCGCGCCGGCCTGAAGAGCCGGATCCGGGAGCGGGCCGGGTGCGATGCCCTTGTCGCCGTCTGAGCGCGACCGCGCCGCCTGCGCGGATATCTCGCCAACGCCCAGCGCGCGGCGCGCGTCGTGGCCGGCTTCACCCTGGCCAGCTTCGCGGCGGACGAGCGCACCCATTAGGCCCTCGTGCGCTGCCTGCAGATCGTCGCGGAGGCGAGCCGCCGCCTGAGCGCCGCCGCGAAGGCCCGGCATCCCGACGTGCCGTGGCGACTGATCGCGGGGGCGGGCAACGTCCACCGGCACGGCTACGACAGCGTCACTCTGGACATCGTCGGGCTCACCGTCCACGACGAATTGCCCGTTCTCGTCGCGGCCCGCCGTGCCGAACTCGACCGCGTGCCCGAGCCCTGATCGCCCCGAGACGCCTGCGCCCATGACCGTCGAGACCGCCTCCGCCAATCCCAAGAAGGTCGGCCCGGGCGATCAGGTGATCCTGGTCGACGGCTCGTCGTTCATCTTCCGGGCCTATTTCC